>CAZZIQ010000006.1:0-48374 GCA_964654355.1 uncultured Piscirickettsiaceae bacterium
GCGTTTGCGACTTCACCGAGCGTAGAGATGGTGACGAATTTGCCCTGCGTTTTTCTCTTCATTGCCTGATGTCGAACCTGAATTAGTGCGGCTCTTTATTTTAGTTTAATGGTCTAAAGTAAGACAAAAGGCTCGGCAATTTTTCGATACCGTGCGGAATTCAGGGCTGTTTATGCGCTCAGGCGTATCTCAGGCGATCGGTTGTTGCGCATTCTCCAGAGCCAGTCTCTCGCTTTCACTTCCGCATACTGCAGGTGGATTTTTTGATTCTAATCAAGGAATGATTGAGAGCGGTTCACATAATATCCCAAGAAGTATTGGTTCGTGGTGCGCTTTTTAGGTGGGTGCCTATGTCGTTGCAGAAGATTTATGAGAAGAGTGAAAACAAAGCGGTTTTTGTCATCGTTGCCGTTTTTGTGGTTGTTCATTTTGTGCTGGTGCTGATGCTTGAGAATTCATGATCATTTTCGGATCTCTTCGTTCTTTTCGGGAAGTGAAGTGTGATTGAGCCGGTCGCATTGGCAGATTTCTTTACGGTGTTTTTTTCTGCCGCGATGGTGATTCTTTGTGGGGCGTTGTATGCCTTGTTGTTTGCTTACAGCCGGATTCGCAACATGCCCGGCCTGATGTGGTTGGCGTATCTGTCCTACAGCGCGCTGGTGATCTCGGTATTTTTTCTTGGTGATGCCGCTAATCTTTTCAATAGTCATTTCTGGACATCGATCGTGGCGCTGATGTTGCTGGGTTATTTGTTGGCTCCGCGTGCAATCTGGAAGCTTTGTGTGGGTACGCATGCCTGTGAGCAGGAGGCGACCGATTCTTTTCATTCTTCCGAAAGGAGTACCTTGTTATGACCCAAGAATTTTGGTGGTCATCCTCTTCACTCTGGCGAAAGATTGCTGTCTGGGTGACGGGGATTTCGCTGATTACCCTGATTTTTCTGACCTTCGACACGATGTCGTACATCGTGGCTGGAGGGAAGCAGGTTCCGGCTTACTCCATCATTAATCAGCGTGTCAGTTACGAATTTAATGATGAAAAGAATCGCTACGAGCCGGTGATTGGTCAGGATGACCCGCTGTTCGGAAAGATGCTGAATGAAGCAGAGGCAGAAGCCCTGATTACTACTGGCAAGCTCAACATTCAGGCCAAGAATTGCATGCAGTGTCACACCCTGTTGGGCAATGGCGCGTATTACGCGCCAGATCTGACCAAGGCATGGCTGGATCCGATGTGGGGTGACCGCAAGAGTCGCGAGGCGAACATGGTTGCATTTCTGATGGACCCGAGTAAGGGCGCGAACAACGCGTTGGGTCGACGTATGCCGAATCTCGGAATTACAGAAGACGAGGCGCGCGCCACTGTGGCTTATCTAAAGTGGATGAGCGCAATCAATACACTTGGGTTCCCGCACAACTTCCGCGGCATGGACCAGGACGCTAACTAAGGAGTTTCGACATGGCTGTTCTTGGAAGATTTGATACCACCAATCTGAATGGCGGTCAGAAGCTGGCGCTCAAGTACTTCACAGTATCTCTGGTGTTGTTTGGTGCTCAGGTACTGTTTGGTGTTTTAGCGGGTTTTCAGTACCTGTATCCGGACTTCCTGTTCGAGGTCATTGATTTCTCTGTGAACCGAACCGTGCACGTCAATGCGTTGGTCGTATGGTTGCTCTATGGCTTCCTCGGCGGTGTTTATTGGATGTTGGAGGATGAGTCGCAACATGAGGTAGTCGGTCTGAAACTAGGCAACCTTATTTTCTGGGTATTGACGATTGCCGTGGCTGTAGTGGTCGCGGTTTACATCTTGGTTCAGGTGGGACCGGCCGATATCAAGACCATCTGGTTCATCATGGAAGGCCGTGAATATATCGAGGCGCCGCGTTGGGCGGACATCGGTATTGTGGTTGCGGTGTTGGTATTCTTCTACAACGTGGTGGCAACCTTCAGTAGAGGGCGTTATACCGGCGTAGCCGGTGTTCTAGTGCTCGATCTGCTAGCCTTGGCGGGCCTGTATTTGGCGGGCATGTTCTTTACCCCAAATATTTCAGTAGATCAGTTCTGGTGGTGGTGGGTGATCCATCTCTGGGTTGAGGCAACTTGGGAAGTGATGGTGGGTTGCATCATGGCCTATATGCTGATGGAAACCTTGGGTGTACGTCGCAAGATTGTTGAAACATGGTTGTATATCGAAGTGGCTCTGTTATTCGGTTCGGGTATTCTCGGTTTGGGGCATCACTATTTTTGGATTGGCACGCCGGAATACTGGCTCACGATTGGCGGTTTCTTCTCGGCACTAGAGCCAATACCACTGGTAGCGATGGTTGTGCATGCGGTATTTGATTCCGGTGCGCACAATATGAAGAACAAGAATCACCCCGCCTTGGGTTGGACCATCGGGCAGGCGGTCGGCAATTTCTTTGGCGCAGGTGTGTGGGGCTTTATGCACACCTTGCCGCAGATCAATCTCTATACTCACGGCACCCAATGGACCGCATCGCATGGCCATTTGGCATTCTTTGGTGCCTACGCTGCTGCAGTGATTGCATTCTTCTATCTGGCTGCGCAGAAATCGCGTGGTGAAGTCTGGATGAGTGGCAATTTGATTGGCGGTTGGAAGTGGAAGTGGTCTACAGCGCTGTTGTGGATTGGCATGATTGGTATGGTGATGGCGTTGCTGATTGCCGGTTATAGCCAGTCACAGATTGAGCGTGCTGTTGAGGGCTCGACTTGGATGGGCTATTTTGCAGCGCAGGCGCATCCGTCGTTTCTCAATGCCATGTTCTGGCGCCAAGTCTCCGGCATCATCTTCGCGTTGGGCTATGTATTGCTGGTGTGGGATCTGTTGACCCTTGGGAAGAGAGAGACGCGACCTGCGGTTCAGCATCGAGAGCTGGCTGCATAGCTGAAGCGGTTGCTTACACTGAAAATGCCCGCAATTTGGCGGGCATTTTTTATGGTTACGATTCTCAGTGTGCGTTTTCGAAGATGGATTCGTCGGTTTGGATGACGCCACTTGCGAGTTCGCTCTCAAGCGCAGGGCGAACTTCGGTAATCACGAGATCCACGAGAAGTGGTATGCCTGCCAATGGATGATTTCCATCTACGGTTACCTCGTCTCGGTCTACCGTAATCACGGTAACCGCAACATCTTGATTGTTCTTCTGGGTGTAGAAGCGCGCTCCCGGATAGGGAGTTGGGTCTGCAGGGAATTGGCTCAGAGGAATCTTGCGGACCCGTTCTGGGTCGTGGGGGCCGAAGCCTTCTTCCGGGGCAATCTTGAAGGTCAATCGTTCGCCCGCGACATGGCCCTCGACTTCATGCTCAATCGCGGGCAGTACCATGCCATATCCCTGAATGAATTGCAGGGCTTCGCTATCGTCCGTGCTATCAACTAGGTTGGCTTTCTCGTCCACCATGCGATATTCGATAGTGACAACGCTGTTCTTGGTTATTTTCATGGTGTTTCGTCAATGGAGGTTTGGGTGCTAGTATCCGGCACGCTTTGTCTGGAGGATGATGGATGTTACATGGAATGCATGCGCAAGAAGCAACGGCCTCAGTAGTGGGAGCCTTCGCTGCAACGCTGATGGCATCTTTCCTGAGTTACACCATTCTTGAGGGTGAACATATTGGTATGGTGCTCGCGTCGACCGGTGCGTCGGCGATGCTCATTTTTGCGCTGCCACATAGCCCGGCATCGCGTCCATGGAATCTTGTGGCCGGTCACCAGGTTTCTGCTTTTGTTGGGATCAGTTGTTTGTTGTTGATTGATCATCCGGTTTTTGCGTCTTCTGTAGCTATCGTGTTGTCCATGTTGCTAATGCATGGAGCGCGCTGTTTGCATCCGCCAGGTGGAGCAACTGCAGTTACTGCGGCGATTGGTAGCCCACAGATTGAGTCTTTGGGTTATGCCTTTTTGGTGGTGCCAGTGTTATTGAATTCTGTTATTTTGCTCTCAATCGCGCTGGCAGTTGGAACTCTACGTGAGCGCAATCCGTTTACTGAAAAAACGGTTAATCCTCCAGATTCTTGATCGCCCACACCGCGGCTTCAACTCGGCTACTAAGCTGGAGTTTGCGCAGGATATGTTTGATATGCACCTTGACGGTGGCATCAGAGATTCCAAGTTTTCGTGCAATCAGTTTGTTGCTTAATCCTTCTGACAATAGCTGCAGCGCTTCTGTTTCGCGCTGGGTTAGGCCGGCCTGATCCGGCGTGTTGGTGAGTGTTTGATTCTGGCGAAAAAAATTAGCAAGTAGAGTTGCAAGCTGTGGGCTGATTACAGTTTCTCCCTTGAGAACGTTATGGATTCCCGCAAGGATGTCTTCAGGTTCCATGTCCTTGAGCAGATAGCCGTTTGCGCCGAGGCGGAGTGCGGTCAGTACATTCTCTTCGTTGTTGGAAACCGTGAGCATGATGATTTTTGCGTTGAGCTCGTGTTTTTTTAGGGCACTCAATGTTTCGAGACCATTCATGCCGCGCATATCAATGTCCAGCAAAATGAGCTGTGGCTGTGTTTTCAGTGCTTTTTCGATGCCTTCTTCGCCGCCGGCAGCTTCTTCCGTAACTTCTAGCGCCGGGTCCATTGAAAGCAGGTTGCGCACCCCTTTGCGAAACAAGGGATGGTCATCAATCACAAGAATCGAGGTCATAGGTTCTGTAGCCATGGAGTGATGTCCTGAGAATTTTCAGCATGATTTAGTATAGGAGTAAACTGCAGACTAATGATGGTGCCGCCGCCATCTCGTGGATGGATATCGAGAATGCCACCGAGCGCACGAGCGCGTTCATGCATAATAGAGAGACCATAGTGACCTGATTTTTTGTTGTTTGGGTCAAATCCAATGCCGTCATCTTCAATTTTCAATCTGATTTGCCTCTGTTCGAAACAGTGAATCTGGATTGAAACCTGTTTGGCTTGTGCATGTTTCTGGATGTTGTTCAGCGTTTCTCGCAAGATGTAAATCAGATGGACAGCTTCGTGCGGACTGATGCTGCAATCGCCAAGGCGGGTTTCGAGCTGGATGGAAAATCCGCCTTTTTCTTGGAATTCATGAGCTGATTTGGTGATTTCATCCGAGATCTCATCGGTCCGAATGCTGAGGCGAAAGGTGGTCAACAATTCGCGCAAGCGGGCATAGGCGTTGGTCAGTTCGGCGCGGATATCATTGCTGATTGCCTGGGCTGCATGAGCCTCTTCTTCTTGGGGGAGTAGCTTCTGCAATCGACTGACTTCGATTTTCAAGTAAGACAGTGATTGCGCGATAGAGTCATGTAGCTCGCGCGCAATGTTACTACGTTCAAGATTCAGCAAGTTCTCCTGTTCTTGAATGGAGCTTTGTGAAATCATGAGAGCAGAGGCGATCTGTTCAGCAATAATCCGAAGAGTCATGCGCTCCCATTCGTCTAGCGCGCGAATGTCTGCATCGAGAGTAAGTAGGCCGTAAGGGGCTTCGTGATCCCGATTTTTAATCGGAATGGTCATGCGCGAAACGGTGACTTCAGGCGTTGCGTGACACCGCTGGCAATCATTTTCGCAACCTTCCTCCTTAGATACAGGCCCTGGAAAAGAAGCAAGCAGGTGCCCGTTGGCTGCGTTCGCTTTTGATAGGCAAATGACGCCGCCTGAGATATTCAGGAATTTTCGAATCTCTCTGAGGATGGCAACATAGGATTCGCTTCTGGTCGGGTTTTCGGCCAATATTTTCGATGTAGAGGACAGTAATTCTAGACCGGATTTTTTTCGCTCAAGATCAATATTTTTCTGTTTGAGTTCATTTTCTCTTTCTATATGGTTGTCAGCTAATTCTGATGCCATTGCGTTGAATGTGCTGGCGAGAATGCCGATTTCGTTGGCATCTTTGTAAGTTGCACGTGATGCAAAGTCTCCGCGGCGAATGGCGTTTACAGCGGACATCAGGGAATCCAGCGGACGGATTACGCTTTCATTTACTGCATAGATTGAAGCAGCCACGATAACCAAGATTAAGAAGAGGCTAGAAATCTGGATGACATGCAGTGTTTGAATCTTGTTTTCTACCTCCAGTTCGATCTCCTTGACCATGTTGTCAATCACAGAAACAAAAGCAGGAAGCGCGTAGAGGTATTCGCTCTGTAATTCTTGGATCAGAGTTAGATTTGATGCATTGGATTGATAGGAAGCAACGCTTTTCTGAATCAATGTATCGATCCGCCGCCAATCAATGACAACGTTCTCGTAGGTTTTCTGTAGGCGAGTATTTCCATTTTCTTGCAGTGGGCGTCTCACTACAGGCCCATTCAGTCGGTTTGAAAACTGGGTGGAAAGATAGTGCAGGGTGGACGCTTTTCTTTCTGGATCGGATTGAGCTTGTAGGGTAGTTCCGATCTGATAAGCCAGCATACGTAAAGAGCCTGCATCGTTTACAGCGCTACCCATTCCGCTGACCGACTCGGTAACTTGGATCGAGCTCAGCATGCTGACAAACACCAATAACAGGATGATGCCCATCGAGATGCGAAAGCGTGTAATCAGCGAATAATTCTTTTTGTGTTCAGGCATGGTCAGAGGAGTTAGTTATGCGGTATGCGGTAGTAGCTCATGGGTAGATCAGGGCTATTGCAACTTGTTTCTGAATGCTAGTCGAAGATCACGAAAACACAATAAATACACAGGGATAGGTATGGTAGTACTGGTACCACTTTGGTGGTATCTGATGCATCGAAAGCTTCACTTGTTGTCTAAAAAGGGGTGTTGAAGAGGAGCAGATAGCTGAGTAGTTTGCGTTCCGATGAATTAGGAACGCACTACGAGGGAATGTGTCATGCCTAGCTTCCGTACAAAGCAGTTATCTGTCCTGAGTATGAACACCATCGCTTTCACAGCTTGCTTTGCTGTGTGGGTGATGTTCTCGATCATCGGCATCCCAATTAAGACGCTGTTGGCGCTGACTGAAACTCAGTTCGGCATCTTGATCGCGACACCGATCTTGACCGGTTCGTTAATGCGACTCCCAGTTGGGGTCTGGACCGACCGCTATGGTGGCCGCATCGTCTATTTTCTGTTGATGGTCGCCACCATCTTGCCACTCTGGTTAATTGGTGAGGCGACGCAATACTGGCAGTTCTTGGTATTGGGCCTGTTTGTGGGTGTGGCGGGCGCCTCCTTTTCGGTGGGGATTGCCTACACCGCGCGCTGGTTTCCGAAGAAGCAGCAAGGGTTTGCGATGGGTATTTTCGGTGCCGGTAACGCCGGTGCTGCGCTGACCAAGTTTGTGGCGCCATCGCTAGTGGTGGCCTACGGCTGGCAGATGGTGCCAAAGGTCTATGCCGTTGCGATGTTCATCGTAGTGGTTCTGTACTGGATGTTTACCTACGAGGATCCTGAGCATAAGGTCGGTTCGCATGTCACGTTGCGTGACCAGATGAAGCTACTTAAGGATCCGAATATCTGGAAGTACATGCAGTACTACTCTTTGGTATTTGGTGGGTTTGTTGGACTTTCGCTGTGGATGACCAAGTACTACATCGCGGAATATGGTTTTGATATCACCACGGCGGCACTGTTGGCTTCGATCTTTGTTTTGCCATCCGGTGTAATTCGTGCGCTTGGGGGCTGGTTCTCCGATAAATACGGCGCCTACAAGGTGACATGGTGGGTGATGTGGATTTCTTGGGTTTCCTTGTTCTTGATGTCGTATCCGCAGACTTCTTTGTTGATTAAAACAACCAGTGGCGAGGCTGCATTCCACATCGGACTAAATGTTTGGGTCTTTACTTCGTTGTTGTTCGTCGTGGGTATTGCCTGGGGATTTGGTAAGGCTTCTGTGTTCAAGTTTCTGTCGGATGAATATCCGGAACAGATCGGAGTGGCTTCTGGCATTGTCGGCCTCGCAGGAGGCATGGGCGGGTTTCTTCTGCCCATCATGTTTGGTGCGTTAATCGATTTCACCGGCATTAACAGTGTCGTGTTTATGTTGCTGTACGGAGCAACTTCAGTGTCTTTGGTTTGGATGCATTTCACCTTTGCCAAGGATCAGCAGCGCAAGCGCATTGCCGAAGCAAAAGACAAGGCATTACGCGAGGCCTCGCTGATGCATGAAAGCGCTGAGGAATATGCGATTGCCAAAGCTACGTTAGAGCAGTCCGATCTAATTGAGCAGTTCTACCGCCGATACAGTCGTGCCCGAGACCGTGCAATTGCAGATGCAGAGCGTGCGCGCGATGAGACTGCGGGCAAGTAATCGATTAATCATTGAGTTAACTTAACGAGGAGAGTGTGTCATGACGGACATCACAAGATGGGACCCTGAGGACCAAAAATTCTGGGAATCAGAAGGCAAGAAGATTGCGAGCCGCAATCTCTGGATTTCAATCCCAAGCCTCCTGAATGGGTTTGCGATCTGGTTATATTGGGGAATTATCACCGTTCAGATGCTGAATCTTGGCTTTCCTTTTAGTAAAGCTGAGTTGTTTACGTTGGCGGCAATCGCGGGATTGACCGGCGCAACTCTGCGCATTCCCAGTAGCTTCTTTATTCGTATCGCCGGTGGTCGTAACACCATCTTCTTTACTACTGCGCTGTTGATGATCCCGGCGATTGGTGCGGGCTTTGCGCTGCAAAGCAAAGAAACACCGCTCTGGGTATTCCAGATTCTGGCCTTCTTGTCGGGCTTTGGTGGCGGCAACTTCGCGTCTTCGATGTCGAACATTAGCTTCTTCTTTCCCAAGAAGCAGCAGGGGCTGGCCTTGGGTCTGAACGCAGGCCTTGGTAATGCCGGTGTGACCACCATGCAGATTCTGGTGCCGTTGGTGATGACCTTTGGCATCTTTGGCGGTGATCCGATGATTCTGGAGAACACCTCTGGAACCCTGATCGGTAAGATCCCAGCCGGCTCCGAAACCTGGATTCATAACGCCGGTTTTGTGTGGTTGATCTTCCTGATTCCGCTGGCGGTTGCCGGTTGGTTTGGCATGAACAACCTCAAGGTTGAGCATGTCACTCCGGATCTTCCATCTCCGATTGGCGCGTTCTCGATGATCACCCTGATGCTGATCATTGGGTTCATTGTTGCAGCGGCGGGTCTGTACATCATCCTGCCTGCGCCGACTGGTTTGGGTGCGCCGGGCTGGGCGAAGTGGCCGGTAATTGCAGGTGTTTTGTTCTTCACTGTGGTGCTGTTGAAGATGATTCCGGGTGCAGTGGGGGCCAACCTTAAGCGCCAGTATCAAATCTTCAACAACAAGCACACTTGGATCATGAGTGTGATCTACACCATGACCTTTGGTAGCTTCATTGGCTATTCCGCAGGCTTTGCTTTGGCGATTAAGGTCATCTTCGGTTTTACCCATGTCATGGGTCCGGATGGCGTGATGGTTCATAGTGCAGTGAACCCGAATGGCCCGTCAGCTCTGATGTATGCCTGGATGGGTCCGTTCATTGGTGCACTGATTCGTCCCGTAGGCGGTTGGATGGCGGATCGCCTCGGCGGTGCGCGTGTAACCCAATGGGTGTCTATTGTGATGACAGCGAGTGCCTTAGGCGTGGCGTATTACATGGCTGCGGCCTATCGCTCGGCCGCGCCGGAAGAATATTTCTTCCCATTCCTAGTCTTGTTCTTGGTGCTTTTTGCAGCTAGCGGCATTGGTAATGGCTCAACCTTCCGCACCATTGCCATGGTGTTCAACAAGGAACAGGCAGGCCCCGCCTTAGGCTGGACTTCGGCGGTGGCGGCGTATGGCGCCTTCATTATTCCCAAGGTGTTTGGTGAGCAGATCAATGCAGCAACACCGGAGTACGCGCTTTATGGATTCGCGGCCTTCTATGCGGTGTGCCTCCTCTTGAACTGGTGGTATTACTTGGGGCCGAAGCGTGAATACGACAACCCCTAACTGGTTTTGGGGCGGCCCATCTCTCCCTCGCAGAAGATTTATTTATCAGGTTGCCTTCTGCTTGATGAGTCGCCCCATCTAATTTTGTGAATGAATAGGTCAATATTTAGGAGACCGAGATCATGAGTCACTTTCTCGACCGACTGAAATACTTTGGTAAGGCAAAGGAAAGCTTTTCGAAAGGGCATGGCATTGTTACGACGGAAGATCGTCAGTGGGAAGATACCTATCGTAACCGTTGGCGCCATGACAAGGTCGTTCGTTCTACCCATGGTGTGAACTGCACGGGCGGTTGTTCTTGGCAGATCTTCGTCAAGAATGGTTTGGTTGCATACGAAATGCAGCAGACCGACTATCCGCGTACGCGTGAGGATCTGCCGAATCATGAGCCGCGCGGTTGTCAGCGTGGCGCTTCGTTCTCTTGGTACCTCTATAGCCCACACCGTATTAAGTATCCGTTGGTGCGTGGTCGCATGGTGGATCTGTACCGTGCTGAGCGCAGCAGCGGAAAGGATCCAGTTGAGGCGTGGGCAGCGATTCAGGCAGACCCGGCGAAGCGTGAGAGCTATGTAGGCGTGCGTGGTCTCGGTGGCTTCGTGCGTTCGACCTGGGATGAAGTAACCGAGATTATTGCGGCGGCGAATATCCATACCATCCAGAAGTGGGGCCCAGATCGCATCTATGGCTTCTCACCGATTCCGGCGATGTCGATGATTTCTTATGCGGCAGGCTCGCGTTATCTGTCGCTGATCGGCGCGGGTGTGGGCTCCTTCTATGACTGGTACTGCGATTTGCCGCCGGCTTCACCACAGGTTTGGGGGGAGCAAACCGATGTACCGGAATCTGCGGACTGGTACAACTCGAAGTACATCATTGTTTGTGGTGCGAACCTACCAATGACGCGTACCCCGGATGCGCACTTTGCGATTGAGTCGCGCTACAACGGTACCAAGATTGTCTCTATGGCGCCGGACTACGCGGAGTATGTGAAGTTCGCGGATTTGTGGATGCCGGTGAAGCAGGGTACGGACTCCGCCGCGTTTATGGCGATGGGCCATGTCGCCTTGAAGGAGTTCTTGGTTGATCGTCAAGAGCCGTATTTTGTTGAATACGCGCAGGGCTTCACGGACTTCCCGATGCAGGTCATTCTCAATGAACAGGATGGTAAGTTGGTCAGCGGCCGCTTCCTGCGTGCTTCCGATTTTGATGCCAATTTGGGTGAGGACAATAATCCGGAATGGAAGACCATTGTCTATGACAGCAAGTCACAGCGCTTCGTCGTGCCGAATGGTTCGGTCGGCTTCCGTTGGGGTGAAGAAGGCAAGTGGAACATTCTGCAGCAGGCGCAAGGTCAAGAGATTGATGCAGAGCTGAGCTGTCTGAGTCATCACGATGCCGTTGTGGATGTGACCTTTCCGCACTTTACGCCGGAGGATGGTGATTCTCTATTACGCAAAGTTCCGGTGCGCAAAGTGCGTCTGGTATCCGGGGAAGAAGTGTATGTCACCTCGGTGTTTGATTTACAGGTCGCACAGTACGGTGTCAGTCGTGGTCTGGGTGATGCCACCGCTAGCGATTATTCCGATGCGACGGTTCCGTACACCCCGGCTTGGGCAGCGAAGGTCACCGGTGTTCCGGCGGCAGATCTCGAGCGCACCGGTCGTGAGTTCGCGGACAATGCGGCGAAAACGCGTGGCAAGTCCATGGTGATTTTGGGTGCTGCGATCAATCACTGGTACCACAATGACATGAACTACCGCGGCATTATGAATCTGCTGCACATCTGTGGTTGTGTCGGTCAGTCGGGCGGTGGCTGGGCTCACTATGTGGGACAGGAAAAGCTGCGTCCGCAGGCAGGCTGGGCTCCGATCGCCTTTGGCCTCGACTGGAATCGTCCGCCGCGGCATACCGCATCGACGACTTATTGGTACTTCCATACCGATCAGTGGCGTTATGAGCGCGTGGAAGCCGATGGCCTGTTGGCCTCAACAGCCAAGGCGCGTTATCGCGGCTATCAGTTGGCGGACTACAATGTGGTGGCGCAGCGTTTGGGCTGGACCCCATCCATGCCGCATTTTGACAAGAACCCGATTGAGATCGTCAAGGAAGCGGAAGCGGCCGGTGCGACCGATGAAGTGGGTGTGTCCAACTATCTGGCCAGCAAGCTGAAGACGGGTGAAATCAACTTCGCCTATGAAGATGTTGATGCAGAAGAAAACCATCCGCGCAATCTGTTTGTCTGGCGTTCCAACCTGATTGGTTGCTCCTCCAAGGGCCACGAATACTTCCTCAAGCATTTGTTGGGTGCACAGAACGGTGTGCTGAGTGAGGGCGTAGAAGGTGAGGCCTGCAAGGAGATCAAGTGGCGAGAGAAGTCGCCGACTGGCAAGCTGGACTTGATGGTGGATATCAACTTCCGCCTCAACTCTACTGGCGCGTATTCCGACATCATTCTGCCGACCGCAACCTGGTACGAAAAAGCGGACTTGAATACCACGGATATGCATCCGTTCATTCATCCGCTGGGTAAGGCGGTTGATCCAGGTTGGGAATCCCGTTCCGACTGGCAGATCTTCAAAACCATTGCCAAGAAGTTCTCGGAGCTTTCAGAAAAGCATCTGGGTACGCAGAAGGATGTGGTGTCGTTGCCGATGCAGCACGATACGGCGATGGCGCTGGCACAGCCGTTTGGTGAGGTCAAGGACTGGAAGAAGGGCGATTGTGATCTGATTCCGGGCAAGACCGCGCCGATCTTCAAGGTGGTGGAGCGTGATTTCCCCAACACCTACGCCAAGTACATTGCGCTTGGGCCGCTGATGAAGAAGCTCGGTAACAACATCAAGGGCATTGACTGGAACACCGATCAAGAGATCGATGAGCTGGCTACTCTGAACGGTGTGATTACCGAAGAGGGCATCAGCAAGGGCATGCCATCGCTGGCAGAAGACATTCATGTCTGTGATGCGGTGATGCGTATGGCACCGGAAACCAATGGTGAGGTGGCGCATAAGTCATGGTCGGCGCAGAGCAAGAAGACCGGTATTGATCACAGCCATCTGTATGAAGGGCGACATGAAGACAAGATCACCTACCGTGACATCTTGTCACAGCCGCGCAAGATCATTACCGCGCCAACCTGGTCCGGTATTGAATCGGAGAAGGTGAGCTACAACGCCTGCTATACCAACCTGCATGAGCATATTCCACTGCGCACCCTGACGGGGCGTGCCCAGTTCTATCAGGATCATGAGTGGATGCTTGACTTCGGCGAAGGCTTCTGTGCCTACAAGCCGGCGGTCGATCTGCAGGCGCATCGCAAGGTGCCGGATGCGATCAAGGGTAAGCCACACTTGGTATTGAACTGGATCACGCCGCACTCGAAGTGGGGTATCCATTCCACCTATCAGGACAATCTGCGCATGCTGACCCTGTTCCGTGGTGGGCCATATTTCTGGGTTGCGGAAGACGATGCCAAGAAGATTGGTCTCAAGGACAACGATTGGGTCGAGGCGGTCAATGATAACGGTGCTGTGGTGGCTCGTGTGGTGGTATCGCAGCGCGTTCCGACCGGCATGGCCATCATGTATCACGCTCAGGAGAAGAATGTGAATGCGCCGGGTTCCAATACCACGGGTAAGCGCAGCGGCATCCTGAACAGTGTGACCCGTACGGTGCCGAAGCCGACCCACATGATTGGTGGATATGCGCAATATTCCTACGCGTTCAATTACTACGGCACAGTGGGTTCAAACCGTGATGAGCATGTGATTGTGCACAAGATCGAAGACCAAGATGTGGATTGGCTGGAGCGTCCGCTGACACCGGAGCGCGAAAAGATGAAGAATCCTCCGGGCATTCACAACTAATCCAGGTCATCTACAGGAGAATTGAAGATGAAAATTCGTGCGCAAATCGCGATGGTGTTGAACCTGGACAAGTGCATTGGTTGCCACACCTGTTCAGTGACCTGCAAAAACATCTGGACCAACCGCAAGGGCGTGGAATACGCCTGGTTCAACAATGTTGAGTCCAAGCCGGGCATTGGTTATCCGAAGATGTGGGAAGACCAGAACAAGTGGCGCGGTGGCTGGGTCAACAAGAACGGCAAGCTAGAACTGCGTGCCGGCGGTCGTGTCAGCAAATTGCTGAATATCTTTGCCAATCCGGACATGCCAGAGATTGATGACTATTACGAGCCGTTCGATTACGACTACCCCAAGTTGCAAAACAAGCCGCTATCCGAAGCAACGCCGACGGCACGTCCAATTTCGCAGATTACGGGCGAAACCATGGACAAAATCACTTGGGGGCCGAACTGGGAAGACGACCTTGCGGGTGAGTTCGAAAGCCGTTCCCGCGATGTCAACTTCGAGGGCGTGCAGAAGCAGATGTATTCCGAATTTGCGAATACCTTCCACATGTATCTGCCGCGCCTGTGTAACCACTGCCTGAATCCGGCCTGTGTGGCTAGCTGCCCATCGGGTGCGTTGTACAAACGCGAGGAAGATGGTGTGGTGCTGATCGACCAAGATCGCTGCCGTGGTTGGCGTATGTGCGTCAGTGCTTGCCCGTACAAGAAGATCTACTACAACTGGGAATCCGGTAAATCCGAGAAGTGCATCCTTTGTTATCCACGTCTGGAGTCAGGAATGCCGACGGCCTGTGCCGAGTCTTGCGTGGGTCGAATTCGTTACATGGGGGTTATGTTGTATGACGCAGATCGAATTAGTGATGCGGCGAGTACTAGCAATGAAAAGAATCTCTATCAAGAGCATCTGAATACCTTCCTAGATCCGAATGATCCAGAGGTTGTGCGTCAGGCCTTAGCGGATGGTGTACCGCAGTCGTGGATTGATGCAGCGCAGAATTCGCCAGTCTACAAGATGTCTGTGGAGTGGAAGATTGCGTTCCCATTGCATCCGGAATACCGCACGCTGCCAAGCATGTGGTATGTCCCGCCATTGTCGCCGGTGCAGGGTCAAATTGATCAGGGAAATCTTCCTACTGAAGTAGATGGAGTGATTCCGACCGTGGATGCGCTACGCACTCCGGCGCGCTATTTAGCCAATATGCTGACTGCCGGCGATGAAAAGCCAATTGTTGATGCTATGCGCAGGCTTTTAGCGATGCGTAGTCACCGCCGCATGAAAGAGGTGGAAGGCAAGGATGGTGCTGAACTTTTATCCAAGGTTGGGCTCTCTGTTGAGCAAGCCGAGCAGATGTATCGATATCTGGGCATAGCCAATTACGAAGACCGCTTTGTAATTCCGACTTCGCATGAAGAGCTGCGCCAGGACGATCCCTATGCCTTCCAGGGACAGAACGGTTTTGCACCAGGCAATATCAGCTCACACGGTTCTGATTCGGGTCGTGGAGTAACCTTGTTCCCGGTTCCACGCAAAGCGACCCATACGCCAACGGTCATTGTTGCGCCGCCTACGCTGAATAAGTCGGGAGGTCGCTCATGAAGTTGTATACCGCATTGGCGCGTTTATTAGACTATCCAACGGCAGAGTTGTTGGAGCACATGTCGGAAATCGCGGTGATGATTTCTGAGGATGAAGATGTGCGTCCAGAAGAGTATGCAGTGATGCAGGAAGTGATGAGCTGGATGCAGTTGCATGACTTGACTGGATTGCAGCAGGCCTATGTTCAGACCTTTGATATGACGCCAGAGCATGATCTGCATATCACCCATCATATCCATGGCGATAGTCGCGATCGCGGTCCGGCCTTGATTGATCTGACGGAACATTTCAAGGCGAATGGGCTTGAGGTAAACAAGGGCGAAATCCCCGATTACCTGCCGTTGTTGTTGGAATATGTTTCGACCTTGGGTGAGGCAGAAAGCCGCTTCTTCCTTGCGGATATGGGCAAGATCCTCGATATCTTGGCGGCCAATCTGGAAAAGGCAGGAACCCCCTACGCCAAGCTCGTACGTTTGGTTGAACAGCGCGGTCGTTTGCTCAAGGCAGCTTAAAGGAGCTCAACATGTCACTCCATGATTTCATTTTTGGTGTTTATCCCTATATTGCAGGCACCATATTCCTGCTAGGAAGTTGGATCCGTTTCGACCGTGAGCAATACACGTGGAAAGCGGATTCTAGTCAGTTGCTTGGCAATAAAGGCATGCGCCTTGCCAGTAATGTGTTCCATGTGGGGATACTTGGGATCTTTTTTGGTCATGCGGCCGGTATGTTATTGCCACACAGCTGGTGGCAAGTGGTTGCGACTGACCTGCAGCACCAGTATTTGGCAATCTATGCAGGTATGCTGTTTGGCGGTATGGCATTGTTGGGTGCGGCTTTGCTATTGCACCGTCGCTATACCAATAAGCGTGTTAAGGCAATTAGTCGTGCACGCGACAATTTCATTATCTTCTGGCTGCTGGTAACTGCGGGCCTTGGGTTGGGCACCATCCCAACTTCTTTACATCATGCCGCCTCTGCGGATGTTTCGACCATGCTGGTATTGGCGGACTATGTGAAAAGCATCGCCACACTGAGTGTGAATGCAGATTTGATTCGTGATGTATCTCTCGCCTATAAGATCCACATGTTCTTTGGTATGACCATTTTCCTAGTGTTCCCGTTCACACGTTTGGTGCATGTCTGGAGTGTTCCGGTGACCTATCTGGGGCGTGCGTATCAGATTGTGCGTGTCAAATGCGTGCGCACCAACTGAGTTGTGTAATGAACATTGGACAGGAATCTTCCATGAGCATGAGTACAAATCCATTTGCGATCCGGATTGAGCATGTCCTAGTCGATGGCGTTGAAGTTGCTACCGACCAAGAGGGCTACATTCAGGACATGGACGCGTGGTCAGAAGGTTTTGCCAAGGCGCAGGCTGCGAAAGAAGACCTCGAACTGACGGATGAACACTGGGATGTGATTCGTCTCTTGCGAGCCTATTACCATGAACACGCAGTGCAGATGGAAGTGCGCAAGATGATCAAGCATTTTGCTACAGCTTGGGGGCCGGAGCGTGGTACTAATCGTCATCTGCATGATTTGTTTCCGCGTGGCGGTCCACAGAAGCAAGGTAATCGACTGGCGGGAATCCGTAAAACCAAGGGCGAACACTAAGGCGCAAGGATCAGGTGGCAAGGCCACACAAACCATAGTCCAAGTTGCGGTTTGTTATTGTGGCCTTGACGGAGCGGGTGCACACCTTCGGTCAATACCTGCTTGGGCGTTATGGCGAGCGCGTCCATAAACTGGCGATCCATGCCGGCTTCACCTGTCCGAATCGTGATGGCAACAAGGGGCGAGGTGGTTGCACTTTTTGTAATAACGTTTCGTTCAATCCTGGGGGCCGAAAGCCGATTTCTGTTGCGGAACAGATTGAGGCAGGACGCCAAGTGGTTCGGAAACGCACCGGCGCGCAACGCTATCTTGCCTACTTTCAGGCCTATACCAACACCTATGGTGATTTCTGCAGACTGAAGTCACTCTACGATGAGGCTTTAAACGAACCGGATATTATTGGCCTGGCAATTGGTACACGACCAGATTGTGTGGCGCCTGAGGTGCTGGATCTGTTGGCCAGTTACCGGGTGCAAGGGCATGAGATCTGGTTGGAGCTTGGGTTGCAGTCCGCCTTTGATGAAAGTTTGCGACGGGTGAATCGTGGGCATGGATTTGCGGAGTATCGCGCGACCATGATCGCCGCACGCGCACGCGGTATTCCTGTATGCACACACCTGATTCTGGGGCTTCCGGGAGAAGACCGTGCGCAGATGCTGATGAGTCTGGAGCGAGTATTGGAGCTGGGCACCGAAGGCTTGAAACTGCATCCCCTGCATGTGGTGCGTGGTACTCAACTGGCGAATGAATGGCGTGTTGGTGATTATCGCCCGTTGGTTATGAGAGATTACATCGAGCTGGTGGCTGAAATGGTGGAACGCACGCCACCCGAGGTGATTTATCACCGTCTGACTGGTACTGCATCGGCCAAATTGCTATTGGCACCAGCTTGGTGTGAAAAGAAGTGGGTAGTGCTGAATGGGATTGAATCAGCCTTGCTTCGGCGTCGAGGGTTTCAGGGGTCCAGCGTAAAAATGAATGTAGAGGCAAACGGTAATTGAGCATGGAACTGGTTTGCCCAGCGGGGAATCTTCAGGCACTCAAGACTGCGGTCGATCATGGTGCAAACGCGGTGTATGTTGGCTTTCGGTCCGAGACTAATGCGCGTAATTTCCCTGGACTGAATTTCACTCCGGAGCATATGCAGGAAGGCTTGCATTACGCTCATGCGCGTGGCGCACGTGTGTTACTAGCCTTGAATACCTATCCGCAGCCGGCGATTTGGGCGCGTTGGCAGGAGGCGGTGGATCAGGCCGCATCTTTGGGCGTGGATGCATTGATTGCTGCGGATTTAGGTGTGCTCGATTACACCAGTGCGTACTACCCTGAGCTGCCTTTGCATTTGTCGGTGCAGGGATCCGTTACGAGCTATGAGGCTTTGCATTTTTATGCGGAGAGATTTGGCGTGCGGCGTGCGGTGTTGCCGCGAGTGCTCTCGCTGAGCCAAGTACGGCATGTGGTGGAAAACAGTCCGGTTGAAATCGAGGTGTTTGGTTTCGGTAGTCTCTGTGTCATGGTTGAGGGTCGTTGCATCCTGTCGTCCTATGTCACCGGGCGCTCACCCAATACTTACGGTGCCTGTTCGCCGGCTAGTCATGTGGAATGGATCGACACAGCCAATGGTGGGCAGCAGACCCGCTTAGGCGGCGTATTGATTGAGCAGGTGGGTGCAGGTGAACAGGCAGGCTATCCCACTCTGTGTAAGGGCCGTTTCCGTGTTGCGGGCAAGATCTATCACGCCATTGAAGAACCTACTAGTTTGAATACGTTGGAGATTCTGCCGCAGTTGCAAGCGGCAGGTGTTGCTGCAATCAAGATTGAAGGACGACAACGCAGTCCTGCTTATGTTGCGCAGGTGACGCGCGTGTGGCGCGCGGCCTTGGATCGCTGCCAGCAGGACCCACGGCATTACCAGATGGAAGCAAGCTGGCTGCAGGAGCTTGGCAAATTATCCGAGGGTGCACAGACTACGCTGGGTGCTTATCACCGTTCATGGCAATGATGGGGATTGGTTGATCATGACCCATGCGATGCGCCTTTCTTTGGGGCCTATTCTGTATTACTGGCCTAAAGCGCAGGTGATCGATTTTTATCAAAAGATCGCCAAGAGCGCGGTGGATATTATTTATCTCGGCGAAATGGTTTGTTCGCGCCGTCATGAGCTACGACATGAGGATTGGTTAGAGATTGCGGACGACTTGCGCCGTGCGGGGAAAGAGGTGGTGTTGTCCACTTTGGCGTTATTGGAAGCAGAGTCCGAACTCAAGCGCCTGCGGCGGATTTGTGGTCAGCACGACTACGCAGTTGAGGCGAATGACATGGCCGCCGTCAGTCTATTACGCGGCCGCGCTTTTGTTAGTGGCCACAGTATTAATCTTTATAACGAACACAGCTTATCTGTTCTGTCAGACGAGGGAATGACGCGCTGGGTTGCACCCATTGAATTATCTGCAGAGGCGCTGCGCGATATGCAGGAATGGCGCCCGCCTAGTGTGGAAACGGAGATCTTCGCTTATGGCCGTTTTCCGCTGGCTTATGCTGCGCGATGTTATACCGCGCGAGCGCACAATCTGCCCAAAGATGATTGTCAGTATCGCTGCTTGGATGACCCGGATGGCCTGCTAATGGAGACGCAAGAAGGGCAGCCCTTTCTGGTCCTGAATGGCATTCAAACTCAGTCTGCGCAAACTCAGAATTTGTTGCCCGTGTTGGATGCGCTGCGCGCCATGCAGGTGGATGTCCTACGGATCAGTCCGCAATCCCAGCACACTGAGCGTGTGATTGATTTGTTTGCACAATGCCTGCGTGGCGATCTGGATGTTGCTCAAGGCAGTGCGCAGCTGGAGGCGCTCATGCCGATCGGATCCTGCAATGGCTATTGGTATGGCGAGGCGGGGATGCAGCAGTGCATGACGATTTGACTTAAGTTTCATTGGTTTTGTAAGGGGTGGCTATATGTCTCTGGCCGTTTTGATTGCAGGCCTGATGACTGGCTTGCTTTTGGGTGTGTTTGGTAGTGGCGGCTCGATCGTGACCACTCCGGCGCTGCTGTATTTGTTGGGCGTCGAACCGAAATCAGCGATCGCCATGAGTCTTGGAATTGTTGCGATTGCCGCCACGATCACAGCTCTACAACATTGGCGGCGGGGGTATGTGAACCTCAAGATTACTGCGGTGTTTGGTGTATTCGGTGTTTTTGGTACGTATGCGGGTGCATTGTTGGGGGTGGTAACGCCGATTGTGATTCAGCTTGCGGCGTTTGCATTGGTCATGTACGCGGCAGCCTGGAAAATGCTTCGCCCAGGGAAGCAGAATTCCACGGAATGCGACGAAGCGGATGAGGACTGTATTGAGGCTAACTGTAAGGGGAATTACAGCCACGTCGCATTGCATGGAATTGGCGTGGGCGTGCTGACAGGTGTGGTTGGGGTTGGCGGTGGTTTTTTAATCGTGCCGGCGCTGGTATTACTGTCGCGTCTTCCTATGAAACATGCTGTAGGTACTTCGCTCAGTATCGTCGCGCTTAAGTCTTTTGCGGGGTTTGCGGGTTATGCCGGAGCGGTGGCGATTGATTATGGATTAATGGCAAGTTTTACGGCCATTGCGATTGTGGGCAGCGTGATTGGTAGTCATCTTGGCCAGCGTCTGCCTGCTGCGTTGTTGAAAAAAGGCTTTGGTGGCTTTTTGCTATTAGTCGCTAGTTATATTTTACTTAGGAGCGTGATTTCGGACATGCTCTGATCTTTGCACGAAGAGGGTCGTCATCCTCGAAAATTGCCGTGACTATAACTGGAAACTATCTGTGATTGAGGTGCCGGACATGCGATCGAAGTAGCGTGCGCGATAGTAATGGCGCTTGTGCGTTGCATCATCCGTAAAGGCGGCACGATCATGCAGCACATTGTTGCTGACCAGCCCCATCCCCGATTCCAAACGGCCACGGTAGATGTAGGGTGAGGGATTGTTCAGGATCTCTTGCAAGAAATTCAACGCTGCACGGCTGAGTGGGTCATTGGCCCACATGACATTGTTGATACGAATGGTGTAGCGCATGTGCAGGTCGCCCGAGGGCTGAATGGAGAAGACTGGCCCCGGCTCTTCTTGGCGTGCAATCGTGCCGCCTTCATCAATGCGTGCGGGGATGGTCATGGCTGTGGGCTGCATCAGGGCACGGATGTAATCAGGGTTGTTTTCGCGCAGCAGGATGTAGGCGATCTCGTGATCCATGAGTTGGTTTTCACCACCGCTGGCGGCTTGCTGCACAACATGCAAATTCAATGCATGGATCTGCTGAGACGCTGTGTTGTAGTAACCATCGGTATGCCAGTTGATGGCGCGGTTGGTATAAGGGATGTAGCCCTGACGAACGCCTTCGTTGCGCACGGTGAGAGAGGTGAGTCCGTTCTCATCGGCTAGCCAATTCTTGTTCAATCCATGCAGGCCAAAGCGGCGACCCATGGCCAGTGGAATCTCTGGGTCCGGGTCCGTGCCGGTTTTGCTGGCGTATAACGCCATATTGGTTTTGCGGCAGCGGGCCAACAGGGCCGCATGTTCGGAATCGCTCAGGTGACGCGGATCGTTGACCTCGACCAGCAGATCGCCGATGGATTGGGGGTAGTCTGCAAGCTTCTGATCACGCCAGCGCGAATAGAGCGCTTCATTGTCGGGATCAAACGGGCTGGCTATCAGGGCGGTCTGCGGTTGCGGCTGGGTCATGTGTTCTATTCCTTGCGTTGAAGTGCGCTAAGGCGTTGCAGGATCCATTCCAATGGACCTAGGCGGGCCGAGAGATCCACTGCATCCAAGAAGTTTTTCAGCTCTAAGCCCAGTTCGGTATTGCCACTTAGGCGTAGGCGCCGGTGGAAAAAGAGGGTATCGGCATCCTCCTCGCGACTGGCGAGTCGGAGTAGGTCAGAGAGCTCTCCGGAAATACTGAGATCTGCTTGACTGCGCGCACAGGCACTGCGCAGGCGACCTTGTTGTAGGGTCAGGTAGTAGTTCAGGCCCAGATCGGATACCTGTAAATGAAAGCTGCGCTGTTGCAGAAAGTTCAGCTCTCCGCGTTGCAGCTCAGGGGCAAACACGTGGTTTAGCACACGGGCGAGTACGCTGGCATGGACAGGGCAGGGCAGGAGTCGAAGCGGGCGCGTCAGAATTCTTGATACATGTTCAAAACGTAGAACCGTGGGGAGGGGAACAGAAAACATAACAAGCTTCCCTAAAGAGGAGTGCTGGCCTCCTGCCAGCGCAGAGAGGCTTCGGCATCCGAATCCTTGGCAGCCACCCAATGGCCGCCATTTGCCGTGATTTCTTTCTTCCATAGCGGAGCGCGTGTTTTCAGATAGTCCATCAGAAACATGCAGGCGGCAAAGGCATCATTGCGATGTGCGCTGGCTGTTACGACCAAGACGATAGGGTCTGCAGGCAGTAGGCGCCCAACTCGATGTACGATCCGAATGCCGTTCAGCTTCCAGCGTTGATGTGCTTCAGTGCAAATCTGCTGGAGCGCTTTCTCGGTCATGCCGGGGTAGTGCTGTAACTCGATCGCTTCGATTCCGCTCTGATCGCCAAAATCACGCACCAGTCCAACGAAGCTGGCAATTGCGCCGATATTGGTGTGCCCCGCGCTCAGTGCGCCACTTTCTACTTCAATCGAGAAGGCTTCGGTTTGGATGCGAATGCTGTCGGCCACTGTGCCTAGCCCCCAGAAACGGGTGGGAAGAAGGCTATCTCGTCACCATCGTGTAGCTCGGCATCATCACGCGCCATGGTTTGGTTCACAGCCGCTAAGGTGCGTTGTGCATTGAGGATGTGGGTTGCCCAGTTCTCGCCGCGCTGGGCGAGGTGCTGACGTAGATCGGATAGCTGAGCAGCGTTGTGGATCTCTAACGTTTCTTCTTGGCGGCCGAGATCTTCCGCGAGACTAGCGAAATACAGTAGCTTGAGCTTCATGCAGATACCTCATCCGCTTGCCAATGACCGCTCTTGCCGCCTTTCTTCTCAAGCAGGCGAATGCCTTGAATCTGCATGCTGCGATCGACAGCTTTGCACATATCGTAGATGGTCAGCGCTGCAACCGAGACCGCGGTAAGTGCTTCCATTTCTACTCCCGTTTGGCCACTGAGACGGCAGCTTGCTTCAATTTCTATACAGGTGTTTTCGGGGTCTGCGATGATTTCTACTTTCACACCCGCAAGGTTGAGTGGGTGACACATGGGGATAAGGTCGGAGGTTTTCTTTGCCGCCATGATGCCAGCGATGCGCGCTGTGGAAATCACATCACCCTTGGCAATGCCGCCTTCTTGAATCAGTTGCAATGTTGCAGATTGCATACAAATGCGTCCAGTGGCACGCGCCTCTCGCACGCTAACGGCTTTGTCGCCAACGTCGACCATGCGTGCTTGCCCACGTTCATCCAGATGCGAAAGTTTGCTCATGCCATTAATTCCGAAAACGGGAGGTAATCGAGGAGCTTTCCTTTTTCGAAGGTGATGCCTTGGGGGACTACTGCGAGGCCTTCTGCCCAGACGCAGGAGCTGAGAACGCCGGAAGACTGACTGTTATAGGGCGTTGCACGCAGTTCACCATGGTCTTGTTCGATGCGGACGCGGAAGTATTCACGTCGTGTGCCGGACTTGCTGTGAGCGAACCCAGCTTGCACTTTGAGCGGGGTCGGAAATAGGGAGGTTTTTTCTACGCCCATGCGCTTAAGCAAGAAGGGGCGCGCGAACAGAAGGAAGGTAACAAAGGCTGACACCGGGTTCCCAGGCAAGCCGATAAAGTCCGCATTCGCAACCCGGCCAAAGGCCAGTGGTTTCCCTGGCTTGATGGCAATGCGCCATAAATCAAGTTGGCCGAGGGATTGCACAGCTTCTTTGACATGATCTTCTTCGCCGACGGAGACGCCACCGCTGGTCAGAATGACATCTGCACACGCCGAAGCTTCACGCAGTGCGTTTTGTGTTGCGGACAAGGTGTCTTCTACTTGGCCTAGATCGATGATCTCGCAGCCGAGTTGTTGCAGTAGGCCATATAGCGTCGCCCGGTTGGAGTTGTAGATCTGACCGGGCTGTAGGGGGGTACCTGGTGCAACCAGTTCATCGCCGGTGGTGAATAAGGCTACGCGCAGACGTGGGAACACCTCAAGCTCGGCTAGCCCTACGGAGGCGGCCATGCCCAAAGCTTGTGGGGTCAGACGCAGGCCATGACCCAGCGCTTGAGCGCCGTAACGAATGTCATCGCCCTGGCGGCGGATGTGATCGCCGGGTTGGGTGATGCGTTGAACGAGAATGGAGTCTTTGATGAGTTCGCAGTGTTCTTGCATAACCACGGCATCGGCGCCAGCGGGAATAGGCGCACCGGTAAAGATGCGAGCTGCCGTTCCTGGTTGTAGTGGTGCGGGATGAGTTCCGGCTGGGATACGCTGGCTGATCGGTAGTGTGGTGTTGCTTTGCACGTCTTGAGTACGCACGGCATAGCCATCCATCGCGCTGTTATCGAAGCTGGGAACATTAATTGTGGAGATGGCAGGTTGCGCAAGCACGCGGCCCAAGGCGTTTTCAGTGCGGATGCGTTTACTTTGTTGGGGTGGGCGTGCCAGAGCGAGTAACGTGGCCGTCGCTTCTTCGGCGCTGAGCAGTCCGCTGAGTTTGTTTGTGCTTGCATCCATGGTGTGCTTCAAAGTTCGGGTAGGACGCCGATCAGGTTACAAGGACCGTTACGGCTGTCGAGCTGTTTGGTAATGATTTCATCCCAAGCCAGCGTACAGGCTTTGGGGGATCCAGGCATGCAGAACAGTATGGTGCCATTGGCAACGCCTGCAATAGCACGCGACTGGATCGTTGAGGTGCCAATATCGGCGTACGAAAGTTGGCGAAATAATTCACCAAAGCCCTCGATGGATTTGTCGAATAACGGCTGAATGGCCTCGGGCAGCACATCTTTTTGAGTAATGCCCGTGCCGCCATTGGTCAGGATGGTGGTGATTGTGGGATCAACGATCCACTGCGACAGTAGTGCACGGATCTGATAGATGTTTTCAGGCAGAATCTGGCGTGCAGCGAGCTCGTGTCCAGCGGCGTGGATGCGTTCAACTAATAGCTCGCCAGCTGTGTCAGTTGCTAGTGTGCGTTTGCTGCTGAGGGTGAGGACGGCAATGCGCGTAGGGATGAATTCAGTCGCGACACATTTGGACATGGCATTAACTCGCTGCGGTTCATGAATACGCAATCATGCCGCATATGTATGTGGAGCCCAAGCTTAACCTTAGCCGCCAGTCATGTTCATGAAGCGTACGACTTGAGTGCCACCACTGTTGAATTCATGGCGTTCGGGTTTGTGCGCAATGGCTGCAATGATGGTTTCGCGCAGTTCATGGTCGGTTGCACCTGCTCGTAACATAGGGCGTAGTTCCACCTTGTCCTCTTGCCCCAAACAGAGATAGAGCGTGCCGTCCACCGATAAGCGCACGCGATTGCAAGTGTCGCAGAAGTGCTGTGAGAGCGGTGTGATAAAGCCGAAGTGGAGGTCGGTACCGCGCACCTTGAAGTAACGCGCGGGGCCGCCGCCCGGCATCAGGCTGGGAATCAGATCAAAGCGTTTCTCCAGTTGCGAGCGCACCTCGGCGAGGTTGAGGAAATGATCGCGCATGACCTGATCACCAGTATCGCCGACGGGCATGGTTTCAATGAAGCGCAGGGTGAAGCCATGTTCGATGCAGAAGTCCACCATGTCGCTGAACTCATCATCGTTCACCCCGCGCATGGCCACCATATTGATCTTAATGGGAGCAAAACCCGTTGCTTTGGCCGTCATGAGCCCAGCAAACACCTTGTCGATCTTGCCGCCGCCAGTGATCTCGCGGAAGCGTTCTGGCCGTAGGCTGTCGAGGCTGACATTAATGCGGCGGATGCCTGCGGCAAACAGAGATTGTGCGTGCTGCGCAAGGCGTGTGGCATTGGTGGATAGGGAAAGATCTTGCAGTCCGGGAAGGGTGCCGAGTGTTTGCGCCAATCCGGTTAGAGTGCGTCGTGTGAGCGGCTCACCACCCGTAAGACGGACTCGCTTAACACCCAGTTCGGTAAAGACACGCACCACGCGTAGGGTTTCAGCTGGAGTCAACCAATCTTCTGGTTCTTCGTAGTCAGAAAAGCCTTTGGGCATGCAGTAGCTGCAACGAAGATCACAACGATCCGTTACCGATAGGCGCAGGTATTCAATCGGACGTCCGAAGGAATCCCGTAGCGTGTCGGATAGAGTCAAATTTTCGTTACGCATGGCTCGTGGGTCTTGGTGCTGCAAAAGCTAAAGTCATCGTGACTTCGCCTGATGAGGTGATTGGAAGCAATTTCACCCATTCGTGAAATGACGCAGCAGGATTAACCCGTTGGTGGTAGAGGTAATTTTTTGCGGCGCGGTAGGGTAGGATCGCCCTGAGAATAAAGGCAGATCCATGTTTCATCGCATCAAAACCTTGTTGAACCCGCCATTGAACCCTGCACGTGTGGGCCTGTTGCGCGGTCGGGTGCGACAACGGTCGGAGCGCAGGCCGGTACGCCCGCCTTGGGCGCTGGAGGAATTTGATTTTTTGCAGCTGTGCTCGCGTTGTGATGCATGTATTCGTACCTGTTCCGATCATCTGCTTGTGCGTGGCGAGGGCGGATTTCCAGAAGCGAACTTTAGTGCGGCCCATTGCAGTTTTTGTGGAGATTGCGTTGCCGTCTGTGAGACGCGCGCCTTGCGCAAAACCGATGTCCAAGGCATCAATGCACAAAGTGAGGAGCGCGTGCCTTGGCGACTGTGGCCGCAAGTGAGTGCTGCTTGTCTGTTGCATAAACAAGTGGCGTGCCGCAGTTGTGGCGATGTTTGCGTGGTTGCCGCAATTCATTTCACATTGGTTCCGGGGCGTGGCGGGATTCCGCAAATGCACATCCAAAGCGAGGTTTGCACGGGGTGTGGTGCTTGTGTCGCCGCTTGTCCTGCGCAAGCCATAACTCTGCTACATGCGGATGCGGCAGCACCATGATTAACCGTATTGATGGTGTCGTTTTGGCGGGTGGGCGTGGTCGGCGCATGGGCGGGGAAGACAAGGGCTTGCTCGACTGGCGTGGACAGCCGATGGTGGCTTGGGTGGCGCAGGTCATGCGTCCGTATGTCAACAGCCTCTGGATTAGTGCTAACCGCAACATGGAAAGCTATGCGGCTTACGCAGATGCGGTAGTTGCCGATGCGTTGCCGAACTTCTCGGGTCCGTTGTCTGGGTTGCATGCAGTTGCAGAGCAGTCGCAAGCAGATTGGTTGCTGACCGCGCCTTGCGACATGCCTTTGTTGCGGGCGACTGTATTTGCGCGCTTGCTGCATGCTGCACGTCATGCAGACGGTAGTCTGCATTCGGTGGTGGCACAGAGTGAAGATCAAACTCAGCCGGCGTTAGCCCTCTTGCCGCGTGCAGCATGTATGCAGATTCCGCAACACATCCGGGCCGGGCGGCGACGTTGGGCCAATTTTGTGCTGGCGCAGAAACCACGATTGGTTGTCTTCCCTGCAGAATGGGCCCCGCAGTTTGAAAACCTAAATAGCCCGGAAGACCAGCAGCGCTTGCATGCCCGAGCAACAGATTAGTTGGCAAATGTATTGTCGACCAGTGCCGGCGCGTTCGCTTGCGGGCGATGACACTGCACGCAAAGGTAACGAGATCCTTGTAGCTGTCTACTAGCTTCGGTTGCGCCATGGCGCCAGTCCATGTAATGGCTAGCCGGTGCTGGCGTGGCGATACCCTTACGACCGCGCACCTTGCCAATCAGCATTGGTTTGTCGTGGCAGCCGACGCAGCGATTAGTGCCCATTCGGATTGGTAGGAACTGGTCAACACTGTGTGGAATTTGCGGTGGTTCACCGCTATGTGCGGCTCCGAGGAAGTCGTTTTGGCCTGGGCCTTGTTCTGGGAATGCGGGTGGTATTGGTATGGCAATATCAAACACGCTACCTTTTTGTAGGCCTAAGGAATCTGCGCTGGTTGCATCACTGAGGGCGAGATTCGTCCACAGTCCAGCGGCACAAACAAGGCTAATTTTTAGAAGTTGATGAGGTTTCATAACAGGCTCCTCTAGTCGTCAGTGGTGGGTGGTTTTTGTGGCGCGGACTACGCTCCAGCGCCAATCGAAATAAAGGCAATTTTCCGGACAAACAGGAGTGCAGCGACCACAGTTGCTGCACTCGCCTGCGGCAACCATGCCGCCGTTGCGCTCCATGTGTGCAAAGTTCAATACTTGGGGTTCGGGGCAGATGCGGGCACAGTCACCGCAGCGAGTGCATGCGTTTGCATCAAAGCGCACGCGCAGTGGAGCAATGCGTCCGGCTAGTGCGTAGAACGCACCTAGGGGGCAGAGATGGCCGCACCAGCCATGGCGAATTACCAAGAGATCAAACAAAAACACGCCGATCAGCATGATCCAGCCCATGCCGAGACCAAAGATGACTTCTCGGTGCAGCATGCTGATTGGGCTGACCCATTCGAATGCCGCTACGCCGGTGAGCAGAGAGAGGACCACGCTTAGGCCGAGTACCCAGTAGCGCACGCGGCGAGAAATTTGAAAGCTGTCACGGATGCCTAGGCGTGCACGTAACCACGCAGCGAAATCGGTGATCGGATTGATGGGGCAGAACCAAGCGCACCACACACGCCCACCGACGAAGATGTAGAACAGTAAGATCATCGCGGCGCCAAGGAGCACCTCGGTGGCCAGCATATGTCCGGCAACCAGCTGCTGTAGAACTGCGAATGGGTCGGCCAGTGGAATCCGCCCCAGAAGTTCTGATGCGCTGTAGTTACCTTGTAATAGTGGTGCGCCGAGTGCGCTCCAGCCCCAATGGAAGCTGCCAAGGAATAGAAGCAAGGCAAGTAGTTGAGTGAGTCGGCGCAGCACGATGTAGCGCCAGATGCGCAGTTTTCCACTCCAAGATGCGGGAATCTCGCAATGCCGTACTGGCTTGCCGTTCCAAGTGCGGGCTGTGTTTGCTTGATCGGATGAGAAATGCATCGTGCGGCCTATGGATCAAACAGATTGCCGCTGCCAAGGCTATCCATAACCTGATCTAGGTTGTTGAGCTCAGGGCGAGTTTCACTCGGACGGAAATTCTGGGTAATACCCTGTTTCTCTAGCCAGCCAAAGCGGTAGTGTTCACCCAGCTTTCCTTGTGCCAGCGTGCGAGGTAGAACCCGAATGGTTGGTTCGGGTAGCGGGCATCCTTTTTCGCACATGCCACAACCGGTGCAGTCTTCACTATGTACCGTGGGAACGAACACGGCATGTTTGCTGAGCTTGCGCGGGTGTGGTTCGACGGTGATGGCTTTGTCTTGTACTGGGCAGACGCGATAGCAGATTTCACAACGCAGACCGCGCCACGATAGGCAATTTTCCTGATCAATGAGTGCTGCCAACCCCATGTCGGCTTGGGTAATGTTTTCTAGGGCCGGATTCAGTGCGCCGGTCGGACAGGCCTTGACGCAAGGAATCGACTCGCACATGTAACAGGGTTGTGCGCGTGGGCTGAAATAGGGGGTGCCAATTGGAATTGGGTCGCCTACAGCAGCAAGACGTAGGGTGTCTTGTGCAGGATCATCTGCGGCCGGCTTACGCTCTGTCGCCTGCCGGCAGGCGACGACACATTGCCCGCATTTGATGCAGGCGTTGAGGAAATCGTCTTCTTTCAGTGCGCCAGGCGGGCGTAATGCATAAGGCGACGCATGTGCATTGTTATGCAGCACGTCCAGCCATGCCACGCCGGCACAGGCGGCCAGTGCGCCACCTTGTGCAATGCGCAGCAAAAAGGAACGACGGGATTCGTCGGTGCGTGCCATGAGCTTGCTCTGCTGTGTCTCCACACTTGTTGTGTAGAGACACAGTGTTTAGCCTAGCCGGCTTAGGCCTTGTATACCTTGATCGCACACTTCTTAAAATCCTGTTCTTTGGACATTGGACAGGTGGCATCCAGTGTGACCTTGTTGATCAACACGGTTTCATCGAAGAAGGGTACGAAGGTGTAGCCGCGCGGCATGCGATTTCGAGTTTTGGTATCAACCACCGCCTTGACCTTGCCGCGGCGCGATTCGATTACCGCCAAATCACCATGCGCGAGGTCGCGTTTGTTGGCATCGTCCGGGTGCATGTACAGCAGTGCTGTTGGCATGGCCTTGTGTAGTTCGGGTACGCGACGGGTCATGGTCCCGGTATGCCAATGCTCGATCACACGGCCCGTGGATAGCCATAGATCGTATTCTGCGTTGGGAGATTCGGCTGGCGCCGCATACGGACGGAAGAAAATCTTGGCTTTATCGCCAATGTTGGTTTTATTCTTATCGGTGATCTTGTCGAGATCGCCAAAAGGAATTGCCTTGAGCGCTTTGCCGTAGAAAGAGAAATCTTTGCCGGCAGGTACATAGGGGTCATATTTTCCGTTGAAGCGCCACAGGGTTTCTTTCCATTCGCCCGTGGTTTTGTCTTGAACGACTGGCCAGCGCAACCCGCGGATATGGTCTGCGTAATAGAGATCAAATGGTGCGAGGTCATGGGCATGGCCGCGGCCAAACCAAGCATATTCTTCGAACAATGCCTTTTCCGGGAACCAGCCATCACCGAGGGCATCGGCAACGTGATTGGCATGTCCTTTGGAAACAGCAGTATCAGGCCAAGCGAACTTTTTGTTGTTGGCGGTAGCGAACAACACCTCGTACAAGGACTCTTCGCCGCTATAGCCCAAGCCTTTGGCAGCAGTGCTGACATCGGGCAGGGCGCCATCTGGGAATCCCTCTGCTTTCAGGCCGCCCACTTTTTGTTCGCCCCAGAAATCCTTCAGCTTGAAGCGTTTAGCGAATTCCATGGTTTGCCAGATATCGCCCATGGCCTGACCTGGCGGGTTGACTTGTTGGCGCCACGCTTGGGTGCGGCGCTCGGCATTTCCGTACATGCCCCATTTCTCGTAGATCATTGCCGTCGGCAGGATCAGGTCCGCAACCTTGGCGGAGACCGAAGGATAGGGGTCGGAGCAGACAATAAAGTTGTCCTGTTTGCGTGCGGCTTTTAGCCAGTGATTGGTATTGCCGGATGCATGGAATGGGTTGTTGACCTGCACCCATGCCCACTTCACTGAGCCATCTTCTAGATCGCGTAGCAGCTTGGTGATGTGGCTGCCCGTTTTTGGATTGAGCCAATTCTCCGGTAGATGCCAGTGTTTCTCAGCCATGTCGCGGTGTTTCTTGTTACCAACCACCATGTCAGCAGGGAGGCGGTGGGCAAAGGTGCCGACTTCACGTGCGGTACCGCACGCGGAAGGTTGCCCTGTCAGAGAAAATGCGCCGGTGCCTGGTTTGGCTTGTTTGCCCGTCAGAAGGTGGACGGAATACATTAGCTCGTTAACCCAAGAACCGCGCACATGTTGGTTGAAGCCCATGGTCCAGAAGCTGGTGACCTTGTTATCCTTTTTGAGATAGATGTCGGCCAGTGCCTGAAGCTTGGCTTTGAAGGCATCCAGATCTTCATCCGGATCGCCCTTAGCCAGCGGCGCAACGAAGTCGAGGGTGTAGGGTTCTACCGCCTTTTTAAAATCATCTAGGCCAATCTGCCAGTGTTTGACTGGCGCTTTGGTATTGGTCTGTTTGACACGCTCGCCCGGTGTGCGGCGCTGCGCAATAGCTTCGGCCTCGGTGAGCACCACTTCGTTTTCGCGATTCGTGGTGTCGTCTTCCTTATTGCTCAGGTTGTATTTATTGTTGTTGCGAAGGCCATAGCCGATGTCATAAGGGCCAGTCGCGAAGGCACAATGTTTGGTTACAAAATCGTGGTCAATGCCGTCACGATGAATAATCTCGCGCAGAATGTAGTTGAGAATGGCGAGGTCGGTATTGGGTGCGAAGATGATTTCGCTGTCTGAGTTCATCGAACTTTGATGGCCAAAGGTGGATAGAGTGGTGACCTTTACATCGTTCTTCCCGAGTCGAGCATCGGTGATGCGCGACCAGAGAATGGGGTGCATCTCTGCCATGTTCGAGCCCCACAACACCATGTCGTTAGCGTGTTCAATGTCATCGTAGATGCCTGACGGCTCATCAATACCAAAGGTTTGAATGAAACCAACAACGGCAGAAGCCATGCAGTGGCGTGCATTGGGGTCAATGTTGTTGGAGCGGAATCCGCCTTTCATGAGTTTTGCCGCGGCGTAGCCTTCCGGGATGGTGTACTGACCTGAGGCAAAAATGCCTACGCCAGTGGGACCTTGCTCGGTATACGCTGCGCGGAACTTTTCTTCCATGACATCGAAAGCTTGTTCCCAGCTGACAGGATGGAAGTCGCCTTCTTTGTGGAATTTGCCGTCCTTCATGCGGAGAAGTGGGACCGTAAGTCGATCTTTCCCATACATAATCTTGGAGTTGAAATACCCCTTGATGCAGTTCAGGCCTTTGTTGACGGGTGCATCGGGGTCGCCTTTAGTGGCCACTACGCGACCATTGTGGGTGGCGATCTGAATACCGCAACCAGTCCCGCAGAAGCGACAAACGGCCTTATCCCATTGCCAGTCCTTTTCTGCTTCAGCAACGGCAGCGTGTGCGCTATTCAGGACAGGGATGCCTGCAGCGCAAGCTGCGGCAACCGCAGCAGAAGTTTTTACAAAATCGCGGCGCGTCTGGTTCATTGTCTCTCTCCAGTGGGTGTGTTTTTGTATGTGCAGCTTGCGCGTATATAAGAAGGTATCAAGGTGTTTGATTGAGGAATTCAGGAACGGCGTTGGTCATGATCCCGGTGAGGGCTTGCATTTCTGCGGCACTGCGTGGAATCGGTGTTTGATCTTCGTCTTCGCCGACATAGTGATAAACCATCTCGGCCATCGTGACCCCGGGAATTTCCTTGATGCGACGAAGGCTGGCGATCTCATCGCCAATTTTCTTGGCTTCTTGGGTGATGATGATGCGGCAGGTTTCTGCGTGCGCGATGTGAACTTCGATGCCGTTGAGTTCGCTGAGTTCTCGTGTTACTTCGGCGTAGTGTTCAGGTGTCGATGCGACAAGAATTCCAGAGATATTCATAGGTAGTTTCTTTTGAGGTGGCAGTAATGAAGACAGAGTCGAATTTCTGCTGAGATTGATGACTAAACTTTGATTAGGATCAATCTTTTGATCTTCTAGTGAGTGTCTACCACGTATGGATAGTTGTCGGTAAAAAGTTTTTGCCACCTTATAGGTAGCCAGAAAATACATTACGAGAATATTAATTTGCTGAATTATTCGAATATATTGACTCGCATAAGGAGCAATACATTGCGAACAGGTGTCATCTTTTTGTGTTGGTTGATGTTTGCATTTAATGCAATGGCGGATGAGTTAAGGATTGCGGTCGCGAGTAATTTTCAACAGGCTGCGCAGGAATTGGCGGACCAGTTTTCTCAGAAACATGGACACACGCTGGTTTTGCTATCGGGTTCGACAGGAAAGCATTACGCGCAGATTAGAACTGGATTCCCAGTTGATGTGTTGCTAGCAGCGGACTCGGTGAGGCCAAAGCGATTGGAAGAAGAGGGGCGGGCCGTTATGGGTACGCGTCAGACTTATGCTTTGGGTGCATTGGTATTGTGGAGTGCTGATGTTGAAGCAGTTGATTCGGAGGGGGATGTGCTGCGTAATTTGCCCGCAGGGACATTCCTCGCAATCGCAAATCCTAAGCTCGCGCCCTATGGTTTAGCCGCACAGCATGTTTTGCAAAAAATGAACCTGTGGGATGCGTATTCGGATCGTATTGTGATGGGTGAAAATATTGGTCAGGCATTTCATTTTGTGCAGAGTGGCGCGGCTCTCTTGGGATTGGTCGCGCGCTCACAAATGATGCAGATCAAGCCGGAGCGTGCGGGATCCAGTTGGTTGGTGCCACAGGGGTTGTATGAACCGATTGCGCAGCAGGCGGTGATTCTTCGCGACTCACCGACAGCGCGTGCATGGATGGCTTATCTTAATAGCTCGGAGGCCCATGAAATCATCGAGCGATACGGCTATGACGTACCTTGATTTTGTTTGAGTGAAGGAAGCAAATTGACTGCTACCGATTGGTCGGCTTTTGTTCTAACGATTAAGCTTGCGGCGTTGACCACAGGCTTACTATTGCTGCTAGGCACGCCATTGGCATGGTGGTTGGCAAGGACTCGGTCACATATGCGACCATGGATTGAAGCATTGGTGGCATTGCCATTGGTGTTGCCGCCGACTGTGCTGGGCTTTTATTTGTTGATCGCGTTAGGCCCTGAAGGTCCGATTGGTAGTGCAATCTCGTGGTTTGGGGGGCCATCCTTAGCTTTTACCTTCACCGGCTTGGTGTTGGGTTCCATGGTTTATTCTTTGCCATTTGTCGTGCAACCTTTGCAAAGTGCTTTTTCCACGATTCCTAGCGGAGCACTGGATGCTGCCGCGACACTGGGGGCTGCGCCTGCCGATTGTTTTCGGAGTGTGGCTTTGCCCTTGGCAAAAACAGGATTTTTAGTTGCCACGGTACTGGGGTTTGCGCACACGCTTGGTGAGTTTGGTGTGGTGCTAATGATTGGTGGCAACATTCCAGGTGAAACTCAGGTGCTATCGATTGCGATCTACGAGCATGTCGAAGGCCTTGAGTATGCTCAAGCGCATGGTTTGTCGCTTTCTCTATTGTTGTTTTCAATGGTATTGCTAGTGCCTTTATATGCGCGCCAACGTCGGCGGGGGCATGGATGAGTCTGCGGCTGTCTTTGCGCTTGCAGCGCGGTGACTTTCGGCTGCACGTTGATACTACCTTGGCGTCAACCGGTGTGACCGGAATTATGGGTCCTTCCGGTTGCGGAAAAACAACTTTGTTACGAGCCCTTGCCGGTTTGGAATGCGTTCGCGGAGCCGTGATTCGTTTCAATGAGGCGGTTTGGCAGGACGCCCAGAAATTCGTGCCGACACATCGGCGTCGCATTGGTTATGTATTTCAGGATGCTTTCTTATTTCCACATTTGAATGTGGAGCGGAATCTTCGTTATGGCTACGTGCGGGCTCCTGTTGCGCAGCGGCAAATGGACCTAGATCGCGTTATTGCTCTGTTCGATTTGCAAGCCTTATTGCCGCGAACTGTGGGTACGCTGTCGGGTGGGGAACGTCAGCGCGTAGCGATGGCTCGGGCATTGGCGAGTAGTCCACAACTGTTGTTGCTGGATGAACCCTTGTCGGCGCTGGATGCGGCACGTCGACGTGAGATCCTGCCATTTTTGGCGCGTCTGCGTGACGAGTTAGCGATCCCGATGTTGTATGTCAGTCATGCACGCGATGAACATGCCCAGCTTGCCGATCAGTTGTTGTTATTGGAGGCGGGTGAGGTTGTAGCGCTGGACACGATTCATGCTGCATTTGCACGTACCGACCTAGCATTGGCGCATGACCCCGAGGCGGGAGCTTTGGTAGATGCGGTCGCTGTGCATACGGATCCCGAATTCGGTTTAATGCGGTTGCAGTTTCCGGGAGGTGAACTGCAAGTCGCGGCGGAAAAGCTGCAGATAGGTCAGCAGGTACGGTTGCGCATTGCTGCGCGTGATATCAGTCTGACGCTGCAGGCACAGCATGGCACCAGTATTCTTAACAGCTTTCCGGTGCGGATTGAACAATTGGTTGCTTCTGGTTCGGCACAGATGCTGGTGCGGATTCGTACTGCGGAAGAAATTCCTTTGTTGAGTCGAATTACGCGCAAGTCAGCATATGAGCTTGGCTTGCATGAGGGGCAATCTTTGTATGCGCAGGTCAAGAGTGTGGCTTTGTTGGGATGATCGCTTTTGAGAGGCTGTTCAAGGGTTTTTCATGATGGGAGTTTTGGAATGTGTGAATCGTTTTTGCGTGTTGGACTAGTCACTGTTTCTGATCGTGCTTCGAGGGGGGTATACGAAGATCAGGGCGGTCCAGCGCTGCGCGACTGGTTCGAGCACGCCCTGGCGACTCCGTGGGAGATGGTGCAGCGGGTGATTCCCGATGAGCGTGTCGAGATCGAGCGTACCTTGCGGGAGCTGTGCGATGTCGAGGGGTGTGCGCTGGTAGTGACAACGGGGGGGACGGGGCCCGCACCGCGCGATGTGACGCCGGATGCAACTGAAGCGGTGTGTGAGCGTATGTTGCCTGGTTTCGGTGAGCGCATGCGTCAAATTTCATTGAAGTATGTGCCGACCGCGATTCTTTCGCGGCAAATTGCGGGGATTCGTGGAACCAGTTTGCTCGTCAATCTCCCGGGTAGGCCTTCATCGATTTCAGAAACCCTAGACGAATTGTTTGTTTCTATCCCTTATTGCATTGAGCTTATGGGTGGACCCTATATTGAAACTCATCCAGAGGTGGTAGTCGCATTCCGTCCCAAGTCAAAGTAGCTACCATGGATCGTTCATGAGCGAACGTCCTCCATTTCTGCGCGATCTTTCGAGTGATCATCATCAGGGCTTGGTGTTGGCGCGGCATGCCCGGCAGGCGGCGTTGCAGGATGCGTCGGAGCAGGCGCAGATGTGGCAGGAGGTTTGTCGGTCTTTTGCGCGGGAATTAGAGCCACATTTTCAGGCTGAGGAATTGCATCTGTTTCCGGCCTTGCGTACAGCGGGCGAGGATGTGTTGGTGGGGCGGGCGCTACGCGAGCATGCTGCGTTGCGCGCCCTAGTTGCAGAACCTGCGATACCATCGTTGCAGGCCTTTGCTGATTTGTTGATGGCGCATATTCGCTTTGAAGAGCGTGAGATGTTTACGCGTGCGATTCAGTTGCTTGAGCGGGGCGTATTGATTTTGCCGTAGCGCAAATAATTTAGATAAAAGATCTGGCCGCAGAACTTAAAACTTTTTCGGAGTAAAACAATGGCACAAATCTTCTTGCAGATTGAAGATCGTTCTGGGTCACGTTCAGGTTTTGCCTTGTTTGAATACGGCTTTCGGTCTTTTTTTCTTGCGGCCGCGATTTTTGCTGTTTTTTCGGTGTTGCTGTGGATGGGGATGCTTGTATTTTCTCTGCCGCTACTGGATGACCCGCTGAGCAATCTGCATTGGCATGCGCATGAAATGATTTATGGGTTCACCATGGCGATCATCGCTGGGTTCTTATTAACAGCGGTTTCAAACTGGACTGGCGTTGCTGGTTTTCGCGGTGTGGGATTGGCTGTGCTGACGCTCTGTTGGTTGTTGGCGCGACTCGCTTTGTTGCTTCCCGCGCTGTGGAGTGTTGCTTTTGCGGCAGTGTTTGACACCTTGTTTTTGCTTGGTCTGATCATGGCGTTCTCGCGACCAGTGTTTCACGTGAGGCAATGGAAGCAAATAGGACTGTTGTCCAAGCTTCTGCTGATTTTGCTGACCAATCTGTTGTTTTATGCCGGAGTCTTCGGCGGCGTAGAGCAGGGTATTGAGTGGGGAATTTATGGTGGTTTATATGTGGTTCTGGGGCTATTGTTCGCAATGGTACGTCGGGTAATGCCGTTCTTTATTCAGAATGGCGTGAAGGAAAGCTTCAAGGCGCGGAATTGGTTGTGGTTGGATATGGCTAGCATGACGCTATTCCTAGTATGGGCAATACTGGATGTTTTTTTTGCGGATTACCGTGATGTGATTGCGGGTCTATCGGTGGCGCTGGTATTCATTCATTTGTTGCGTGTGCAGGGTTGGTACACGCCGGGCCTCTGGCGGGCGCCATTGTTGTGGTCGTTGCTGCTTGGTTATCTATTTTTGATTGCGGGTTTTGCATTGAAGGCTGCAGCAATTTGGTTGGGCAGTTCGGAGATGGCGGTGTTGCATGCTTTCGCTTTTGGTGGTGTTGGCTTGATTGGGTTGGGCATGATGGCGCGCGTGGTGCTAGGGCATACTGGGCGAAATGTGTTTGAACCCCCCAAGATTGTTGGGCCAATGCTGGCGATTTTGGCGCTGGGTGCAATTGTGCGAGTCTTCTTGCCTTTGTTCGATGTTCAGCATTACCTGTGGTGGATGGGCTTATCGCAGGTGTTGTGGGTTGCGGCGTTTGTCGTTTTCCTTTGGGTTTATGCCCCGATGCTGATCCGCCCGCGCATTGACGGTAAGCCAGGCTGAGTGGTGTTGCTCGAATTTTATTATCGTTAAAGTGTTGCCAATTGATAGAATGAAAAGGCTAGGGTCCAGGCGACTAGTAGTGACCAGGTTGTGGTCAATGCAGCAAATCCGAGGCTGCGCGCTTCATGCCGAATGGCGGCAATCGTTGCGAGACAGGGCGTATAGAGCAGTGTAAATAGCATGAAACTATATGCTTCTTGCCAGCCCATTTGTTGTGCCAACAGGCCGCTCAGTTCCTCTGGGCCTGCGCCGTAGATCACCGCCAGCGCGCCAATCACAATTTCTTTGGCGACAAAGCCAAACAAGAGTGCAATCGAAAGTAGAGCGCTAATGCCTAGCGGTTCAAATAACGGGCTGGTTAGCGTTGCCAGTTGCCCGGCCCATGTTTCGGCACTGGCTGGGGTTGCATCGAAGGGCATGTGTGTCAGGAGCCAAACCAGAGCGACGCCGATCACAATGAAGCCGCCGGCGCTGCGCAGGAATTGTGCGGCTTCACGTAGTGCACGCAATAGTAGATAGCGCAGAGTGGGGCGACGGTAGGGGGGCATTTCCATCACGAGCGGTTCTTGTTCGCCCGCCTTGCCGCGCCAGATCCAGGCGGAGGCGAAGGCAATAACAAAGGATAATAGGTAGAGTGAAAACAATGCCCAGGGTGCGGCGCTGGGTGAGAACACGGCAGTGGTGAAGAATAGAAAAACCTGCAGGCGTGCCGAGCATAGTGAAAATGGGATCACCAGCATCGCCAAGCGGCGTTGCCCGGGGTTGCGTAGCACGCGTGTACCTATGATGGCAGGTACATTGCAGCCGAAGCCGAGAATTTGCATGACAAAGGCACGTCCATCCAGACCCATGCGGGACATCACGGTGTCCATCAGGAAAGCGGCGCGTGAGAGATAGCCGCTGTCTTCCACGGCACTCATTACTAGATAGAACACTAAGATGATGGGATAGAAAGTGGCGACCGTGCCGATGCCGTCATACAGCCCATCGAGTAAAAAACTCGATAGCATTGTTGGCAAGGAGACTAGAGAAGGTTCAAGCCACTGTGTCTTGAGCATTTCAAGCGCTTCGGCCAAAAGATTCTGTAGTGGTGAGCCGACGCCATAAACGATCTGGAATAATCCAAGCAGGATTAGAAAGAACGCGGGCAGGCCAAGCCAAGGATGTAACAGCCAGTGATCTGCATGGTCACTGTATGTTACGGGGGCAGTTTCTGGGACGCGCAGTACTTGCTGCAGAATTTCGGCACTCTCGTGTTCGATTTGATCGTCTTCCTGTAGTGCATCTTGTTCCGCAGTTTGTGGCTCTGGGTTTTGTTGTAGGATTTTTTCTAGTGCTTGTAGTAGTGAGGCCATGCCTTGACCATACTTTGCGCTGATCAAACAAACAGGCGCTTGTAAGCGCTGTTCCAAGGCTGTGCGATCGACAAAGACCTGCCGCTGTGTGGCCTCATCTGCCATATTGAGCGCAACCATTAGGGGTAATCGTAGGCGCTGTAGTTGCAATACAAGGCCTAATTGGCGATCCAGTTGGCTGGCATTGAGGACGACAATGAGTGCATGCACGGCCTGTTGTTCGAGAAAGTGCCGAGCAACCTGTTCGTCTTCGGAGAATCCGTGCAGGTTATGCATACCGGGCAGGTCCACCAGTTCAATCATGCGCGCACCAATGAGCGCCGGTGCGGATTCCAATTCAACCGTAATTCCTGGCCAGTTGCCGACGCGTGCGCGCGCTCCCGATAGACGATTAAACAAGGTGGACTTGCCGGTGTTCGGCATGCCCAGCAGCGCAACACGAGATTTGTTCATGACGAGCTAGGTTTGATGCAGACTTGGATATTGCGGGCTTCGCTGCGCCGTAGAATGCTGTCCGTTTGACCAGCACGAATTTGCAAGGGGCCAGAAAAAGCAGCGCTACGAATCACGCGAACCTGTTGGCCAGGACGAATTCCTAGAGCGTGGAGACGTGCATTGGTTTCCTTGCCGCCTAGGAGTTGGCACACCGTGGCGGAAAGGCCGACGTTAAGTTGAGCAAGAGAGATGAGTTCGGGGGCGATCATGCAAACTTCCCGGAAAACAGTACGAACACGGACTCTAGATCAATTAAGAATAATTCTCAAATAAATTCTTGCGGGTACACCTTTTTAGTTAGGCGTGGTTGCGACAGCAGCTACAGCTTGGGTCTGCTTGGAGATTCAGCGATCGCCATTGATTGTGGCGACCATCGTAGATCTGGAGGCTGGCGTTGCTATTGCCGAGGCCGAGCAAAATCTTCAGCGCTTCCACCGCCTGTAGGCTGCCAATGACACCAACGATTGGAGCGAGTACACCATTGCGGCTGCATGTTTGCTCCGTCTCTGCACCCTCTGGAAACAGGCATTGATAACAGGGGGCTGGATTGAGGTCAGCACGGAATACCATCAACTGGCCCTCCATGCGGATTGCAGCGCCGGCTACCAGTGGCTTGCGTAAGGCAACGCAGGCAGCATTGACGGCGAAGCGCGTAACGAAGTTGTCGGAGCAATCCAGTACGATATCCGCGCGGGCTATCGCTGCGGCTAGTGCATTTGAATCTAGTTGGCCATTTAAAGTATGGAGCGTGCAATCGGGATTGAGTGCGTGGAGTGTGGCGGCTGCAGAATCAACTTTGGTGCGACCGATGTCTGCGGTGCTGTGTACGATCTGGCGCTGCAGGTTGCTCAAATCCACCGTATCGAAATCATTCAGACTTAGGGCGCCGACCCCGGCTGCTGCTAGGTACATTGCGGCGGGGGAGCCGAGGCCACCGAGACCAATAATCAGTGCGTGGGCGTGCTGGAGGCGCTCTTGGCCTTCCGCTCCGACTTCGGGCAATAGAATTTGTCGGCTATAGCGCAGGAGCACATCATCGCTGGAGAGATCACGATTCATGTGTGAACTGTAGCAGTAACCCTTTGTCAGGCAAGACGATTTTTATGACAGGAGTGCTGTCTCAAGTTGCCAGAGTGGTCTGTGCGGAGTAACGCTTGATTCATGCCGAGTTAGAGAGGATTAGGAACTTTTCCGTAGTTGATGGTCGTAGCTCTATTGACGATTTGTCAGTTGTGGAGTTAAAAAACATCTCGTGAAATCACTTGGAAAAAAAGAGTGTAATTGTGTGGCTGGCGGTTTTGATGGCCGTTCTGCCCGTGCGCGTGAGCTTTTCCATGCAGCAGGAGGCCCCTCTCTCTGGGGTTACTGCTGCAGCTTCCGTGCCCTCGCATCTTCATGGCGACATGCACATGGATCCTCTAGATGGGGCAGCTTTTCAGGCTGTTTCGGGCGTAATGATTCACCAAGGGCATACGGGTTCCGGCGATGACACTTCGCAGTCACACGGCTCTCATGCGGCGGGACATTGTGCGACCTGTTTTGTTGCTTTCTTTGATGCGCCTTCTTTTGTTTTGGGCTCTAATTCCTCGACTGTGCGGATAAGCATATCTATGCCGCTTGTTGATGCACAGTTGCCAAATCTTTTCCGTCCTCCTCGATCTTAATTTGCAGTGAGACCCGCCGGCCGGGCTCTTGGGCTTCTTCCTAGCCATGGGAGGAGATTGCTGCACGCCCTGTGCAGTTGATGAGGAGAATTCATGTTTTACAAGAATCATCACCATGCATCCAGCATGTTTGGTTTATCGCGTCGTCGTTTTATCCAAGGTATCTCATTGGGTGGCGTGCTTGTGGGCTCTGGGTTGGCGCGAGGTGCATTGGCCAGCGCAGCACAAAATTCGATGCCGTCCGAATTGCGGGGCACCCAATTTGATTTAGCCATTTCCGAGCAGGTTGTTAATTTTACCGGGACGCCGAGGCTTGCAACCATGGTGAATGGTTCGTTGCCTGCGCCCATTCTCAGGTTGCGTGAAGGTGACGAAGTGCGTTTGCGGGTCACCAATTTACTCAAGGAAGATTCCTCCATTCACTGGCATGGATTGATTTTGCCCAGTGCGATGGATGGGGTTCCTGGGATTTCTACTGGCTTTAATGGAATCCGTCCGGGTGAGAGCTTTATCTACGAGTTTCCAGTTCAGCAACATGGAACTTATTGGTACCACAGTCATTCGGGCTTTCAGGAGCAGACAGGGCTATATGGTCCAATCGTGATTGAGCCGCGCGAGCCGGAACCTTTTTCCTACCATCGTGATTATGTAGTGATGCTGTCTGATTGGACGGACGAAAATCCGATGGAGGTTTATCACAAACTCAAGAAGCTGAGTCATTACTACAACTTTAATGAGCGCACGCATGCGGATTTGATGCGTGATATTCAGAGCAAGGGGCTGGATGCCACTTGGAGCGAGCGCAAGATGTGGGCGCAGATGCGCATGAGCCAGCGCGATCTTTCGGATGTGACAGGCTATACCTACACCTATCTTATGAATGGACAGGTGCCGGCAGAGGGTTGGAAGGGCCTATTCAAACGCGGCGAGAGGCTGCGTCTGCGCTTCATTAATGGTTCTGCGATGACCTTTTTTGATGTGCGCATTCCAGGCCTGAAGATGACGGTAGTGGCGGCTGATGGGCAGTATGTCGAGCCGGTTACTGTTGATGAATTCCGTATGGGCGTGGCGGAAACGTACGATGTCATCGTGGAGCCATCAAGCGAACAGGCGTACACGATCTTTGTTCAGGATATCGCGCGCTCTGGCTATGCGCGCGGCACGTTGACGCCGGATCTTGCGTGGGTTGCCGAGATTCCGGAGTTGGATTCGGTTCCTGATCTTTCCCATGCCGACATGGGTATGCGTATGTCCGGACACGCGCATATGGGGCATGGTGCTGCGATGGATCACAGTCAGCATGCAATGCCGGACGGCGGCGTGATGGCTGGCACGGATCATAGCCAGCATGCAGTACCAGCAGCAGAAATGACTGATATGAGCATGGACGGCATGAGTCTTGGGGTGGGGGATATGAATATGGAGGGCTTGTCGTTGTCGGCGATGCAGCCTTCACTCCAGCCAAATCCATCCAATTTCGAAAACCGCCCGGTGATGCATGCAGCAACCGAGTTTGGGCCGCATATAGATATGCGATCTGAGGATCCGCAGTATCGTCTGGACGATCCGGGCGTGGGACTGCGTAATAACGGACGAAGGGTGTTGACCTATGCGGATCTGCGCAATCTGCGGAGTACCCATCTTGATCGGGAACCTGATCGCGAACTGGAGTTGCATCTGACGGGCAATATGGGCCGTTATATGTGGTCCATCAATGGCGTTAAATTCGCGGATGCCGAGCCTTTGCGTTGGAAATTGGGCGAGCGGATCCGAATTACACTGGTAAATGACACGATGATGAATCATCCAATGCATTTGCATGGCATGTGGAGTGATTTGGAAACCGGCGATAACAATTATCTCCCAAGAAAACACACGGTCATTGTTCAGCCCGGATCACGGATTAGTTATCGGGTTACTGTGGATGCGGAAGGTGGATGGGCATATCACTGCCATCTGCTTTATCACATGCTGGGCATGTTCCGTACTGTGATTGTGAGTTAAGGAGAAAGCAATGAAAAAGAATTGGTTATTTGTTGCGCTTCTGGCTGCACACTCTTCGATCCATGCCATGGGCGTAGATGATCCCCTACTTGTGGGATTTCAGGCGGAGAAATTTGAAACCCGTGCTAAAGATGGATCGGATCCTTTGGTGCTTGATGCCGAGTTTTGGGTCGGTCGTGATCTTGAAAAATTTGTTACCAAAATTGATCTAGAAAAGGTTGCGGGTGCCACTGAGGAGGCTGAACTGCAGTTCCTCTTCAACAAGGCAATTGATCCTTACTGGGATCTGCGTTTGGGTTGGCGGCACAACGCTAAGCCTGGGCCCGCGAGGGATTATTTGGCCGTGGGGGTCGATGGGGTTTCGCCTTACCAAATTGAGGCCAGTGCGACGGCTTTTGCCGGTGAAGGAGGGCAGATCTCATTCCGTCTAGATGCGGAATATGAGTACATGCTCACGCAACGCGTCGTGTTGCGTCCAAATTTTGGCTTCAATCTCTACTCCAAGAATGATGATGTCGCTGGGATTGGTTCTGGTCTCTCGGATCTTACAGCTGGGGTGCGATTGGGTTATGAGATGGCACGTGAATTTACGCCGTATATCGGTGTGCATTGGTTCAAGAAATATGGACATACGGCTGATTTAACGCGAGATGAGGGTGGCAAGGTTAGCGATTCGCAGGTTGTTGCTGGTGTTCGTTTCTGGTTCTGATGTTCCACATTTATTAATACAAGGGAGTTTTCTGTGAAACATTTTATTTCGGGTGTGTGTTTGTTGGCTTTGTTCTCTGCGGCGCCAATTGTCGGTGCGCAGATGAACCATGAGGCTGCGGGAATGGATCACAGTTCCATGAGTCAGGATTCTGGTTCGGTCGCCGCAATTGGGGGTGCAGAAGTAGATCGTTCGTTCATGGATAAGATTTATGTGGATGGCTATGAGGTGACTTTCCACGTCATGAAGGCCGCAGGCGATATGCAGCATGGAGGCACACAAAATCTGATGGTCATGGTGCAAAAAAACAAGCGCGCACTGACCAATTTACTCGCAAATTCTAAGGTGATAGCGCCGGATGGAAGGGGGGTGAGTAAGCCGATGATGTTGATGGGGCAGTGGTATATGGCGGGCTATGACATGACAGCAAACGGTTCGTATCAACTGATGGTTTTATTCAAGACGGAAGATGGCCAGAAGCATTTTGGGGGAGTGCGCTATGACGCGAAATAAAGTGTGGTTGGGCGCACTGCTGGTTGTTGGCAGTTCTGTGTATTCCGTAGCCTCATTTGCGCACAGCAAAGAAGCACATGTTACCCAGCCGTTGGCGCCGGATTGTGTGCGTGCGTTAACGAGGGAAGCCAATTTAACGGATCCTGTTCAGATGGCGTTACGAGCGCAATGCGAGAAACTGGCGTTGAAAAGTAGCGATCATGACCAAGGGAAAACCATGGATGCACATGATCGGATGATGCCGTCTGCGAATGGGCATTGAGAGCAGAATGGCAGGGGTGATGAAGAACTTGTTTTATGGATTAGTGGCCTTGGTTCTTCTGGGGACTGGGGCTGCATATTCTGGTGTTTTTTCGATTGCAGCAGACCGCCCACATTTTGCAGGAATCACTTGGTTTTTGGAAATGGCGCGTACGTCTTCGATTGAACGCCATGCGCGTGATATTGAGGTTCCGGAGCTGGGGAAGGCAGAGCAGCTTTTGGGTGGTGGCGCTGATTACGAAGAGATGTGTTCATCGTGCCATCTTGCGCCTGGGCGTCCTGAAACAGATCTTAGTGCAGGACTGTACCCGCGGCCGCCAAACCTATCGCAGCCACGGCTGCCATATGGTTCTGGAGAGGATCAGGCAAGGCATGATTTCTGGGTGATCAAACATGGAATCATGGCTTCTGGTATGCCGGCCTGGGGTTCTGGGCACGATGATGAGCGCATTTGGTCGATGGTGTCTTTTTTGCGCAAGCTCCCGGAATTGGATGCGAATGCCTATGCAATCTTGACAGCTCGAACAAAGAATTGAGTTATTCGGGCGACTCAATTGGGTCTGTCCTTCGCAGGTCGAATCATGCCCGATGAAATTTTTAATAATTCAATGGAGAGTGTTATGAAGCATTTTAACTTTGCTGTTGTTGCGTTTGCGTCAATGTTGACCTTGCCGGTTATGGCAGAACAGCCCAATCCTGCGTCATCCACGGCTAATGTGCAGACGGTTGTTCCTTTTGCAAATGCAGCCGTGCCCATGATGGGTGGCATGCCTATGCACCCTAACTACGCTGTCCCAGGTGGAGTGGGATTCCATCCGGGGGCGGGCCCGATGCCGATGATGGGCGTGAATCCATCAGCGCAAGGTCCACAGGGGATGGGGCCAAATCCACAAATGATGCGGCACATGATGCAGTCGCATATGGCCTATCTACGCGATATGGAAGCGCGGATCCAGCAGCTTGAAGCGCAGATTCAGGAGTTGCAGAAGCGCTGAGGTCAACCGCCGCAGCTCGCTTGCGGGCTGCGGTGTTAAAACAGGAGCTGATGATGTTTGAATCGCATTGGATGGGTTGGGGAGGAGGCTGGATGTGGTTGTTCTGGCTCGTGCTCATTGTTTTGATTGTTGCATGGACACAAGGCCGGGGGCGAGATCCCGAACGTCCGTCGCGGCGCTCCAAGTCGGCGCTAGAAATTCTTGATGCACGCTATGCGCGTGGAGAGATCGAACGAGAAGAGTATGAACAGAAGCACTCTGATTTGCTGAGAGGAGAGGGTGATGTATAAGAGAATAAGTCGCGGAATCAAGATTCTGATTCTGGGCGCTGTTGGAAGTCTGGCGCTTTCCGCTTGTTCGACTGAAGACAAGATTGCAGGGCGCTGGTACTCACAAGCGCAAGTAGACGCGGGCGGAAAAGTTTTTGCAGAGCACTGCGCAAGCTGTCATGGCAAGGAAGCGCAGGGACGTGTGATGAATTGGAAGAAACCAGATGCAGATGGTAACTATCCGCCACCGCCACTGAATGGATCCGCACATGCGTGGCATCACCCGTTGAGTCAGCTGAAACGTACGATCCGTCAAGGGGGAGCTCCGCTGGGTGGTCAGATGCCTAGTTTTGAAGGAAAGCTGACAGAAGCTGAGATCAAGCAGACTTTAGCTTGGGTTCAAAGTCACTGGAATGCTCGAATTTACGACGAATGGTTGAAACGTGGCGGTTTGAGGTAGAGGTCAAATTCCTGTCTATCTCAATCAGGGTGCTAAGGCCTTATATCATTGCAAGAGCGGCAATTAAGCCCTCGTCAATAGTCTTGGAATAAACCAGCTCTTTCTCTGTTGCGTGGATTCCTATTCGCTGAAGCTTCTGGATCATGCGTGGCTTCAGGTTATTGATTACCAGCCCAACATTCTTTTTTTGGAAATCATTCCAAATTGATGAATAGCCCCTAATTTTCTAGACACTTTGTAGCCGTTCTTGCTGCTGCTGCTGCTCATAGTCTACTGGAGACAGCAGATTGTTTGTTCTTAGATTAGATATGGCTATTTCTGTCTGATTGGGCTGTTGTGTTGGAGATCCATGTTTGTTTCTGCCATGTTGATCTTCATCGCTAACTCTTCGGGTGTGACTCTGTAATAGGTATTCAAAAGGATTTTCAGGTCCTTGTGTCCAGAGACTTTCGCTAGATCAAGCACCGGCAGGATGCGGGCGAGCCTAGTCAGCGCTTCCCCTCGTGAATCATGAAAATGAAGTGTTTTGATGCTTGGGACTGCGATTGCAGCTTTTGTCTTGATTTTTTGGGTGAAGAGGGAAGAAATCGAATCGGCTGAGATTTTAAAATCTCCGTGTACTTGATCAAGGATCTCTCGCGCTTTTCGGGTCAGCGGGACGTATCGAGACTCCCCATTTTTCGCTTCTCCGACAAAAACATACTGGTTATGGTCATCGCTGGGCCGGAGTTTAGCGATCTCTCCTTGGCGCATGCCGGTCTCTAGTGCAAAAAGAAACGCAGCAACGGTCCGGGCGATCCGGGTTTCGGGGTACGTATCTGGAGCGTATCCGCCTGCCAAGATGATGGCTTCAATTTCTTCATTGCTCACTCTGCGGTCTCTCGGAGGGTTCCCTTTGGGCCTCTCAACGCCTTGAAATGGATTTTGGCGGAGCCAATGCCATTCTTGGATGGCCACCTTGCAGGCGTGGTTCAGGATATTGATATCCCGAAGAATGGTCTCGCCGCTCATTCGCTGCTGGCTCCGATCCCGCCATTGGGCAATGTGACGGGAGGAAAGGTTTTTGAGGGGGACTGCAGCGAGGGGGTCTCTGAGGAGCGTGCGTATGCGTTTCACTTCCCAGGCTCCAGAGCGTTTAGCTGGGCTTACGGCCTCTTGGTAGCGTTTTAGGAGGTCACCGAACGTTTTCTCGCTGGGGATTGAGAAACCGCTCTGATCGAGCTCGATTTCAGCGTGCCTAGCCCACTGTACGGCCTCAGCTTTCGTGCGAAAGCTTTTGGACTGGGAGACTATTTTCCCGTCTTTTTTGATGCGAACGAGTGCTTTGTACGTAGCTCCGGACTTTCCCTGGATTCTGGAAATGCTAGCCATCTATCTGTTCTCCTGAAGATAACGAGTGCGCCCCGTGGTGCAAATTTGGTGCACCAGGGGTGTGATTTCGTGTGATTAGGAGCGAAGTCTAGCGAGAAGCCATTTTTCAAAATAGCTTACAAAACAGCAAGTTGAGGGGTTTTGAGGGGTTTTGTGAAAACCCCAAAAAGATAGGTTGGTACCGGGAGGGGGAATCGAACCCCCAAGGTGTTACCACCGGGGGATTTTGA
>CAZZIQ010000007.1:0-47188 GCA_964654355.1 uncultured Piscirickettsiaceae bacterium
GGGAGCGCGGATGCTAGCACAGTCAGAAATCGGTTTTGTAGTAATACGGCAATAAACTAATAGACTTGTCAGGACAATGCGCGAGACGCACTAAGAACCCAACTCACTGTTTTATATGGCTTTCCTAGACAGGGACCACCTGATCGAAGAAACGCAGATCGAGATCAAATTGCTGTGCCAAATGCGCCCCCAAGCGCTCCACACCGAAACGCTCGCTAGCATGGTGGCCACAAGCCAAATAATGAACACCCAACTCTTGCGCAAGATGCACCGTGCGCTCCGAAATTTCGCCCGATAGAAATGCATCCACGCCCAACGCTGCCGCATCCTCGAGCGCGTCTTGCGCCGCACCCGTGCACCACGCCAACGAGCGCACTGTGGGCGAGCCCGTCGATGCTGCAATCACTTGCGGCACATGATCTAAATCCTGGTGCAAGCGCGCGGCAAATGCCTCGAGCGTAACGGCTTCACGTAAGGTCGCTTGCCAAAGTAGATCCGGCACGCCCTTCCAATCATGCATCTGGATGTCCTCGACGCCGATCAGATCCCCGAAACCAGCGTTATTCCCCCATGTTCGATGGACATCCAAAGGCAAGTGATAAGCGAACAAGTTGAGGTCGCCAGACAAACACGTCGCAATACGTCGTTTGCGTGGACCACGCAAGATGGGGCTCTCACCCTTCCAGAACCAACCGTGATGCACCAACAAGGCATCGGCACCCCAAGCAATCGCTTCATTAAGCACTGCTTGACTTGCTGTCACAGCAACCGCTAAGCGCTGGACCTCCGGTTTACCTTCGACCTGCAACCCATTCGGTGCGTAGTCTGCAAAGCGAGACAGGGAAAGCGCCTCTTCTAGATAGGTTGTCAAAGCGTCGCGATGGATCATCGGTACAGTCTATCATTGCGCCATGGCACGCTTCCGATTCCCCTTGTTCCAGCTCCTCACGCTTGGCTTGATGCTGATTTTTGTAGTACTGGTGTTGCGCCCCGATTGGATGCGCGAAGTACTGGACAGCCTGCGCACGCCCATCATTAAGGAAGTGGAAATCCGACAAGAATCGGCACCCGCTCTGCTACCGAATCAAGGCCCGGTGTCTTACTCGGCAGCTGTGCAGCGCGCTGCACCCGCCGTAGTCAACATCCATACCGCCAAGGTTGTGACCGAACGGCCGCGTATCTTGTTTGATGATCCTTTGTTCCAACGCTTCTTTGGCGACGCCCTACGCGGTACACCGCGACAGCGCCTACAAACCAGCTTGGGCTCCGGTGTCATCGTTAGTCGCGATGGCTACATCCTCACCAACTTCCACGTCATCGATGGTGCCGACGAAATTCAAATCGGGTTGCAGAATGGTGAAACCTTCCGAGCACGGGTGATTGGTCATGACGCAGACACAGACCTTGCGGTGCTTAAAATCGAGCAAAGTGATCTGACTCCAATTCCATTTGGCGAGTCAGAGCCACTCGCCGTAGGTGATGTCGTACTGGCCATTGGCAATCCATTTGGGGTTGGGCAAACCGTGACAATGGGGATCGTCAGCGCAACTGGTCGCTCCCAACTCGGCATCAGCCCACTGGAAAACTTCATTCAAACCGATGCTGCGATTAATCCAGGGAATTCAGGTGGTGCACTCATCAATGCTTATGGACAACTGATCGGCATCAACACCGCGATTTTCTCCAAGTCCGGCGCATCGCACGGCATTGGGTTCGCCATTCCGGCACAGATCGCTCGGGACGTCTTGCAAGAAATCATTCAAACCGGTGATGTCGTGCGCGGCTGGATTGGGGTAGAGACGCAAGATCTCACGAGTGAATTAGCTGACGCATTCGGAGTGAAGCTCAAACAGGGCATTGTGGTTACCGGCATCTATCGCGATAGCCCGGCGCAAGCCGCAGGGCTATTACCGGGAGACATCTTGACTGAACTTGAGCTTGATGGCCGTACACAAAAACTCAACGAGAGCCACGACTTGCACGGTTGGGTATTGGCTAAAACGCCCGGAGTTAGTTTTATGCTGCACGGCCTTCGTGACGGCAAGAGGCAACAGTGGAACCTGCGCAGCGTGGCACGCCCGCGCGATTCTTAAATCTCTCAGGCTAAAGCTGTCTTTACTGCCGACAATAGTGCCGCGTTTTCTTGCGGCGTGCCGATGGTAATGCGCAAGAACTGATCAATTCTGGGCTTGTTAAAATGCCGCACGATCACGGCTTCATCGCGCAAAGCCTGCATCAGGCGTGCCGCATCATGTTGTGGATGACGTACAAATACAAAGTTTGCGGCTGATGGTAAGACCTCGAACCCAAACGCCTGCAAGCCTGCAACTACCTCTTCACGTGAGGCAATCACTTGCTGGCGCGTTTGTTCAAAATGCACCGCATCCTGCATCGCCGCAATCCCGCCTGCGCTCGCAAGCCGATCAATGGGATAGGAATTGAAACTGTCTTTAATCCGCACCAAGGCATCGATCAAGTCGACATGACCGATCGCAAATCCAAGGCGCAGTCCTGCGAGTGAACGCGACTTCGAGAAAGATTGCGTCACCAACAGGTTTGGGTAGCGATTCACCAGACCAATCGCACTTTCACCACCAAAGTCGATGTAGGCCTCATCCACCACAACCACGCTGTCAGTGTTGTCTTTCAGCAAAGCTTCAATCGCATCGAGGGCGAGCAGCATTCCAGTCGGTGCGTTTGGGTTCGGAAAAATAATCCCACCATTCGAGCGACGGTAATCCGCAAGATCAATCGCAAAGTCTTGATTAAGCGGAACGACTTCGGTTGGCACTTCATATAAAGCGGCATAGACCGGGTAAAAGCTGTAGGAGATATCCGGGAATAACAGTGGCGCATCGGCACGAAACAAGGACTGAAAAACAAAGGCCAGGACCTCATCCGAACCGTTGCCGACAAACACCTGTTCGCGAGCAACACGGTAGTAATCCGCAATCGCCTGACGCAGTTCACTTGACGTTGGTTCGGGATAGAGCCGCAGACTGTCATTCGTCGCAGCACGAATCGCATCCAATACCTTGGGTGACGGCGGGTATGGATTTTCGTTGGTATTGAGCTTGGTCAGCGCGCGGCCCAGCTTGGGCTGCTCGCCCGGCACATACGGTGTCAGCCCAGCAACGCGCGGATGCCAGAAGCGACTCATCGCTTAGCCGCCTTTCCGAGATGAATCGTCCATCCGATACTCCGCCGAACGCGCATGTGCCTCAAGACCTTCACCCCGCGCCAGCGTTGAGGCGTTCGCAAACAAAGCCTGCGCCTGCGGCGAGACCTGAATCAGGCTGGAACGCTTTTGGAAGTCATAGACTCCCAAAGGTGACGAGAACCGTGCCGTACGTGAGGTCGGCAAGACATGATTCGGGCCCGCGCAATAATCGCCGACCGCTTCCGGCGTGTGCCGACCCATAAAGATCGCACCGGCATGTCGAATCTGCGGCAACAAGACCCGCGGATCTTCCACCGACAATTCGAGGTGCTCCGGCGCAATGTGATTCGATACCTGCGCAGCCTCTGCCAGATCGCGCACTTGAATTAGCGCTGCGCGCTCACGCAAAGACACCTCAATCACGTCTTTGCGCTGCATGTCCGGTAACAGCTTTTGAATACTGGCTTCTACCGCATCGATGAAGGGCGCATCGGGACAGAGCAGAATCGACTGCGCGTCTTCATCGTGTTCGGCTTGCGAGAACAAGTCCATGGCAATCCAATCGGGATCGGTCTGACCATCACAGATCACGAGAATCTCGGACGGTCCCGCAATCATGTCGATACCTACCGCACCAAACACCATGCCCTTAGCGGTCGCCACATAAATATTGCCCGGCCCCACAATCTTGTCGACTTGCGGCACGGTCTGCGTGCCATAGGCCAGCGCTGCTACAGCCTGTGCGCCACCAATCGCGAACACGCGATCAACACCCGCGACAGCCGCCGCCGCAAACACCAGCTCATTCACCTCACCGCCCGGTGTCGGCACCACCATGATCAATTCACGCACACCCGCTACCTTGGCAGGAATGGCATTCATCAACACCGAAGATGGATAGGCAGCCTTGCCACCCGGCACATACAAACCGGCGCGATCCAACGGCGTCACTTGTTGCCCCAGCACGGTGCCATCGGCTTCGGTATAGGTCCACGATTCGCTGCGCTGATGCTCGTGATAACTGCGCACACGCTCGGCAGCAAACTCCAGCGCCTCACGCTGCACGGCACTCAACCCGGTCAAGGCTTGCTGCAAACGCGCTTGTGGGATTTCGAGCTCCGCAAAGCTATTGACTGTCAAACGATCGAACTTCGCCGTGTATTCGAGCAACGCCGCATCACCGCGCGTGCGTACATCTGCCAAAATCTCGCGTACGGTTTGCTGAACCTTAGCATCCGACACCGATTCCCACGCCAACAGCTCGTCTAGTTGTTGCTGAAAACCAGCATCCTGCGAATTCAAACGACGCATCTTCATGCCGCCTTCTCCGCACGACGGGCAACAACTGCACGCCCTAATGCTTCCAATAGTGGCTGGATTTCTGTGTGCTTCATTTTCATTGAGGCTTTATTCACCACCAGACGCGAACTGATGTGCGCAATCGTTTCGCGCGGCTCGAGACCGTTGGCCTTAAGCGTATTCCCCGTTTCAACCAAATCAACGATGCAATCCGCCAGGTCGACCAGTGGCGCCAATTCCATGGAGCCATACAGTTTGATTAACTCGACTTGTTCGCCACGCGCTGCATACCAACGCCGCGCGGTTTCGATGTATTTGGTCGCCACACGCAAGCGCCCAGAAGGTGCCGTCGAATTCACCGGTGCAGCCACCATCAAGCGGCAACGCGCGATCTCAAGATCCAACGGTTCATACAAACCATTGGATGGATTTTCCATCAACACATCTTTGCCTGAAACACCCAAATCGGCCGCACCATGCTCAACGAAGGTCGGCACATCGGCTGCACGAATCACGACCACACGCACGCCCGGGCGCGAGGTCTCGATGATCAGCTTGCGGCTGGTCTCTGGATCTTCTAACGGCACAATGCCGGCTTCCGCCAACAAGGGCAGCGTGTCTTTGTAGATGCGCCCCTTGGACAGGGCAATGGTCAAGTCCGCCATGCTATTTCCGTTTCTCGCCTGCTAGCTGGGTACGCGCTGAATCTGCGCACCCAATCGGCTCAATTTGTCTTCAATCGTCTCGTATCCGCGGTCGATATGATAAATGCGGTTGACCGCAGTTTCCCCTTCTGCGACCAACGCCGCTAACACCAAGCTCGCGGAAGCACGCAAATCACTCGCCATTACCGGCGCCGCGACCAAGGCATCACGTCCTTCAATCACCGCCGCATGGCCTTCCAGCTTGATCTGTGCGCCCATCCGGCGCAACTCCGGCACATGCATGAAGCGATTTTCGAATACGGTCTCGACCACCGTACCGACTCCCTTGGCAACCGCATTCAACGCGACAAATTGTGCCTGCATGTCGGTTGGGAAGGCTGGATACGGCGCTGTGCGCACGTTTACTGCCTTCAGTGCGGCTTGTGTGGCATCGACCTCGATCCAATCTTCGCCCTGCGTCACCTGTGCACCGCTCTCGCGCAATTTTTGCAAGACCGCATCCAGCAAATCAGAGCGCGTGTGGGTCGCGCGCACTCGCCCGCGGGTAATGGCGCCGGCGATCAGATAGGTTCCCGTCTCAATACGATCGGGCAAGACATGATGCGTAACATCACCCGTACCGTGTAAAGCAGGCTTGCCCTGAATGCGCAGACAATCCGTACCCACGCCTTCAATCTGCGCACCCATGCGCTGCAATAAATGTACAAGATCAGTAACCTCAGGCTCGCGCGCTGCATTTTCCAGAACCGTTTCGCCCTCCGCCAAAGTCGCGGCCATCAACAAGTTCTGGGTGCCAGTCACCGTTACCTTGTCGAAGACAAAACGCGCACCCCGCAGGCGGGGCGCTTGCGCCACGATGTTGCCATCGCGTTCTTCAATCGTCGCGCCGAGCGCGCGCAGCCCTTCAAGATGCAGATTCACCGGGCGATCGCCAATCGCACAACCGCCTGGCAACGACACCTCAGCCCTGCCAAAGCGTGCCAGTAGCGGGCCCAACACCAAGATCGAAGCACGCATTCGTCGCACTAAATCATAGGGCGCCACACAACGGATATCGCTGGCCGCTTGTGCATGCACCCGCATCTGTTCATCCAGAGTAAAGCGCACCCCCATTTCACCCAGCAGTGCCATCATGGTGCTGACATCATTCAACTGCGGAACGTTGTCGATACAAACCGCTTCTTCCGTCAACAAGGTCGCAGCAAGAATGGGTAATGCGGCGTTCTTTGCCCCGGCAATCACCACCTCTCCCTGCAAAGCGACTCCACCACGAATTAATAGACGATCCATATAGACAGCGCCGACTAGTTACGCAATTTGTAGCCGCTTTGCAGCATGCGCAGGCACAGCACAGCCAACAAAGCCCAACTGAACAAGGCTACGCCCCAAGCGTGCAATGGATTCACATCGGAAATGCCCAGCAACGCATGACGGAAGCCATCGATTAAATAGAACATCGGATTCCAGAACGACACGGCTTGCCAAAATGGTGACAAGGATTCGATGGAATAGAACACTCCAGAAAGAAAGGTGAGCGGAACAATCAAAAAGTTTTGAAACGCAGCGAGGTGATCGTATTTGTCGGAATATACGCCGGCGAGAATTCCTAATGAACCCAAAACAGCACTTGCCACCGCAGCGAAGCCAAACGCTTCTAGCGGATGCACAAGCGGCACATCAATCAATGGCCATGCAACCAACCACAACGCAATCCCCACTGCCAAGCCGCGCAGGACTGCAGCAAGCGTGAATGCAAGATAAAACTCAAACGCAGAGATCGGCGCCAACAACACGAACACGATATTGCCATTCATTTTTGACTGAATGAGGCTTGATGAGGAATTGGCAAAAGCATTCTGCGCCAAGGCCATCAAAATCAAACCGGGCAATAAAAATTGACCATAACGGAGGCCTTCTTGTAGCGGCAGCGCATCTTCCAACACATGGCCGAAAACCAAGAGATAGAGCAAAGTTGTGACCACCGGCGCAAGTACGGTTTGTACACCCACTTTCAAGAATCGCCACACCTCTTTACGCAATAGCGTGAGGAATCCCACCGCATTAAATCGCATTGTCTTCACGCGGTAACCTCCGCTGCACGCGCAGAAGCATCCAATAATTCAATAAACACTTCCTCTAGGGTGGGCTCGCGAATTTGCAAGGCGAGGTCCGCCAAACCAACCTGCTGCACTAATGCACAAAGATGCGCCTCAGCATCTGCGCTGCGTGCGACTCGCAGCAATACGCGCCGCGCATCCCGTCGGAGCACATGCACTTGTAATGCAGCAGGTAGCGCTTGTTCGTGCGTTAGGGATAACTGCGCAATACGCCATGGATGACGCGCAATCAAAGCTGATTGGCGATCTAACGCAGCAATACTTCCCTTTGCCAATACCGCTATGCGGTCACACAACGACTCCGCCTCTTCCAGATAATGGGTGGTCAAGATGATAGTATGGCCCTCGCGATGCAATTCGCGGGTGAGCTGCCACAAGCCCTGACGTAAGGCGACATCTACCCCCGCCGTTGGCTCATCCAACACAATCACCGGCGGCCGATGCACCAAGGCCTGGGCAATCAACACACGTCGCTTCATGCCGCCAGACAGACTTTGCAGACTGGCTTCGGCCTTGTCGCTGAGGTGCAGACGCTCCATCAGTTCATCGACCCAAGCATGACTACTCCGACCCAGACCAAAGTAGCCAGCTTGCAGCAGCAGCATCTCACGCACACGAAAGAATGGATCGTAAAGCAGCTCTTGCGGCACCACCCCGAGACTTAAACGTGCTGCGCGATAGTCACGCTGTACGTCATGCCCCAACACTGCCGCTGAACCACTACTCGGCTTAACCAACCCCGCAAGCACATTAATCAGCGTTGATTTGCCTGCTCCGTTTGGCCCGAGCAAACCGAAGAATTCACCTTGATGGATGTCTAGATCAATGCCGCGCAGCGCATGCACATTGGGATAGCGCTTGTGTAACGCTGCAACTGAAACTGCGAAAGTCATGGCCGAATAAGCAAGCCGTCACGCGATGGGCGCCGGCCCTTAAGCGGCAGCGAGACCGAGAAGAGCTTCGACTCCAACCAAACTCGCCATGGAACGCAATTGCACAGGCGCATTTCGGATCGTCAGGGCCTGACCTGCCGCTTGAGCAACTCGAGACCATTCCACCAACAACGACAAGCCAGCGCTGTCCGCACGCGCCACAGCCGAGAGATCAATATCCAACGCCGGTGCGCCGCGAAAACTGCGACGACTTGCCAACAACACCGCGCGCGCATTTGCGAAACTCAAGCTTCCAGAAATCCGGAAGCGACCCTCACCCAATTCCTCGATTTGTGCAGGTGCGTCGTCGGCTACAGATGAAAGAGTCATTGGTTTGATACCACCGCTTGCGCCGCTGCCTGACTGCGATTTTTGTCGGCCATTTTCTGCAGCAGCCCGTCTATACCATGATTACGAATTTCTGTGGCATAGCCCGAACGATACGTCGTCACCAAACTAATCCCATCAATCGCAACGTCATAGACCTTCCAGCCCTCACTGGCACGATGCAGGCTGTACACAATTGGTATCGCGGGCGCACCAGAAGGGCGGAATTCTGCGCGCACCAAAGCACGCTGATCATCATTCGGATCAGGGCGATAAGGAAGGAAGACAATCTCTTGATCGCTATAGTTCAGCAACGCCGTCGCATACGTGTTGACCAGCATATGCCGGAATTCATCTTGGAAGCGCAAACGCTGCTCTTCGTTCGCGCTACGCCAATTGCGTCCGAGAATCCAACGTGACATCCCTTCAAAATCGTAATGCGGCAGGATGAACTCATCCGCCAATTCATTAGCAAAGGCATATACCCGCTCCGGATGCGCATCCAACTCCGACTTTTCTACTTTCAGTCGTTGCAACACGCGGTCGGTAACGCCCTGGATCATTTGGTCTGGCGCCAACTCGGCATGCGCTGTGGAGGCGTGCATGAAACCAGCGCCCAGCAAGATCAGCGCAAGCCAGCCATGCAGAGTCAGTCGATTGATTAGGCTCATATTTATCATCAAATTACTTGGCATCATCAGCCTTACTGAACAGGAACTGACCAATGATCTGCTCCAATGCGATGGAAGACTGGGTCATACGGATCTCATCACCCGGCTGTAGAAAACGCATACCGCCGCCGCCCGGCTCAATCCCAACATATTGCTCACCCAACAAGCCTGCCGTAAGAATGCTTGCAGAGGCATCGTCATAGAGCGAGGTCACACAGCCATCCGCAGCTTTCGGCTTAGAACAACCCGTACCTGCCGCTGCCACCTCAACCGGCTCACCCCGCGCATCCACCTGCTGCAAAGGCAAGGCCTCAGCGCTCAGCGAGAGCGTCACGAGCGCACGAAAGTCTTGCCCATCCAATTCGATAGCACTTACGCGGCCCACCTTCACACCTGCAACGGTGACCGGCGCGCGCACTTTCAAACCACCGATTGCATCAAAGCGCGCCTTCAGCGTGTAGCCGTCACTGGTATCAAACGTACTCAAGTTGCTGACCTTCATGGCCAGCATAAAGAGCGCAGCAAGACCTGCGGCAATGAACAATCCCACCACAATTTCTACGGCTCGACTTTGCATCATGTCGAAATCCTCAGTTACGTAAATCAGGCACCGAACATCAGTGCGGTCAAAACAAAATCCAGGCCCAACACCGCCAAGGAGGTGTGCACCACGGTGCGCGTCGTCGCGCGGCTGACGCCTTCCGAAGTCGGAATCGCATCATAGCCCTCGTACAAGGCAATCCAAGCGGCAACAAAACCAAACACAACGCTCTTGATCACACCATTGAGGATGTCTTCCTCAAAGTCGACGCTCGATTGCATTTGCGACCAAAATGAACCTTCATCAACGCCCAATAAGCCAACGCCAACAAACCAGCCACCCATGACACCCATGGCACTAAAGATGGCTGCGAGCAAGGGCATCGATAAAAAACCACCAATGAAACGCGGCGCAATCACCCGCTTCATAGGATCCACCGCCATCATCTCCATGCCGGAAAGCTGCTCAGTAGCCTTCATCAGACCAATCTCAGCCGTTAGCGCAGATCCAGCACGCCCAGCAAACAACAGTGCCGTCACGACTGGACCCAGTTCACGCACCAGCGAAAGGGCAACCACCACGCCGAGCGATTCTTCGGCACCGAAATCCACCAAGGTGTTGTAGCCCTGCAAACCCAACACCATGCCGACAAACAGGCCCGAAACCAAAATGATCACTAAAGACAACACGCCAATGGAGAACATTTGCTGAATCACGAGACCAATCCGCGGCAACAGCGAGGGCACGCCACGCAGCGTCGCTAGCAAGAACAAATGCCCACGCCCAAGGCGCTCGAAGAAGCCGAGACCCTTGCGACCAAGGCTGCGAATCGGATTGTTCATGCGCGCACTCCGAGCAGATCCTCGCGGTAATCCGGGGCTGGATAGTGGAACGGCACTGGGCCATCAGGCAGCCCTTGCAGGAACTGATCGCTCCACTTCGAACCCTTGGTGCGCAATTCATCGGGCGTGCCTTGGCCCACCACAATCCCATCCGAGATCAGATAGATGTAATCCGCAATCGACGCCGTTTCGGCGACATCATGAGAAACAATGATGCTGGTCAGATTAAGCGCGTCATTCAGCTCGCGAATCAGCTTGACCAAGACACCCATAGAAATAGGGTCCTGCCCAGTGAAGGGCTCGTCGTACATGATCATCATCGGATCGAGCGCAATCGCGCGCGCCATCGCAACACGACGCGCCATGCCACCCGACAGCTCGCTAGGCATCAGCTTATGCGCGCCACGTAGACCCACTGCATGTAACTTCATCAACACCAAATCGCGAATCATCGACTCGGGCAAATTCGTGTGCTCGCGTAGCGGGAAAGCAACATTGTCGAAAACCGTTAAATCGGTCAACAACGCGCCACTCTGGAACAACATACCCATGCGCTTGCGCAACTCAAACAATTCACCACGGCGCAGATCCGGCACTGACTGCCCCTGAATCTCAATACTGCCTTGGCTCGGACGCAGCTGCCCGCCGATCAACTTCAGCAGGGTAGTCTTGCCGGTGCCGCTTGGGCCCATGATCGCAACCACCTTGCCGCGCTGAATGTCGAGATCGACCCCACGAAAGATCGGCCGTGAACCACGTGCGAAATGCAGGCCGCGCACACGCACCAACACATCATTAGCTGAGGCTTCTTTCGAATTGGGAGCGCTATCCGACAAATCAAACTCCAACAAGCAAAATCAAAAATTCGTATTCACAAACCCATCAGACCGACATCAAGCCAGAAAGGGTTTCGAGTTGACGCATCACCGTCAGCGCCTCGGCGCCCGATGTCACCACCACGGCACAAACGCGTCGTGCAGCCGCAGCTTCCAAGATCCGTCGCAACTGCAGCGGACTCCAGTCAGTCACCCCATCTCGCGCGGGCAAGCGACACAGCCCAAGACAGGCATAAGCTTGCGGGCTGGCTTCATCTTCGCTGCGCAACAAAGACTGCGCATTATCCATGATCTCGGCCTGAAACTCAGCTGCTGAACTCGCCGCGACCACAGAAAATGCCTGCGGCGACCAAACACGCACGCCAGCCTGGGCCAACGGATCATCCCTCGATAGCGCCACAGGCCAGAGTTTGAGTGCTTGCGGCAACTGCGTCAGGGCCTCTTGCCCAGGCGCTCTGGCAACCCCAGAGGCAAAAGGTGGTTCCAGCAACACACCATGCAGCAAGGACCCCAACGTCACCGCGGCTGTGGCCAATTCCGCCGCACTGGCCCCACCCTGCTCCAAGTAAAAACCAAAATTCTCCGGGACCTCAGCTAGCCATTCCGCCCAGGCCTCAGCATCCGCTGCCCGCCAAAGCTCTGCAGGCAGCGTCACACAGCGAAACAAGCCGCTGAAAAAGCCAACGCGCCACTCCTCCGGAAGATCCGGCGGATACAGTGCGTCCGCAAGCTCTCCTGCGGGCCAACCCCAAGTCCCAATGTCCATCGCGGCAGCTTACCCAAGCCGTGCTGCGCTGTCGCTACAAGAACACGGGCAGCGGTCCGCAAGCTTCGGTACCATGCGGCCTTTAGACAAAGCCGTACACAATCTTTGGCCGAACCGAAAACTCATGCTCGCATCTTTTCCGTTGTTCCTCCCCGTCGTGGTCTTGGTAATCAGCCTGATTGTGCTGGCGCTGTCCGCAGACCGCTTTGTCGATGGCGCTGCCGCCATCGCCCTTCAGCTTCGCGTCGCACCGATGATCATCGGCATGACCATCCTCGGCTTTGGCACCAGCGCACCTGAATTATTAGTCTCCCTCCTCGCCGCGCTCGACAACGCACCCGGCATCGCGATTGGGAATGCGCTCGGCTCCAACATCACCAACATCGGCCTGGTCCTCGGCTTTACCTTGCTGCTCACCGTGGTGCATGGCGAATCACGCACACTGCGCCGCGAATTTCCCATTCTGCTCGGCGCTATGGCCGGTGGCTGGTTGCTGATGCTCGACAACCACCTCAGCCACTTAGATGGACTGATTTTGCTTCTGGGTTTGGTGTTGTTTTTGCTTTGGATGCTTCGCAGTGCGCGCAGCGAAGCGCATCCGGAGGACAAGTTCGAACAAGAAATCGCGCGCGAAGTCGCGGAGAAACGTGACCCACATAGCCTCAAATACCACCTGATCTGGACGCTGGGGGCGCTACTCTTGCTCGTCGCCTCGGCGCGCGGGCTCGTTTGGGGCGCCACAGAAATCGCCAGCCATTATGGGATCAGTGAATTGGTGATCGGCCTCACGGTCGTCGCCATCGGCACCAGCCTGCCCGAACTGGCCGCCTCGGTTGCTGCCGCCATGCGGCGCGAACAAGAAATGCTCATCGGCAACTTGATCGGCTCCAACCTGTTCAACCTGTTGGGAGTACTCGGCCTGCCCGCATTGCTCGCACCCAGCGTCCTAGAGGCTGGCATCATGCAACGCGACTATCCCGTGATGATTGCTATGACCTTGTTCTTCCTTGGCATTGTCATGCTCAATAGCCGTCGACGCATGGTCGCCATCCTGCAAGGTCTGCTGCTGCTTAGCGGGTTCGGCGCATATTTATGGTTCCTGTATATTTCGACAGTCGTCCCATCCTGATACAACAATTTCCTCTATGAATCCCACCAAGCTGCTTGATCTCGCCCGCGCCGTTCTCGAGAACGAAGCCGATTCGGTACGTACTTTAAGTGCGCGACTGAATGAGGGCTTTGTGCAAGCCTGTGAATTTCTACTGCAATGCACGGGGCGCGTAGTGGTGACCGGGATGGGCAAATCTGGCCACATCGGCAACAAAATCGCAGCAACATTGGCGAGCACCGGAACACCCTCTTTCTTTGTTCATCCGGGCGAGGCCAGCCATGGCGACCTCGGCATGATCACCGACCAAGATGTTGTGATTGCACTATCCAACTCTGGCGAGACCGATGAGCTCTTGACCATCCTCCCGATCATCAAACGCCTTGGCGTGCCGCTGATCGCGATGACGGGACGACCGCAATCAACGCTCGCAACCAATGCCAATGTTCATCTCGACATCAGCGTCAAAGAAGAAGCCTGCCCGCTCGGCCTCGCACCAACTTCGAGCACCACTGCGACCCTCGCCATGGGTGATGCACTTGCGGTTGCCGTACTCGAAAGCCGCGGCTTCACTGCGGAAGACTTCGCGCGCTCACACCCCGCCGGAGCGCTAGGCCGGCGCTTACTGCTGCACGTTGGCGACATCATGCACAGTGGCGACGCCTTACCGGCCGTGGATGAAAACGCCAGCTTGCGCGAAACCGTGTTGGAGATGACACGCAAACGTCTGGGGATGACCGCAATTGTCGACACTGACCATAAGGTCCTCGGCGTCTTCACCGATGGCGACCTGCGTCGCTGTTTTGATCAAGGCACGGACTTACAGTCCACCACCATCTCTGCCGTGATGACGCGTAATCCGACCAGCCTACAAGCTACGCAGTTGGCCGAAGAAGCATTACGTACGATGGAATCACGCAACATCAATGGCGTATTGGTAACCGACTCAGAAGGACGCCTTGTTGGCGCACTGAATATGCTGGACCTGGTTCACGCCCGCGTGGTGTAGCGCCTCCAAACCAAAAGCGAAACTGATTTATGCAAGATCTGACTGCACGCGCCAAACAAATCCGCCTACTGGTGCTGGATGTAGATGGCGTTCTAACCGATGGCGGCTTGTTCTTTGGTGATGATGGCCAGGAATACAAAATGTTTAACTCGCGTGATGGTCATGGCATGCGCATGCTGCAAGATGCCGGCATTCCCATCGCCATCATCACCGGGCGCCAATCCGAGGTGGTCAAACATCGCATGGAGAACCTAGGCGTTGCCCATGTCTATCAGGGGCAGCGGGAAAAGCTGCCAGCATTCGAAGCATTACTCAAAGAAATCGGACTTGCGGCAGAACAAGTCGCCTATGTTGGTGACGATGTCGTCGACCTGCCGATTTTGACCCGGGTTGGACTCGCCATTGCCGTGCAAGACGCACATGCCTTGGTGAAGCAACATGCGCATTGGACGACACCGCAGGGCGGAGGTCGTGGAGCAGTACGCGATGTGTGCGAAATGATCATGCAAGCTCAAGGCAGCTTGGATGCCGCGCTCGGGCATTACTTGCAATAAACCGACATGGAGCAACGTCTCGCTGTCCTGTTCCTTGCGTTGTTGACCCTCGGTAGCTGGGTCTTACTGAATTACTTCGAAGGCCTACGCCCAAGCGAAGGTGGCGACCCGAATGCCAGCCCCGATTACCGCCTTGAGAACTTCACCCAAACGCAATTCGACCTTGAGGGGCGTCGTAGTCGTGTTCTGGAAGGTGAAAAGATGGTCCACTTTGAACAAGGCGACCGCAATTTTCTAACCCAACCACGCATGCGCATCTACAGTACTGACCCTACAACCTGGCGTGATGGAATTGAGCCACCGCCTTGGCATGTTCGCGCAGACGCCGGCGAAACTTGGAACGGTAGCGAAAAAATCTTACTGACCGGCAACGTGATCATCGACCGTGACTTCCGTCCCAACGGAGATCGTTATACCCACCTTGAAACCGAGCGCCTGTGGGTCTTCCCCGATCGCGATTACGCCGAAACCGACGTCTTCGCTCGCCTGAAAACCGAGACTGCGCATGTGACTGGAGTCGGCGCGCAGGCCTGGTTTGATACCGGGTCGGTCAAAGTGCTGAACGATGTGCGCAGCATCTTTGAACCCAAGAAACCCACACCCGCGAAGCCGATCCCCTAAACTGTTCCCATGCGTACCTTCTCACTCACGCTTCTCATCTTCGCCGCGATTGGCACGAATGCAAACGCACTTCCGGAAGATCGAGATCAACCCATCGAAATCACCGGGCAAAACTCTGAGTTCCAAGAACAACAGGGCTACAGCATCTACACCGGAGATGTGCATTACCGTCAGGGCAGCATGAACATTTGGAGCGACTGGATGCGGGCGGAACATCCCAACCAAGACATCCGGTTCGCTGAAGCGGAGAGTCGCAGCAAAACACCGGTGCGCTTTCAACAGCTAACGGATCCCAACAAGCCGCCCCTGCACGCGACCGGGAAACGCATGGAATATTTCGTCCGTGATGAGCGAGTGGTCCTGCACGGCAATGCACATGCCTGGCAAGACGGGCACGAATTGTTTGGCGAACGCATTGATTACAATCTAAAGACTGGTGAAATTCGTGCCACACGCCTCAATAGCAATGGTCAGGTCCGCACCATCCTCCCGCCCAAGAAGAAGTAATCCGACCCGGCCAACCCCATGAGCATTCTCACCGCTAATCATCTTCACAAACGTTACAAAAAACGTGCCGTAGTTGAGGATGTCTCGCTATTTGTTGAGAGCGGCGAGATTGTCGGTCTCCTTGGCCCCAATGGCGCCGGCAAAACCACCTCGTTCTATATGATTGTTGGACTGGTGCCCGCAGATGCTGGGCGGATTCACCTCGACAAGAACGATCTCACCCATGCACCGATGCATAAGCGGGCTCAGCTGGGGATTGGTTATCTCCCGCAAGAAGCCTCTGTATTTCGAAAACTGAGTGTCAGCGACAACCTGCTCGCCGTGTTGCAAACACGGAATGACCTAAGCCGCGAACAACAGCAAGAACGCCTCGAACAGCTACTCAACGAATTCAACATCGGACATGTCCGCGACACCATGGGCATGAGCCTGTCGGGGGGTGAACGCCGCCGTGTCGAAATCGCGCGCGCGCTCGCACTTGAGCCGGCCTTCATGCTGCTCGATGAACCGTTTGCCGGTGTCGACCCAATTTCCGTTCTCGACATCCAGAACATCATTCGCGACCTCGCCAAACGTGGCATCGGCATTCTGATCACCGATCACAACGTCCGCGAAACCCTCGATATCTGTGATCATGCGTACATCATTCATGCGGGCCACGTACTTGCAGAAGGCCCACCCGCCCACATCCTCAAACACCCGGAAGTGCGACGCGTCTATCTCGGCGAAAACTTCCGCGCTTAGTTCATGCTGAAGCCCAGCCAACAGCAACGGCAAACCGCACAACTGCGCATGACCGCGCAGATGCGCCAGGCGATTCATCTACTCAGCCTGCCGACCCTCGAACTTGCCGAGGAACTGCGCAAACATCTTGAAGAAAATCCCTGCCTCGAAGAAAACGAACTCGACGCGCAAGGCGATCATGAGGATGCCGCAAACGAATCGACAGCGAGCGAAGAGCGCCACAGCGAGCAACAGCTCAATCTCGATCAGGCTCAACCCGAGGACCCGGAGTTGCAGAGCGAAGACTTTGCGTACCCCGAAGAGCCATGGACGCAGACCTCCGCAGGCAGCACAGATTTCCGTGACGCACCCGAACCGGAAACCGCAGAAGTCGCGAATAGCCTACAAGATCTAGTGCTTCAACAAATTGAAGCAGAAGCGCTTGAGCCGCGCGCACATGCCCTCGCCCTCGCCATGCTGGATGCTCTGGATGGCGACGGCCGGATTGCATTCGATCCTGCCGCACTACAGGCCAGCTTAGACTTTGAATTGGCAGAGGGCGAAGCCGAAGCCATGCTTGAGTTCTTGCAAGGACTCGATCCTGCCGGCCTGTTCGCACGCGACCTACAAGAAGCGCTGTATTTGCAACTGGATCGCCTGCCCAATGCGGCGCATGTCGCGCTTGCCTTACGCCTGATCGAAACCCACTTCGATGAACTTGCCGAACAGAAACTCACTCCCCGCAAAGTCGGCGCAACCGAAGTCGAACTGCAACAGGCGTTGGATCTCATCCGCAGCCTAGACCCGCATCCCGGCCTGAGCGCCACACCGGCACAAAGCGAATACATCGTCCCGGACTTGGTCCTGCATAAAGCCCGCGGAGCTTGGCGTATCGAACTCAACCGCAGCCTGCTGCCACGCCTACAGATCAACCATTACTACAGCGAAATAGTGCAAGAGCTGCGTGACGGCCCCGATCGTAGTTACTTGCAAGATCACCTGCGTGACGCGCGCTGGTTACTGGATGCACTAAATCGCCGTAACGACACCCTGCTGCGCGTGGGTGAAGCCTTGCTCGCTCGCCAACCTGACTTTTCCGAACAAGGACTGGCCGGCTTACGCCCACTCACACAGCGTGAAATTGCTGAAGATACCGGACTGCATGAGTCGACCATTTCGCGCAGCACGCATGGTCGCTACTTACAATCCCCCCACGGCATCCTTGAGCTGAAATCGCTGTTCTCAAGCTCGGTAGCCACCGACTCAGGTAGCCAAATTTCGGCACAGGCCGTCCAGGCCAAAATCCGTGACTTGATCCGCAGTGAGGCCCCAAAACGCCCCCTCAGTGACAGCCAACTGGTTGAAATTCTTGGCCAAGACGGGATACAGATTGCACGCCGCACCGTGGCGAAGTACCGTGAAAGCCTCGGCATTGCTGCTTCGGCTGAACGCCGCCAGCGGCTCTAACGAGCAACAACAACCACAAATCACATAGGAGAATGCGTATGCAGCTGAACCTGACCGGCCACCATGTCGAAATCACCGACCCGCTGCGCAGCTACGTGAATGAGAAGATGGATAAGCTTGAGCGCCACTTCGATCACGTCACCAACGTCCACGTCGTCCTCAGCGTTGAAAAACTCCGCCAGAAGGCTGAGGCCGATGTTCATGTCAGCGGCGCCGAACTCTTCGCCGAAGCCACTAGCGAAGACATGTATGCCGCGATCGACTCTCTGATCGACAAGCTTGATCGTCAAATCATCAAGCACAAAGAAAAACTCAGCGCCCACCGCTGAGCCCAGCCAGTCGCGCGCCGACCTGGCTTCATGACGCAGACCGCAGCCACACCCCTGACCCTGTTCTTGGTCAGTGGGTTATCGGGCGCGGGCAAAAGTATTGCCTTGCAGACCCTGGAGGATCTTGGCGGCTACTGCATCGACAATCTGCCGCCCCGCCTGCTCATGCCTCTGGCACTGGAAGAACTCCCAAAACTCAGCCCACGCCTTCGCTTTGCTGCAGTCGCGATGGACGTTCGCGCTGAAGACAGCGGCCTCGATCTCGTACCGGCCGCGCTCGATAGCCTGATCACACAGGCGCCCAACCTCGACATCAAAACCCTGTTTCTTGAAGCCGATGACGCCAGCCTGATTCGGCGCTTCAGTGAAACGCGTCGTCGCCATCCGCTCAGCCGCGATCGCGCAGAAGGCCAGGACGCCCTCGAACGCGTCATTCAGCATGAACGCCAACTGTTGGAACCGCTCGCCGCACGCGCCGATTTACGCCTCGACACCTCCCAATCCAATGTCCATCAGCTGCGCGCACGTATCAGTAAGCTGGTCGGCAGTGTGCATGCCCATCCACTGACGCTGCGGCTCGAATCCTTTGCCTTTCGCAACGGCGTACCACGCGATGCCGACTTCGTCTTCGATGCCCGCGCCTTGAGCAATCCGCATTGGGAACCGAACTTGCGCCCACTCACGGGACGCGATGTGGAAGTTGCTGATTTTCTCAATGCAGATCCACTAGCTGCTGAGCTTTTCCGCGACATCGAAGGCCTGATCCGGCGCTGGGTACCACACTTCATCGCCAGTGATCGCGCCTATCTAACGCTCGCGATCGGCTGTACGGGTGGCCAACATCGTTCGGTTTATTTAATTGAGCGACTGTATGCGGCCCTGCAAAACAGCGAGTTACCGATTCGCAGTCACGCTCATCATCGCGAACTCGGCAGTTAAACGGTGTCTCCTACGCGCGCGCGGCGTTAAACTACGCGGCAGTTTGAACCTGCTCAACAACATCCCTCACCGCCTCCGTATTTCAGGAATCCCTGCATGAGCATGATGCTGCAAGGAACCGGTGCCGTCCCCGGTATCGCTATGGGCCGCGCCTATGTCATGGAACAAGGCCAACCCGAAATCGCCGAATACGAAATCCCCGATTACCTCGTTGACGCCGAGATTGAACGCTACAACGACGCGGTGCGTTCTGCGCGGGACCAACTGCGTGGGCTGCGTGAAAGCATGCCCGAAGAACTCCCGCACGAAATCACGGAGTTCATTGATGCGCATCTGTTGATGCTGGAAGACTCGGCCATCGCACGCGCGCCGGTGAAGATCATCCGCAAACAAAAACGCAATGCGGAGTGGGCGCTCAAACAACAGCGCGATGCTCTAGTACATGTCTTTGAGGAGATGGATGACCCCTACCTCAGCACGCGCAAGGACGACATCGATCATGTTGTGAATCGCGTTTTACGTATTCTGCTGCAACAAGAAGTGACTCCGATTGATAGTGGTGAGGATGGCGAACCAGTACCCCGTATCGTGGTTGCTGATGATCTCGCACCTGCCGATGTTGCGACACTGCAGGCACAAAAGGTGCGCGCACTCATCACCGAATACGGCACGCCCAGCGCACATTCCGCAATCCTAGCTCGCTCCCTCGGCATCCCCATGGTGGTCGGGCTGACCGATGCCCACCGCTATCTTCGTGATGGCGAAAAGCTCTTAGTCGATGGCGAGACCGGCATGCTCATCGCCGATCCGGATGAGCGCAGCTTGGAGCACTTCCGCCACAAGCAACAACGCCTAGATGAGCATCGCGCGGCGTTAGGCCAACTGCAGTCACGCGCACCGCGCAGTCTGGATGGCATCGAGATTGCTTTGCGTGCCAACATCGAACTTTCCGAAGATCTCGACCAAGCCCATGCGGTCGGCGCCAATGGCGTAGGTCTGTTCCGCACCGAATACCTCTATCTGCGCCCGGGCAGTGAGCCGGATGAAGAGGCGCAATACCAAGCCTATAGCGCTGTCCTCGAACAATTACGCGGCGCACCACTGACCATTCGCACCCTCGACATCGGTCCGGAGCGCATGCCCAATAGCAGCCGCGGCAATGCCCGTGTTGCGGTGAACCCGGCACTCGGCCTGCGTGGCATTCGTTTGTGCTTGCGTGACCCGAGCCTGTTTATTCCGCAAATCCGTGCCATCCTGCGCGCGGCCGCTCTCGGCCCTATTCGCATGATGATTCCAATGGTCACGCAAGTGCAGGAGCTGCGCCAAGTCCGTGACATCGTCGAACAAGAACGCACCAACCTCACTCGCGAAGGCATCGCCCATTCCAATACGCTTGAGATTGGCGCCATGATCGAAACGCCAGCCGCGGCACTCGCGGCGGATTGTCTTGCCCAAGAAGCTGACTTCTTGTCGATCGGCACCAACGACTTAACCCAATACACCCTGGTCATCGACCGAAATGATGACCAAGTCAACTACCTCAATGACCCACTGCATCCGGCGATTCTGCGCTTGATTCAGAACACCCTGCAGGCTGGGGAACGCTTTAATAAACCGGTCGCAATGTGTGGCGAACTCGCCGGTGATACCCGCTATACCCGTATCCTGCTCGGGCTCGGTTTGCGTGAATTGAGCATGAGCCCAGCATCCATTCCAGGCGTGAAACAGATCCTTCTTGGTACCGATATCGGTACACTGCGCACTGAAGTCGAGAAGTTGATGCAATGTACCGACCCGAATGTCCTGCGTGAACACGCCGAACGCATCAACCACGGCACACCAGAACGGTAATCATTCACCTCTAGCGGAGCGATTCCATGGCGGATACGCCAGATCAGGAAAAGCGCATCCAGCGCATACTCGCGATCACGCGTGCAGTCGAACATGACGATCTTGCACCGGTTGCGGGCGTGCTTGAGGGCCTACATCCGGCAGAAATCGCCCGCTTAGTTGAAGCCCTACCGCCGCCCGATCGTCCTGCGCTATGGAGCCAGATTGACCCCGAGCTGCAAAGTGAGGTGCTGGCCGACCTGAATGACGAGGTGCGCGCGACCTTGCTCACGGCAATGGATACCGCCGAGCTGGTCGTTGCCACCAACGAACTCGATGCCGACGACCTAGCCGACGTTCTGCAGGATCTTCCCTACGATCGTGTGCAAGACATCTTGCGTGCGATGGACGAACAAAACCGTCAGCGCGTCGAAGAAATTCTTTCCTATTCCGAGGACTCCGCAGGCGGCTTGATGAACACCGACGTGGTGCGCATTCGCCCGGATATCACTCTAGATGTGGTGCAGCGCTACCTACGTATGCGTGGTGAACTGCCCGACACCACCGACATCCTCATGGTGGTCGATCGCGACAATCGCTTTGAAGGGGTACTGCCGATTGCGGACCTACTTACACGCGATCCACAAACGGAGGTCTCTCAGGCGCTAAAAAAAGACTCCACCGTAGTGCCTGCAAGCATGCCCGCAACTGAAGTTGCGCATTTGTTTGAACAACGCGACCTCATCTCGGCGCCCGTACTGGATGAACGCGGTCACCTACTCGGACGCATCACCATTGATGATGCCGTCGATGTGCTACGTGAAGAGCATGACCGCTCGATGATGGGACGTGCGGGCCTGGACGAAGAAGAAGACATGTTCGCGCCCGTCGCAATCAGCGTGCGCCGTCGTGGCATCTGGCTCGGCATCAACCTCGCCACCGCCTTCCTTGCTTCTTGGGTAGTCGGCCTATTTGAGCATGCCCTGGAACAAGTCGTTGCACTCGCCGTGCTCATGCCAGTCGTCGCCAGCATGGGCGGCATTGCCGGCGGTCAAACCCTGACACTGGTCGTGCGCGGCATGGCCATGGACCAAGTAACGCCGGCGAACTCACGCTGGCTCTTGACCAAAGAAGCGTCGGTTGGCCTCTTCAATGGCCTAATCTGGGCGGTCGTGGTCGCCGCAGTGGCGATGGCCTGGTTCCGCGACGCCAAACTCGGTGGTGTGATCGCTGCCGCGATGGTTTTGAATTTATTGATTGCCGCCGTTGCCGGCGTCTTGATCCCGATCATTCAGCGGCGTATGGGGATCGACCCGGCCCTCGCGGGCTATGTCGTCCTCACCACCTTCACCGATGTAGTCGGTTTCTTTACCTTCCTCGGACTGGGATCGCTGTTGTTGCTTTAGCTCCCCGCAATACTCATTTCATCCAGCAGGATGGAGCCGCTTTGGGTGGAGCCGCGCAGATCCATGTCGCTGCCGACCGCTTGTAGGTTCTTGAACATGTCTTTGAGGTTGCCGGCGATGGTGACTTCTTCGACGGGATAGGCAATCTCGCCATTCTCAATCCAGAAGCCCGAGACGCCACGCGAATAATCGCCGGTGATCATGTTCACGCCCTGACCCATCAGCTCGGTCACCAAAAGGCCGCGACCCATACGCTGGATCAATGTATTGAGATCGCCAGTTGTATCTTGATTCGCACCGGGCTCGATCCGCAGGTTGCGTAAGCCACCGGCATTGCCGGTCGTCTCGAGTCCCAAACGACAGGCGGAGTATTGGCTCAAGGCATAACCTTGCAGCACGCCCGACTCGATCAAGGTACGCGCTTGTGTGGCGACACCATCGCCATCAAACGGTGCGCTCCCGAGCTGGCTGTGCAGCAGCGGTTCCTCATGAATCTTAACGAACTCCGGGAACAGCGCATTGCCGACCTGATCAACCAAGAAAGAAGTCTTGCGGTACAACGCACCGCCCGAGATCGCACTGGAAAAATGACGCAATAGAGAGATTGCAACCGGTGCCTCAAACAAAATCGGTGCACGTGTGGTTTGTAGTCGACGCGCTTGCAAGCGACGCACGCTGCGTTCCGCGGCACGCCGTCCGATCGCCTCCGGGTCGGGCAGCTCGCTTGCTTTGCGTGCGGCGTGATACCAGTAATCGCGCTGCATACCAGAGTCATCCTCCGCAATCACGGCACAGCTATAGCTGTGTCGCGTTCCAGCATAACCGGCATTCATACCTAAACTATTCGCATGCACACGCACGCCGCGATGCAGCGACACCGATCCGCCCTCGGAATTGGTGATGCGCGCATCGGTTGCGCGCGCCGCATCTTCGATTTGTTGCGCGATTTTGGCAGCCTGCTCCACTGTCGGCGTCCAGGGATGATCCAAATCGAGGTCGGGAAACTCCCACGCTAAGCGTTCCCGCGGCGGCAATCCTGAGCAAGGGTCCTCTGCGGTATAACGCGCGATCGCACACGCGGCAGCAATGGTGTCACGCACACTTTGTGGAGTGAAATCCGAGGTGCTCGCACTTCCCTTGCACTGACCAAACCAAACCGTGACGCCAAAACCACGATCATGGGTGTGTTCGACTGTTTCAAGATCACCCATGCGCACTGTGACATCCAGTCCACTATTTTCGCTTGCAGCGATCTCGGCTGCATCCGCGCCTTGACGCTTTGCCTCCTGCAACAAGTCGTCGCTGATCTGCTGCAAAATCTCTAACGAATTTCCGGCATTCATGCGCGTGTTCCTCCAATGGTGATCCCGCGCACTCGCAAGCTTGGCTGACCCACACCGACTGGAACACTCTGGCCCTCCTTGCCACACGTACCGATACCTGGATCAAGCTTGAGGTCGTTCCCCACCGCATCGACACGCGTCAGCACATCCGGACCATTGCCAATCAAAGTCGCACCTTTCACTGGGTATTGGATCTTGCCGTGCTCCACCCAATACGCTTCGTTGGCCGAGAACACAAACTTGCCAGAAGTAATATCAACTTGGCCCCCGCCAAAGTTCACGGCATACAAACCGCGTTCCATGCCTTGCAACATTTCCTCGGGATCGGATTCACCCGCCAACATATAGGTGTTGGTCATACGTGGCATTGGCAGATGCGCATATGACTCGCGCCGACCATTGCCCGTGCGCGCCATACCCATCAGACGCGCATTCATACGATCTTGCATATAGCCCTTTAACACACCATTTTCGATCAGCGTGGTGTGCTGCGTTGGCGTGCCTTCGTCGTCCACACTCAATGAACCACGACGCCCATCCAGCGTGCCGTCATCCACCACCGTACACAGCGGGTTCGCAACTAATTCACCAATGCGCCCAGAGAACGCAGACGTACCCTTGCGATTGAAGTCCCCTTCCAGTCCATGACCGACGGCCTCATGCAGCAAGATCCCAGGCCAACCGGCCGCCAACAACACATCAAAAGTGCCTGCCGGTGCTTCTTGTGCTTCAAGATTCACAAGCGCTTGGCGCACAGCTTCCTGCGCAAGCGCCTCGGCAACGCCTTCTGCTTGTAAAACTTTGAGGTCATGCCGTCCGCCACGCCCTGCACTGCCATGCTCACGACGACCGTTTTGTTCAGCAATGACGGTTACATTGAGGCGCACCAGCGGACGTACGTCAGCCTGCAGCGTGCCATCCAAGGCAGCAACCAAAATCACCTCGTGTACCGCATTCACGCTGGCCATCACTTGAGTGACACGTGGATCCGTAGCCCGTGCCGCCTGATCCAGACGCTGTAGCAACGCAACTTTTTCAGCTGCGTCCAGACTCGCAACCGGATCAATCGCCGGATACAGCGATTTCATCACATTGCTATGGAGACGCGTGCTTGGCTGCGTACCACTCGAACCAGAACGCACAATACCGCGCGCAGCTAGGCCAGCTTCACGCAAGGCGTCTGTGGTCAATTCATCGGAATAAGAAAAACCAGTGCGTTCACCTTGCACCGCACGCACGCCAACCCCGCGTCCAATATCATGACTACCTTCGCGCACCACGCCGTCTTCAATGGCCCAGCCTTCTTGGCGACTGTATTGGAAATAAAGATCCGCATCGTCGACACCAACTTCGGCGACATGGCTGAGCGCTTGCTCAAGGTCGGTCGTGGTTAATCCAGTGGGCGCAAGTAACGCATCTTGTGCATGTTGCATGGCTTCCATCTTATACGTCCGAACAAGTTAAGCGGCGGTGTTGCAAGACCGGAAAACGCTTTCGTGTTCGCGCAATCAGATCGGGATCCATTTCAGCAAGCACAATACCTGCACCACTCTGCAAACGATTCAACACCGTACCCCATGGATCGACCACCATGCTATTGCCATACGTTGAACGTCCACCCAAGTGGAAACCACCTTGCCCCGCTGCGATTACGTAAGAGAGGTTTTCAATTGCACGTGCGCGAACGAGCGATTCCCAATGCGCTCGACCCGTCACCGCAGTAAAGGCAGATGGCAACACGATCAAATCCATGCCTTGTTCCGCCATTTTGCGAAACAGTTCGGGAAAGCGCAGGTCGTAACAGACCGCGATGCCCATACGTCCGAATGGGGTATCAATCACAACGGGTTCATCACCCGGCTCGATATAACGAGATTCGTTGTATTCCTCCCCCGCTTCCTCGAGATGCACATCAAACAAATGCATCTTGTCGTAGCGCGCTTGCACGCTGCCGTCCGCCGCATAGACATAACAAGCCGAGCGCGCACGCTGCGCATCATCGGAATGCAGCGGCACGGTGCCACCGACAATCCAAATGTGATGCTCGGCCGCTTGCTTAGAGAGAAAGCTTTGAATCGGCCCCACACCAGGCGCTTCTCGTGCAGCAAGTAAGGCTTTTTCGTCGGAAGTCATAATGGCAAAGTTTTCTGGCAACACAACCAACTCTGCACCCTGTTTGGCCGCCAATGCGATGAGCCGCTCTGCTTCCAGCAAATTAGCGGAGACCTGAGGACCGGAAGCCATCTGTATCGCAGCAACACGTTTCATGTGATCAAAGTTCCTATCGATTCAAAAATGTTCTTTTAAGCGTTCTGATTCTAGCGGCATTACTGAATCAAACCACGAGGTTAAAACTCAAGGGCGCTCCGCCGGCTGATTCTCATTCTCGACCTGCGGCGCCGCACCGGGTCCCGGGGCCGTCACGCTAGCTAGTTTTTCCATTTTCGGGTCATCCCAACTACCCGTCATACGGTATTGAGTTGAAGCAATGCCTTTACCATCCTTCTCGGTAATCTTTTGTAAGAGCATCAATACTCCACCAACCGCTGCACCCGCAGGACCGCCCGCAATCGCTCCCGCGACTGGCAAAGACTCCGATACCCTTGGGTTAACCGTAACAATCTGATCGTAGTCACGCTCTGCCAGGCCAATACGACCCTGGAAGCGAATATCGGCTGATGGACTTTCCAGAATCAGGTTATCGGTAATGGCATGACCACCTTTGAAATCAAAGTCTCCCACAATACGGTCGAACCCCAAGCCCTTCTTAAATAAGTCCGTGAAATCAAGGGTAAGTCGACGCGGCAAGGTATGTACACCCAACAATCCAAACACGCGTCCCGCGCCGGGCTCAATATCCAACAAACGACCCTTACCAATCTCCATGCGCATGTCACCGACCATGCCAGTCCAATCAAAATCGGCCGGCGAACCCAACCATTGCGTATTGCTGCGCACCTTGACTGGCGCACGGTCAATCCCGCCTTGATACCCGAAGGGTGAAACGAGGGCCTGCAGGCTCTGACTATCGACGTCCATGGCAAAGCGCGAGAAGGTTTCGCCTTCCCAATTCAGCCAAGCGCCCACCCCTTTCACGACATTCTCAGGCTGAGTCAACTTTAGTTCTTGCACCAGCAAACCCAATTCACTTTGATACGCGATGAGGTCCAATTGCCCTAGCGACAAGTCGTCGACTTTTAAATCACGACAACTCACTTGCAGTGAAGGCACCTTACGTGGATCGGTTGCCGAACGCTCGCTCATCACGCGCAACTCACCTTGTTCATCTGGACGATACATGCCGGAACTCGTCCGAATATGGGCACGCTCTAAGTTCAACAAATAAGGTGCGTCCGGATCCATCGGCACATGAAATCCACCGGCAATGCGATCGCTGATCAGCGTTCCATTCCACTGTGCTACGTCTCGGTTCGCACCCAGATCCACATCCCGCAACAACTGACCCAAGACCTCGAGCGTGTCCGCCGAGAGGTGAAGCGCTTCGATTTGGTCGAACGGCAGGTGTAATAAAGAAAACGAAGACGGCGCAGAAGATGAAGACTCCTGGGCCCACAAGTCTTGCCACGCAGTAACTGAAAGATTGGGCAACTTGCCGGAGATACGCAGACCCTGATCACTTTTCAGTGGCGCGCCAGGACCAAAATGAATGCCGCCACGCCAGCGTTGCGCCTGTTCTGTTGCCCCCAGATCGGAATCGAGAAGGCGAATATTCGCTGCCACATGCTCGGTCAAGTCCAACTCAATTTGCGTAGCGTCTGCAGCGCGCGCCCACCTAAGACGCATTGGCCACGCTTCGCCCGCAGGCTTGCGCAACGGCATCGGTAGATTAAGCGCGACATCCACCATGCCCGATTGCACGACCACAGGATTCTCTGGCGTCGCACCACCTGCTTGTAGTGGCACCTCTGCAGACCAATTGAGTTGCCCCTCGACTTTTTCTAAAAGTCGAATCGGTAACCATTCCTGCAAACCGGTCATTGGTGTATTGCCCGCGAGGTACAAACGCGAACCACCACGTTCGGCATCGGCATGCGCCGCAAGCTTGAGGCTGCCGCCGAATACGTCAGCCTCAAGCCCCTCACCCTCCAGCGTACCGTCCTCAAAACGCAACTCCCCGCGGAACCCACGAATCGGTAAGTCACGATAGTTCGGCAGGGTCAAATCCAGCCCCTCCATGCGCACAACGCCACTACTGTGCAGAACTGAACCGTCCAATGGTTTGTATAACTTGAGCTGTAAATGAACCGCTCCATCACCGCGCAATTCTTCGGTGAGAAAAGGAATATCTTGCGCAGTACCCCGCAACAAGGATTGAGCGGCAGCGAAGTGGGTTTGTGTCACACCCTTCACTACAAGTTGACCACGCGGGTTCATGCGATCAATGCGCAGGGTCGCGTCGCGCAAGTCAGCCTCACCCAAACTTCCTCTCGTCACGTCAAAATCAAGTGCCGCGTTATGAAAGTGCATCGGGCCATGCACCTGCTTGAGTGGTTGCCACAATGGATCAAAGCGCAAGACGGCATCTTCAATGTGCATGCCGATGTCAAACTCGCCTCCACCATACTCAAATGGGAAATGTTTGAGATCACCGCGTAAACGCATCTGACCGGCAGTTGCCTGACCTGCAACCAATCCTTGTTGCAGCCAATTGAGTGTCACTGGGGGGACGCGCGAGTATGGAAGATAGTCAGGCACTGCAGCCAAATCGTGCACTGAAAAACTAGATTCAAGATCCAAAATCGGATTGCTCGAACCGGCTGGGAGTGACAAGGATGCGATCGCCTGCGCAGACCAGTCTGCTGTTTTTGCCTGCAAACCCTCCGTCGAGGCATGCACAGAACCATCCTGAGCACGCTGCAGAATCACATCGCCACGGACTGCGCCCAGTTGCACCGGCACCTTCCAGTGCTTTGGCCAATCCAACGCAAGCTTGTCGCTATCCATCTTTACCAGTGCACGATCGCCCTGCCAATTCAAAGTAGCACTTAGCCCCTCGACACCTGGCCATTGATCATAAGCACGAAAACCAAGCTGGTTGATCTCTAGTGCGCCATTGAGTCGTGCGGGCTGATCCGCATTCTTAGCCGCAGAAACGACTTGAAGTTGGCGCACATGCCCTTGCAATTCCGCCTGATTCCACCACTGCAGCACCGCATCGGGCAGAAGAGATTGCCAATACGCCGGCCAATACGGCGCATCTCTAAGCCGCACGTCTTGTACTGCCGCACTGAATGCCGTTTGTGCCCAATCAATCTGGTTTTCAGTTCGCATCAACTGGACATGCGCCTGGGCAGTAATTGGATCCAACATGCCCTGCAGCGATTGGATGCGCAGAGGCGCAAGGCCAAACGCCCAACGATCTTCTGCAGTACGTTTGGTCCAGGCCTCAACTTGAACACTCGGCGCTGCCCACGCAGCCTTACCCGCCAAAGGCGGCACCACCAAATCTTGTAGACGCAAGGACAATTGCGCCTGCTCGACCGCCCCTTCGGACAAGGTCGTCCACAGCGCAAATTGACTGATGCCCTGAGCGGGCTGTACGAGGTCGGCATGAAGGGTAGCCAGCCAAGGCGCAAGAGATTCTTGCAAAACCGGAAGTTCTAGCTGCGATCCGCCGATCCAAAAACGTCCATCCCAACTCTCAGGCCGGCTCAGGCGGCCATACCAATCACCCGCGATCTCAATTCGTTGACCGAAACCGAAGGGCGGCGCGAACTGACCCGTCACCTGGTGACGATATCCGGCATTCCGCAAACTAAAATAGGCGTCATTCAACGGCCAAGCACGTGCCTTCGCGTCCACAATATCCAGCACAGCGCCATGCAATTGAATTTCGGGTTGTCGGGCTAACCAACGCAACAAAAGCAGACTCTGCCCCGCATCACCTTCTGGCAATCCACGCACATGTGGAACGCCGTTTTCATCCAGTTGGAGCGCCAGTTCAAGCTCTTCGATCTCTATTAAGGAAGTTGCAGCCCGACCCTGCAACACGCTCTCAAGCAGATCGAGCGCAATATAAACACGGGGCAACTCAATAGGCTGCCCATCTGTCGACGCGGGACGCAGCTGCACTCGGTCAGCCTGAACATACAGTTGCAAACCCTGCAGATCGAGCGTAATCCGTTGCGCCTCAAACTCAAATCCAAGAGGTGCGAGCTGGCCCTGCGCCCATGGCTCAAGTTGCTGTTCTAGCCAAGGCAAGGCCAGACGCAAACTAGTCAGCAAAACTGCGAGGGCGATCAGCGCATAGGCAAGAACTGCCCAGAGAGAGCGGACCACACGATGCCGGCGCAACGGTGCCAAGGTTTGGATTGAACGATTTAAGACGGCGCGCATGAACCGCTAGACCGGAACCACATCAAATTGTTCTTGTGTATAGAGCGTTTCGACCTGCAAGCGCACCGGACGACCAATGAACTCCTGCAGCTCTGCAAGACTGGTCGACTCTTCATCCAACAGCAAATCAATCACCGCCTCTGAAGCCAAGACCAAGAACTCACCAGATTCATACTGACGCTTGAGGCGCAGAATCTCACGGAATACTTCATAGACCACCGTTTCCGGTGTTTTCAATGTGCCGCGCCCGGTACAGGTCGGACAAGGCGCACACAGCAGATGCTCAAGACTCTCGCGCGTACGCTTACGCGTCATTTCAACCAAGCCCAGCGGTGAAACGCCACAAACGTGGGTACGCGCATGGTCATGCTCGAGGTGCTTCTCGAGGGTACGCAACACCTGATTGCGATGTTCCTCAAGTTCCATATCAATGAAATCGAGAATGATGATGCCACCCAAATTACGCAGCCGCAGTTGGCGCGCAATCGTTTGAGCAGCTTCTAAATTGGTTTTAAAAATGGTTTCCTCAAGGTTGCGATGCCCCACATAACCACCTGTGTTCACATCAATCGTGGTCATCGCTTCAGTCTGGTCAATCACCAAGTAACCACCTGACTTCAAAGGAACCTTGGACTCCAAAGCGCGCTGGATTTCATCTTCAACCCCATAAAGATCAAAGATTGGACGCTCGCCGTCATAGGCTTCAATTCGTGCCTCAAGGTCAGGTGCAAAGCGCTGGGCAAAATCTTTGGCCTCCGCAAGCACTTGCTTCGAGTCAATACGGACACGCTCAACTTCATCGCGCAGCAAATCACGCAGCGTCCGCAACGCCAACGGCAAGTCACTATGAATCAAACTCGGTGCAGTTGCTGTGAGTGCGTTTTGTTTAATCTCAGCCCAGAGCTGATGCAAGAAATCGATTTCACGCTTGAGCTCTTCTTCTACGACACCCTCGCCAGCGGTGCGCACAATGAAGCCGCCTTCCTTTTTATCTTCCATCGCTGCCCGAATGATCGTGCGTAAACGCTCACGCTCTTCATCACTCTCAATGCGCTGCGAAATCCCAGCACAGCAAATCTTCGGTAGAAAAACCAAGGTGCGTGAAGGCAGTGAAGCATGAGTCGTTAGGCGCGCGCCTTTGGTGCCCAAAGGATCCTTCACTACTTGCACCAAGATCTCTTGACCTTCCACCAGCAGCTCATTGATGGTCTCTGGCTCACGACGCTCACATTCCACGCCCGCCTCATTCATTTCACGAGGGCGCACATCAGAAGCATGCAAGAACGCAGCACGATCCAAGCCGATATCAACGAACGCAGCTTGCATCCCCGGCAAGACCCGATTCACACGACCTTTATAGATGTTGCCAACCAAACCGTGCTGGCCACAACGTTCGATATAGACCTCTTGCAACACACCATTTTCAACAACGGCTGTCCGCGTTTCCCGTGGGGTGAAGTTGATGAGAATTTCAACACTCATAGTGGGTCCAGTGTACCTTGCCGGCGCTCAGCCTGGTGCTCACGCACGGTGATAGGGATGCCCACTTAGCAAGGACCAGGCCCGATACAGCTGCTCGGCCAGAACAACCCGCACCAGCATATGTGGAAAGGTCAACATCGACAGCGACCAACGCTGCTGAGCGCGCGCTAGACATGCCGCGCTGAGGCCATCGGCACCCCCAATCAAAAAGGCCACATCTGCCCCCGCCTGCATCCAGCCATCCAGTTGTTGCGCGAGCCGCGGGGTATCCCAAGAGTCCCCACGCACATCAAGCGCAATCACCTGATCACGTGGCTGTAGCGCCCCCAATAGCCGCTCACCTTCCGCGTCGACACCGCCACCATGCGCCAACTCCACCAGTTCTAGCTTGAGCGGATGACGCACGCGCTTGGCGTAATCATCCCAAGCTGCCGCAACCCACTCCGGCATACGCTTGCCGATAGCAAGAACGCGCAAACGCATGATCAGGTTTCGCGTGCAGTTTCGTCGGCGCTCTCGCGTGCCTCAGGTCCGGTCGACCACAGTTTTTCCAGATTGTAGAAATCGCGCGTGGTGACCTGCATAACGTGCACGATCACATCACCCAGATCGACCAGAGCCCATTCACCATCTTTCTCACCCTCAGAGCCGAGAATCTGCAGACCGACCTTCTTCGCTTCGCTAATGAGATAACCTGCGATCGAGCGCACATGCCGCTCCGAGGTCCCGCTCGCAATCACCATGAAATCTGTGATGCCAGTCAGTGCTTGCACATCCAAGATGCGAATGTCGCGCGCTTTCATATCTTCAAGCGTTTTTTGTGCGAACTCGCACATTTCCACGCCTGCAATCGGTACGACCCGCGGTGTTTTCGCCGAGGTCTTTTTGCCCGCCGCTGCTTTCACCGAAGGCGCTTTCTTTATAGCCGCCTTTTTTGTAACCGCCTTTTTACTGGCCGCTTTTACCGACGATTTTGGCGCTGCCTTTGGGAACGCTGCCTTTTTAACGCTCGCTTTTTTGGCCACGGCTTTTTTCTTTGGCGCGGGCTTTTTCAAGCTTGCGGCTTTGCGCGAACCTGCCGCTGGTGTTTTGGTTTTTGTACTCAAGGTTGATCCAGTGATAAAAAGAACTCAGAGACGATACAGGCCACGCTCATTGATGTAATCGCGAACGGAGTCCGGCAACCAATAGCGCGCATCAAAACCAACATCAATGGATTGACGGACAGCGGTTGAAGAAATCTGCAACTGACTGACCGGCGCCTGCCACAACAAGCCTGCTTCGGTATCTTCTAAATCTAGGGGATTCTCGGTGCGTTTTAGCAGGCCTGCGAGTTCGGTTGGAATTTGCAGTAACGGTGCATCCGGACGATCACACACAATGATGTTGGCAAGCGCCACAATCTGCTCAGGCTCACGCCAGCGCATAAAACCCGCAAAGGCATCCGCGCCTAGAACCAGACTGACGAAATCAACCGTGTCCTTCTTGATCGCACGCAGTGTATCAATCATGTAGGACTCACCGCCGCGTTCGATCTCACGGGTATCCACTTGCCAGCCGGGCTGATCCTGAATCGCCAGTTGCAACATGGCAACACGATGCTCAGCGGCGGCCAGCGGTGGCGCGCGATGGACCGGCTGCGCACAGGGAATCAGGTGCACCGGAATCTCGACCGGCATCGCCGCATACGCTTCTGCAAGACGCTGCTGCACTTCCAACAACGGGCGCAGATGCCCGAAGTGGACGGGGTCAAAACTACCGCCAAAGACTAGACGCATACGTTCAATTCGCTAACGGCGCACATGCCCATCTCCCAGAACAATGAATTTTTGCGAGGTCAGCCCTTCCAGACCGACCGGGCCACGCACATGAATCTTATCCGTCGAAATTCCAATCTCTGCCCCCAAACCATACTCAAAGCCATCCGCAAAGCGGGTTGATGCATTCACCATCACAGAACTTGAGTCAACCTCAGCAAGGAAGCGGCGTGCCCGGCTGTAATCCTCGGTCACTATCGATTCGGTATGCCCCGAACTGTGCGCGTGCAAATGTGCAATCGCCGCATCCAAATCCGACACCACGCGAATCGATACGATCGGAGCGAGATATTCTTCATCCCAATCCGCGTCCGTCGCAGCAACGGCATCATCGACCCAGGTGCGGGTGATGTCACAGCCGCGCATCTCCACAGCTTTTGCGCGATAAATTTCTGCAATCTGCGGCAAGAACGCTCCAGCAATTTCCGCATCGACCAACAAGGTTTCCATGGCATTGCACACACCATAACGATGCGTCTTGGCGTTATCAGCAATCGCAATCGCTTTATCCAAATCGGCATGCGCATCAACATACACATGACAGACGCCATGCAAATGCTTAATCACAGGCACACGCGCTTCGGCTGAAATCCGTTCGATCAAACCCTTACCACCGCGCGGCACAATCACATCAACATATTCCGGCATCTGCACCAAAGCGCGTACCGCATCGCGGTCGATAGTTTCCACGACCTGAACTGCCTCAGCCGGAAGATTCGCCGCACGCAAGCCCGCCTGAATGCAGGCGGCAATCGCTTGATTGGAATGAGCCGCCTCCGAACCGCCGCGTAGAATCGCGGCGTTACCTGACTTCAAACACAGCGCGGCGGCATCCGCAGTCACATTCGGGCGCGATTCATAAATAATGCCAATCACACCCAACGGCACCCGCATCTTGCCGACCTGAATCCCAGAAGGACGATATTTCAGATCTTCAATCTCACCGACCGGGTCCGGCAAGGCTGCAATCTGACGCAGACCTTCGGCCATCCCCGCAACGCGCTCCGGATTCAGCATCAAGCGATCGAGCAGCGCATCGTCCAAGCCGTTGGCCTTGCCTGCCGCGAGATCCTTCGCGTTCTCAGCCAGTAACTCGGCCTGACGCACCATCAAGGCATCCGCCATCGCCAACAAAGCGGCGTTCTTGGCTGAAGTGCCGGCACGCGCCATCGCCCGCGAGGCTTTTCGCGCGGCTTGGCCAAGGCCCTGCATATAATCGTTCACACTTTTTGCCATAAGGCTCTTTCCTAGTCTTAGCGGGAGGGTTCGGTGCTGCGTTTCAGGGGCGTCGCGCGAAATCTCCGAGCAATCTCATTAAGCCAGCTACGCTGCTCTTCGCGCACTCGTTGCGCGCAGGATCCATTCTACCAAGGCATCCTCTACCACTGGCCCAGTCTGGACGCCCTTGCTCATGCGATCCAAAGCAGCAGCGCGCTGCAACAAGGCCTGCACCAGGCCCGGCCGCAACCGCCGCAACGCCGACTGCACCGCAGGCTGACGCTTCGGCCAGATTTGAAAGCTACGGAAAGCGTCTTGCGCATTGCGCCCCTGCGCCAATGCGGCCTGAATCTGTGCCAGCGTGCGGATCTCGCGCTGCAGTGCCCAAACCAACATCGGAGCTTCAACCCCTTCCTCACGCAAAGCGCGCACAATCTTCAGGCTGCGCGGAGCATCTCCGGCCAGCACCGCATCAGACAACTGAAACACATCAAAGCGCGCACTGCCTGTAACCGCAGCCAAGGCCTGCGCTTCATTCAGTTCGCCATCCAAGGCCAACAAAGCCAGCTTCTCAATCTCTTGGGTTGCCGCCCAAAGATTGCCTTCGCTGCGTTCCGCAATCGCTGCAGCCAGCGTCGGCAGCGCTGGCAGGCCCTGCACTTTCAGACGCTGCGCCACCCAACCCGGCAATTGATTGGCTTCTGGTGGCCAAACCGGAATCGTCCAGCCTGCAGAATCGATCGCCTTGTACCAAGCAGCCTTCTGTCCCGCGGCATCGACCCGCGGCATCAACACCAATAAGGTCGTATCGGGTGGCGGCTGCTTTGCCCACTCGGCAAACACCGCCCCGCCTTCTTTACCCGGTTTAGAGCTATCACAACGCAACTCAACCAAGCGCCGCTGTGAAAACAGGGAAAGGCTATTGGCATCTGCCGCCATGGCGGCCCAATTGAAACGGTTATCGACGCTATGGCGTTGATGCTCGATTTCAGGATCCATCAATAATGCCGCGCGAACCTCAGCTGCCGCTTCTTCTACCAGCAAAGTTTCATCGCTGCTGATCAAGACAACCGACGGCACGCCCTGACGGACGCGCGTAGCCAACTCTTCAGCGCGAAGTTTCACAACCGCTGTAAACGACGCAGGATGGTGTTGGCAACATCTTCACGCAAACGCTCTTCAACCAAGGTTTCTTCGGTTTGGCTCCCACCCACACGGTCCTTGTCAAAGTTGTAATTGCGTGAACGCTGCAACGAAGTTGGCGCAATCACCTCCACACCCTCTTGGTCGAGGACTCGATAGGTCAGGCTGTAGCGCAAGCGGTATTCATTCACCTTACCATCACCCGCAACAGCCGCCACGCGACGCTCCAGCTTTTCATCACGAACTTCTAAGATCGAACGTGCCGCACCGCGACTGTCCGTCAACTTTGAACCATTGCGCGTAATCCCCTCGCGGAGTTCGCGTGCCAAGGCGCCGGTTGCATCGACATAGATCGGACTCAGTGTCTCGGGCAACTGCACTGCGCCACGCAGATGCCAACCGCCACATCCCGTGATGAGGAAGAAGGCCAGCGCGACAAGACTGGAACGTACCAAGGTTGCTTGTTTCATTGTTCTCTCTCGTATTCGAGCCGGCAGTTACTTGGCAACCAAATTCACCAAGCGTCCCGGCACCACAATCTTCTTCACCACGTCTTTTTCACCCAGATGACGCAGCACTTCAGCATCGGCCAACGCAGCTGCAATCACCGTTTCTTGATCGGCATCGGCTGCGACCTTGATCTTGCCACGAAGCTTTCCATTGATTTGCACCACCAGCTCCAACTGATCCTGCACCAACGCATCCGCATCAAACGTGGGCCAGGCCGCATCAATCACAGCCCCACTGTGACCCAAAGCATTCCAAACATGATGTGCAAAATGCGGCGTGATTGGCGACAACAAACGCACCAGCGCCTCGAGTCCTTCCTGCATCAACGCATGGTCTTGCGCATCATTACCCTCAGCTTTTTGGAGCGCATTGCTTAATTCCATACAGGCCGCGATAGCAGTATTGAAGCTCTGCCGCTCGCCCAAATCACGCGAGACCTTGTCAATCGCGCGGTGAATCTCCATGCGTACCGCACGCTGGGCCTCACTCAACTGCGATACATCCAAGTCCGCAGCCTCTGCTCGCATTGCCGCCTGCTCAATGTGTTCATGTGCCAGACGCCAGACCCGTCTCAGAAAGCGATGCGCGCCTTCTACGCCCTCATCCGACCATTCCAACGACATCTCCGCCGGCGCCGCAAACATCATGAACAAGCGCACGGTGTCCGCACCATAACGTGCAATCATGGCCTCTGGATCAACCGTATTGCCCTTGGACTTGGACATCTTGGACCCGTCTTTGAGCACCATGCCCTGCGTCAGCAATTTCGTGAAGGGCTCATCACTGTTGACCAAGCCCTGATCGCGCATGAGGCGATGAAAGAAACGTGCATAGAGCAGATGCAGAATCGCATGTTCGATGCCACCAATGTACTGATCCACCGGCAACCAATAATCTGCACGCCCATCCAGCATCGCCTCTTGTTGATCACGCGCGGTATAGCGCGCGTAATACCAAGAGGATTCCATAAAGGTATCGAAGGTGTCAGTCTCTCGCTCAGCCGGGCCACCGCACTTCGGACAAGCCGTCTCGATCCATTCACGCATCTTCTTCAGTGGCGAACCACCGGCGGCGTCAAACTGCACCTCTTCCGGTAACACCACTGGCAACTGCTCTGCCGGCACGGAGACCGCGCCGCAATCCGAGCAATGCACCACAGGAATGGGACACCCCCAATAACGCTGGCGCGACACGCCCCAATCACGCAAGCGGTAGTTGACGCGACGACGACCCTTGCCATCGCGCTCCACCTGCACCGCAATTGCATCAAAGGCTTGGGCAAAGTCGAGGCCATCAAACGCACCCGAATTGAACAATACCCCCCGCTCCGTCATCGCCGCTTCTGCAATGTCCACGCCTTCCGCATCGATTGGACGAATCACCGCCTTCTTGGCAATACCGTACTTCTCGGCAAACTCCCAATCGCGCTGATCATGTGCCGGCACCGCCATCACCGCGCCAGTGCCATAACCCATCAACACAAAGTTCGCCGTCCATACGGGAATCGTTTCACCGCTGATGGGATGCAATACATTGATCCCCAGAGGCATGCCGCGTTTTTCTTGGGTTTCTAAGTCCGCTTCTGAAACCCCGCCCTTCCGGCAGTTCGCCACAAACGCCTGCAATTCTGGATTGCTGACTGCGGCCTGCTGGGCCAATGGGTGATCGGCGGCAACCGCGACATAGGTCACGCCCATCAAGGTGTCCGGGCGCGTCGTAAAGACGGTCAAAACACCATCGTCTTCAACCAACGCGAAATCCAACTCTAAACCTTCCGAACGGCCGATCCAGTTGCGCTGCATCGTCTTTACCGCTTCTGGCCAGCCTGGCAGATGGTCCAAGCCGGTCAGCAACTCATCGGCGTAGTCGGTGATTTTTAAGAACCACTGTGGAATCTCACGCTTTTCGACCAATGCTCCAGAACGCCAGCCGCGACCGTCGATGACTTGCTCATTGGCGAGTACGGTCTGATCGACCGGATCCCAATTCACCACCGCATTCTTGCGGTAGACCAAGCCTTGCTCCAACAAGCGCGTGAACAACCATTGTTCCCAACGGTAGTACTGAGGATGACAAGTCGCCAGCTCGCGTGACCAGTCATAGCCAAAGCCCAGCTGCTGCAGCTGGCCGCGCATGTAGGCCATGTTCTCGTAGGTCCATGCCGCCGGCGCCACACCACGCTGCATCGCCGCATTCTCGGCCGGTAGGCCAAACGCATCCCAGCCCATCGGCTGTAGCACATTTTTGCCCTGCATACGCTGATAGCGCGCAATCACATCGCCGATGGTGTAGTTCCGCACATGCCCCATGTGCAGCTTGCCACTCGGATACGGAAACATGGACAGGCAATAGAATTTTTCACGTGCATCGTCCTCACGGACTTCAAAGCTGTGATGGTCGGCCCAATAGGCCTGCGCTGCGGCCTCAATACTGGCCGGGTCGTAATTGGCGTGCATGCTGGATTGAGTAAAGCGTGGAAAACGAAAAAACCAACGCGAAGCATAGCCGATGGCCGCCTACGGCAGAACCTCGAAAGACCAAACAACACACCCAAATCGAGGCATCTCGTTGCGATTACTCGCGCTGGCACCTACCCTTGTGCACACGCCATCCCCCCTTCCATCGCGGATTTCACTCCACTGGAGGCCTCATGTCCCTCGACCCGCATTACACCCGCATGCTTGAGCGCGTCCGCGATTGGATCGTGGAGGCGGAACATTCCACCGAAACCCACCTTGCGACCCTATTTGACCGCGCTCAGGCCAAGGCTACCGAGCTTGGTGAACTGTCGCGCGAGGAGGCTGAGCGCATCTCCGATTGGATACAAAAAGATCTGGAAGAAGCCGGGGAATGGAGCGAAGAAACTGGACGTGAGCTCAAGGAATGGCTGCACGACCGGGGTATCGCGGTTGAAGCTCAGCTCTTGAATCTGTTTGAGAAAGTGGTGGATCGTTCGCGCGTTGAGCTGGCACGCTTCGGAAAAAAACCCAATTAGTCTGCGTACCTCGCGCGATCCGGTTGATTTAGGTACAAGGGCAGTTCCCACTCCAACACACCTGGAACGCCCCGCGGCAAACTCGCTACGACCTCCCCACGTTCACCAATCACCGCGGTGATTCCCGAATTCGTGGCGCGCAGCATAGCCAAGCCCCGTTCTGCGGCACGTGCCCGTGCAATCTGCAAATGCTGGTCCGCAGCCCACGAATCACCAAACCAGGCGTCATTACTCACCGTAATCAGGAATCCTGCGGACCCCTGCTCCACTAAACCAGGATATGCGACCTCATAACAGATACTTGATCCCACTTTGTCTCCATCGAAAGTGATCCCAGCCTGATCGGCGTTTCCAGCAGAGAAATCAGACATAGGAATCTTCAAGATATCGATAATTGGCGAGAAAATGGTCTTAAGTGGGATATATTCACCGAAAGGCACCAAGTGCCGCTTCTCATAATACCCCTGGGCACGCCCGTAACCGAGTAATGCATTGGTATAGCCCCCTGCCTCATCTCGCACGACCCCCAAGATCGTACCCGAGTCATTCGACAATGAAATTTCTTGAATTTGATGTAAGTAACTACTTACATCTGAAGCAAAGGCCGGCACGGCGGTCTCCGGCCAAATCACTAAATCCGCACCCGCGCGCGCCGTTTGCTCTCGGTACCACTCCAAGGTGGCAATGCGTTGAGAATTCCGCCATTTTTGGTCTTGTGTCACACCATATTGCAGGAGTCTCACGCTTATCTTTGGCACCTCTCCCACATCAGAGCGTATAGGTGCTGATTTCAACAAGAATAAAGGTAGCATCAACGAAAAAACCGCAAGAACTGGCCCCAAAACCCACAGGGGCGCACGCATCGTGCTAGGTTTGGTGAGGAAAATCCCATGGCCGCGCGATGGCAAGGCACGATAGGACTGGAACAACAGCCCCGAGGCGCTGCCCATCAATGCCAATAACGCGCCCGTAAACGGCGCGCCGATAAGCGGCAGTAAGGGGTTCCACAGCCCATCGACCTGGGCCACACCGGCAAGCAACCATGGGAAACCGGTAAACAGCGTACTGCGCAGAAATTCGCCACCCGACCACAACAGCGCAAACAAGACCGGCAACAGGAACCGCGCAACAGACCGACGCAAAACCACATACAGCAAACCAACGAACGCGGGGTAAAACGCTAGAAACGCGACAAACAGACCGGTAAGTAAGCCGGATTCAATCAGGCTGGCACCACCAAAACGATGCATGCTGATATGCACCCATGAGACACCAAAGCCAAATTGGGCAAGACCAAAGACGTAACCGGTAAGAAACCCGCCACGCATCGAGCCAACGCTCTGCCATAGCCAGGCTAATCCAGCAAAGATCAGCAACCAGAGTGCGCTATAGGAAAAAGGCGCGAAGGCCAGAACGGTGATCGCACCTAAACATGCTGCAATAAATACGCGCAGCCCGAGCGCGGAGTCGCGGGATTGAGTCGGGGTCACACCCCAGTCTGGAAGCGCAGAGCTCGACACAACGACTTGCCTAAGCCACGCAGCAACAAGCGAGGCGCACAGAAGCGCTGCGAGCCGCGCGTTTAGCGATCTGAACCGTCGTGCGCAGCCTCATCGTTTGCCTGGAACTCGGTTGACTCGGAAGATTGTGGATCCAACATATTCACCTGCAGTAGGTGGACGCGACGGTTATCCGCACGCAAGACCTTGAAGCGCAGCCCCTGCAAATCCACTGACTCGCCACGTTTAGGCACATGTCCCAACGCACGTGTAACCAACCCCGCCGCGGTATCAAACTCTTCATCACTGAAATCTGTAGCAAAGAATTCATTGAGGTCTTCAATCGGCGTCATGCCTTTGACGGTATGCCGCACACTGCTGTGGCGCAGGATCAGACCTTCTTCTTCAATGTCATGTTCGTCTTCAATCTCGCCGACAATTTGCTCGAGCACATCCTCAATCGTCACCATACCGGCAACACCGCCGTACTCATCCACAACAATCGCGAGATGATTGCGACTGGCACGGAATTCACGCAATAACACGTTCAAACGCTTGCTTTCTGGGACAAAGACCGCCGGTCGCAAATGCTCACGCATGCGAAATGCCTCTTTGCCGCTAGCACACCAATGAAGGATGTCCTTGGCAAGCAGAATACCGACCACTTCATCGCGCGACTCGCCTACGACAGGAAAGCGCGAATGTGCGGAGTCGATGACCAGAGGCAGGAACTTCTCCGGCTCTGCGTCACGTTCAATGACCACCATTTGTGCGCGCGGAATCATGACATCGCGCACCTGCATTTCAGCGACCTGCAGCACGCCTTCAAGCATGGACAAATCATCCGGATCGAGCAGATGCTGACGACCAGTCGTACGGAGGAGTTCGAGAAGTTCTGCGCGGCTTTGTGGCTCCGCGTAGCGCCGGAGGTAGGGTCGCAGCCAGCGCAATAAAGCGGAGCCGGCCCTAGGTCGATCCTTATTCATTCAAAGAGGACGGTAGTGAAGGGAAGCCCATTCTACGCAGAAAACGAGGCCTCATGCATCTCACGTGCAAAAATCAGCAAAGTGGATCGATTGACCAGCAGAGAATCAATACGGATCGGCAAAGCCCAAACGTTGCAAGACACCCACCTCCAACGTCTCCATCTGCTGAGCCTCGCGTGGCTTGAGATGGTCGTACCCGAGCAGGTGCAAAGTCCCATGCACCAATAGGTGTGCTGTATGCGCGACCACACTCTTACGCTGGGCCGCCGCCTCCGCCTGCACCACGGGCCAACATAGCACGAGATCACCAAGCCCTAACTCTTCGCGCCAGGCCGCGACCAGCTCTGCCGGCGCCTTTACAGAAAGGGCCGCGCTCGGAAACGACAAAATATTGGTCGCTCCCGATTTGTCACGATAGGTCTTGTTGAGGCGCGCACTTTCTCGCTGACCAACCACACGCACGGTTAACGACTGCGTGGCTGTCACACCCCCCCCTGCCGCTAACGCCGCAGCGACCCACTGACGCATGTGCGCGACACTCACCAATCCGGGGGCTTCCACCTGACGCTGCAAGTGCACTTCCGGCAACGCCTTAGCAGCCGCACGCAAGCTGCGTTGCGCTGCAGCTGAATACAGACTCACTTTAGTCATCGTCCTGCTGCAAGGCGTCGTGGCTTTCGTAAGCCTGCACAATGCGTTGCACCAGCGGATGTCGCACCACGTCACCAGACTGGAAGAAACTAAAATGCACACCCTCAACTCGACGCAACACCTCAATCACATGACGCAAACCCGAGGTGGCATGACGCGGTAAATCAATCTGCGTGACATCCCCCGTAACAACTGCGCGTGAGCCGAATCCAATTCGGGTCAAGAACATCTTCATTTGTTCAACCGTGGTGTTTTGGGCTTCGTCCATGATGATGAAGGCATCGTTGAGCGTACGCCCCCGCATGAACGCCAACGGCGCAACTTCGATCACATTGCGGTCGATCAACTTTTGCACCTTGTCGAACCCCAACATCTCATACAGCGCGTCATACAGCGGGCGCAAATAGGGATCAATCTTTTCGGCCATATCACCTGGCAAGAAACCTAACTTCTCACCTGCCTCTACCGCGGGACGCACCAACACCAAACGCGCGACTTCTTCTTTGCGCAACGCCTCCACAGCACTGGCAACGGCTAACCAAGTCTTACCTGTCCCTGCCGGACCCACACCAAAACTCAAGGTGTTTTGTTGAATGCCGAGGAGATAACGCTTTTGATTGGGATTGCGCCCTTGAATGCTTCGATTCCGCGTTTGAATCGTGACATCCGCCACAAACGACTCCTCCGCCTCAAGCAATTCATCCAAGGTTTGCTCGGGCTCCGGCGGAGCTGCAGCAATGCCGCTCAACACCTGTATTACTTGTTCGCTGGTGACTGGATTAAAGAGCGCCAAGCTATAAATTTCACGCAATACCGTCTTCGCAGCTTCGACAGAAGCTTCATCACCCATCAAACGAAACTGACCCGAACGATACGTGATCTCAACGCCCAACTGACGCTCAATTGCATGCAGGTTCTGATCCAGTTCGCCCACCATATTGGGGATGTGCTGCGCGGTTGCGGTCGCCAAACTGATTTCTGAAGAAAACATGAAAACTCCGTTTCAAAAAGCGTAATACAGCGACCACAAAGACAACTACGACGATCAAGCGCGCGTTATGCAGCCGCAGACACGACCGTAAGACAAATGCCGCGCAGCGAGTTAGGCAAGGCTTCATCAATCTGCACTTCAACAAAATCACCCGCCTGAAGACTGACGCCTTGCGGCGCATGAAAGTTCACGACACGGTTATTCGGTGTACGTCCAGACCATTGCATTGGATCTTTGCGCGCCGCACCTTCAATCAAAACGACCTGCGTTGTCCCCACCATATCGCGACTGATGTCGAACATGATTTGATTCAGGCGCGCCTGCAAACGCTCCAGACGTGCCTGCTTCACCTTTGGCATGACATCATCAAACAAACCTGCTGCTGGCGTACCCGGACGTGGACTGTAAACAAAACTAAAGGAACGATCGAAGCGCAGCTCAGCAACAAGATCCAACGTCTGCTCAAAATCGGCATCCGTTTCGCCCGGGAAACCGACAATGAAATCGGAAGATAGACTGATCTCAGGTTGATGAGCGCGCAGACGCGCAATGATGTCGCGATACTCATCCGCGGTATGCCCACGCTTCATCATCGATAGCACATGATCTGAGCCACACTGCACCGGCAGATGTAGATGCGGCACCAAAGACGCCACCTCCGCATGGGCCTGCATTAAGGATTCCGTCATCTCCAAGGGATGCGAGGTGGTATAGCGAATGCGTTGAATTCCCGGCACAGCATCGATGTAATGAATCAAAGTTGCGAGATCGATGCTGGTTCCATCAGCAGCCGGGCCACGATAGGCATTGACGTTCTGCCCAAGCAAGGTAATTTCACGCACCCCCTGTGCAGCCAGTCCTGCCACTTCAGCCAATACATCATCCAACGGACGACTGACTTCATCGCCACGCGTGTATGGCACCACACAAAAGGTGCAGTACTTACTACAGCCCTCCATGATGCTGACGAATGCCGTGACTCCATGCGCTTGCGGATCAGGCAATTGATCAAACTTCTCGATCTCGGGAAAACTCACATCAACCTGTGGCACCTGCGTACGCTCTAAGGCGGTAAGCATGTCCGGCAAGCGATGCAGGGTTTGTGGGCCAAACACGAGATCAACAAACGGCGCGCGAGCGCGGATCTCATCGCCTTCTTGGCTAGCCACACACCCCCCAACACCAATGACTGTGCCAGGCTTGTTCTGCTTCAGCGCTTTCCAATGTCCAAGCAGAGAAAACACTTTCTCCTGTGCTTTCTCGCGCACCGAACAGGTGTTGAGCAACAGCACGTCCGCCTCTTCGGCATTTGCAACGGGCTCCAGACCATGCGACACACCCAACAAGTCCACGATTCGGTCGGAATCGTAGACATTCATCTGACAGCCAAACGTATGGATGTAAACGCGCCGGTTCACTGCAGCAAAAACCTCAATAAATCAAAGGGATGACGAGAAAGACAAAATAAAAAACGGGACGGCTGATTGTACAGCCGCCCCGTCTTTTCGCCAAAACTACCGCAACGCGGCACTCAAGCGAACTCCATCAGAGGTCGTAACCACGCTCCTCGTGCGCAGCGATGTCCAACCCTTGCGTTTCCTCATCACTGGAAACACGCAAAGCAACAAACAGACCGACGAACTTGAGAATGAGATAGGTCACCAACGCTGTAAAGATCGTTACCGCAACAACCCCAATCAGCTGTGCTTGCAGCTGCGCACTCATGCTTGGCATGGTTTCGAGCAAATAACCTTGGCCACTAAATAGACCCAGTTCGGTCGAAGCAAAAACCGCGACCAAAAGCGAACCCAAGATTCCACCCACCCCATGCACCGGAAAGACGTCGAGCGAATCGTCAATCTTGAGCCGGCGCTTAATCAAAAGGACGGCATTGAAACAGACTACACCTGCGAGAACCCCAATCACCAGGGCACCCGCTGGCCCAACAAAACCAGACGCCGGCGTAATCGTACCCAAGCCCGCAACCATGCCCGTCACCGCACCGAGGGCTGTGGGCTTCCCAAAGCGCGCCCACTCCACAAACATCCAGGTGATCGCACCGGCTGCCGCAGCAAGATGCGTCGCCAGCATCGCCATCGCCGCATCGCCATTCGCAGCCAAGGCGCTACCGCCGTTAAAGCCAAACCACCCCACCCAGAGCATGCCTGCGCCCATCACCGTCATGGTCATGTTGTGCGGCGGCATCGCCGTAGTGGTGAACCCCTTGCGCGGCCCCAACACAATCGCCGCCACCAATGCGGCAACCCCAGCCGTAATGTGCACCACAATGCCGCCAGCGAAATCCATTACACCCAACTCAGAAAGCCAGCCGCCGCCCCAGACCCAATGCGTGACCGGGGCATAGACCAGTAACAGCCAGAGTGCAGAAAAAGCCAACACCGCAGAGAACCGCATACGCTCAGCAAAACCTCCCACAATCAACGCCGGGGTAATGATGGCAAAGGTCATCTGGAACAAAACAAACAGTGATTCTGGCAGAGCACCTGCAAGCGTGCCCTCCTCAACACCAGCAAGGAATGCACGATCAAATCCACCCAACCATGCATTACCTTCGGAAAAGGCGAGGCTGTAACCCAACAACATCCACAACAACGACACGATCCCCGCAATTGCAAAGCACTGCATCAGCACGGAAAGCACATTCTTGCTTCGCACCAAACCACCGTAAAAGAGCGCCAGCCCCGGCAAAGTCATGAACAAGACCAGCGCGGTGGAAGTGAGAATCCACGCCGTATCGGCAGCCGCCAGTTCATTCGCCTGCGCGAGCCCGCTGAAGAGCCCGAGCCCGAGCAAAACACCTGAATGTTTGATCCACGTCACGGTGTGCATGTATTTGTTCTCCTCATGTAACGAAAATCCAGTGAAATGCATTGTGAAGTGCACTTTAAAGCGCGTTACTACGCAAGAACTGTGCCGGACTGAATCTGTGCAAAAGCCCCAGATGCGTGCATGCACCCGACTCCTTACGCATTTTAATGGTGCAAAAACAAAAAAAGCGCACCAAATTAGTGCGCTTTCTCAGATCGAAACGGAACGCATCTCCCTTAATCATCCCCCATCGGAATGACCTCGCGCTCTGTCATCAACAATTTCGCGCCCGCGCCCTCGTTCGGCGCAAACACCATTTTGATTTCGCAGTTGTCTGCCACCGTCAGCTGTCCACGCAATTCACGCGCACGATCCCGCGCATCACGGAACTTCGGATGGGACTCAATCGCTTCAACTTTGCGATTCGGAAACATCTTGAACAAGAAATAAGGCATGGCTCAATCCCTGAGGCGCGCACTGAAAAGCGCTGTGATCCAAAAGAAAGAACCACCATACCTGATTTAAATGCTCAGGTATAGCGGGCCCGAAGGGCCATGAAGATCAGAAACCTGGTCCGCCCAACCATAAGCCGGACGGACCAGAGTCACGCTTTGCTCGTCTTACTTCTTCTTACGAGCAGCGCGCTTCTTCTTCGGTGCAGCTTTCTTCTTCGCTGCGGCACGCTTCTTCTTAGGAGCGGCCTTCTTCTTCGCTGCGG
>CAZZIQ010000008.1:0-43848 GCA_964654355.1 uncultured Piscirickettsiaceae bacterium
GTATGGCGGTGGATGCGAATGTGTTGATCTTTGAGCGTATTCGCGAAGAGATTAAAAACGGCAATACACCGCAGGCGAGTATTCATTCGGGCTATGAAAAAGCCTTTAGCACCATTGCCGACGCCAACATCACCACCTTCATTGCGGCGGTGCTGTTGTTCGCTTTTGGTACGGGGCCGATTAAGGGCTTCGCGGTGACGTTGTCACTGGGCATTCTGACCTCCATGTTCACGGCGATTGTGGGTACGCGTGTGGTGGTGAACGCGATCTACGGTCGTCGTCGTATGAAGAAGCTTTCGATCTAGTCAGGCATCGATCAAGGAATAGACATGGCGTTTTTTGCAGGACTTCAAAACATCGACTTCATGCGTCGGCGCAAGCTCGCGGGCATGTTCTCCATCGCCTTGGTGCTGGCCTCGGTGGCGCTCCTTCTGGTGCGCGGCCTCAATTTCGGTGTGGATTTCACCGGCGGCGTGTTGGTCGAGGTTGGTTATCCAAAGGCGGTTGAGCTCAATCCCGTGCGTGACGCGCTGAGTCAAGGCGGCTTTAACCAAGCCATCGTCCAGCACTTTGGCAGCGCACGCGAGGTCTTGGTGCGCCTGCCGCAAGCGGAGGAAGGTAATCCAGCGCAGATGAGTTCTAGTGTGATGAATGCGCTGCGCCAGATGGATTCGACTGTCGAGATGCGTCGTGTTGAGTTTGTCGGCCCGGCGGTCGGCGAAGAGTTGCGTGAGGATGGTGGTCTGGCGGTGTTGTTCGCGCTGATCGCGATCCTGATTTATGTCGCCATGCGCTTTGAATGGCGTTTGGCCCTGGGTTCGGTTACCGCGCTGGTGCATGACGTCATGATCGTCTTGGGTGTGTTTGCGCTACTGCAAGCCGAGTTTGATCTCTCCGTGTTGGCTGCGGTTTTGGCGGTGATCGGTTATTCGTTGAATGACACCATCGTGGTGTTCGACCGCATTCGTGAAAACTTCCGGCGCATGCGCAAGGGCAGCCCGGTCGAGATCGTCAATCGCTCATTGAACCAAACCCTGTCGCGCACCTTGATGACCTCTGTCACCACCATGCTGGTGTTGATTGCCTTGTTCTTCCTGGGTGGCGAGATCATTCATGGCTTCTCGTTGGCCCTGATCTTGGGGGTCTTAATTGGTACCTACTCTTCGATTTATGTCGCTTCCACCGCTGCCTTGGCGATGGGTATCAGCAAACAAGATCTGATGCAGGTCGTGAAGGAAGAGCGCGCCGATAGCGCACCTTGAGCCTAGATCAGGGCCTCGCTAACTGCGCGCGAGCGTGCGCAGACATTCCAAATACGCGGCTTCATCCGGTTCGGCCTGATTACGCTGCGCCAGCCAAAGCGACTCGGCAAGGCAATCAAGCGCGGCATGTTCGGCCGCGTGGCCATCTTTAAATTTCGTGATCAACTGACGCGCAACTGCACGAATGCCTGCAGGGCGATCGCTGCTGAGTTGTTCGCGCAGGGCGATGTGCAAGCCCATGTGCAGAAACGGATTGGTCGCACCGTCTTCGGGATGCCATTCGCGTTCTAGGCTACGTTCATCCAAAACCGCGGCGTGGTATTCCGGGTGTTCGGCCACCACCTCGGCCACCAGCGTTTCGAGCGGGGTTTGAATCGCGCCGGCAACATGCGCCTCCCAGCATTCGCGAAAGTAGCTGCGGAGTTTTTCGCGGTCTTGGGTGAAGAGCATGCGCGGGTTGCCTTACGCCTTCGCTGCGACCGGGTCGGGCGTTTTGTCTTTGAATTCGCACAGGTCACGAATCACACAGTCGGGACATTTGGGTTTGCGTGCGATACAGGTATAGCGTCCATGCAAGATCAGGAGATGATGTGCGTCTTTCAGATAGGCCTTTGGCGTTAATCGGGTGAGGCGATCTTCAACTTGGCGCACGGTCTTGCCTTTGGCGAGACCGGTGCGATTGGCGATCCGAAAGATGTGTGTGTCGACCGCGATGGTTTCTTGCCCGAACAGGGTGTTGAGAATCACATTCGCGGTTTTGCGACCGACGCCGGGGAGGGCTTCTAATTCTTCCCGGGTTTGTGGCACTTCGCCGTTATGCCGTTGCAGCAGCAGCTGACTCAACGCCATCACATGTTTGGCTTTGCTGTTAAACAGGCCAATGGTGTTGATGTAGGTTTTCAGCTTCGCTTCGCCCAACTTGATCATTGCAGCAGGGGTATTTGCGACGGGAAACAGCTTGCGCGTCGCGATGTTTACACCTTTATCAGTTGCCTGCGCTGACATCACCACTGCAACCAACAATTCGTAGGGAGTTTGGTATTCGAGTTCGGTAGTCGGTTCGGTGATGTGCGCGGCAAGGCGAGTGTAGATTTGTGTGCGCTTATCTGCATTCATGCCGATTCGGGTTCAGGCAGCGGAAGGGGTTGTGGGGCGCCAATTGCATAGCCTTGCATTCGATCGACCCCAAGATCATGGCAAAGCTTAATGTGTTCTTCGGTTTCGACGAATTCTGCACACGTCACCAAGTCCATCTTTTTAGCGAGAGAGATGATGGATTGCGTCACCCGTTTTTTATTTAGTAGTTCTTTGTCGCTGATGCTGTCGAGCCTGACCAAGGGTGCGATGAGGCTGCCATCCAATTTGATTTCATGAATTTGCATTTCAACAATGCGCGCAAAGTTTGAATAACCGATGCCAAAATCATCGATGGAGAGCCTAGCGCCACTGTGCAGGATGTCTTTTAAACCCGTTTCCGCGAGATCGCGGTTGAGGAATAAACTCGTTTCTGTGATTTCGAAAGTGATCCGCTCAGGTGCGCCAAAACCTCGTAGCCGCTCAAGAATCTTACGGAGATGGAGCGGTGACTCAAGATCCAGATGCGAGATATTGATGGAGACTTCTTCGGGTCGATTGGTGAAAGCCTGTAAGGCTTGGTCCAGGATGAGTAGGGTGATTTCGCTGAGGATGCCATGTTCAGCCGCGGTTGTGATGAATTCTTCTGGCGGAATTAATCCGCCCTTAGCCGTGCGTATGCGGGCCAATGCCTCATAGGCGACGATCTTCTTCTTGCGCACATCTTGGATGGGCATGTACCACGCTTCTATTCGATCTTCTTTTAGTGCGGCAAAAACCTCATCGATCAAATGCATTTTCGAGCGCGTCAGGCTGTGCGTATCGTCTGGTGTACCCTCGGCGACAAACATTTTTCTCTTGCGGGCGACAAAGATTCCGCGCATGGCGTAACGCAGCGGGTGTGGGTATGCAAGGGGGGCGTAGCCGATTTCGATCCGAAGGTGCAGTGTTTGATGATCAATTTGGCGTCGTTTTTCTGTGATGATGCGTTGGATTTTTTTGAGATAGCTGTATGGATCATCGGCGGTAAAGATGAAGGCAAAGACGTCAGCTTCGCTATGGTAAATCTTGGTGTCTGGTGCGGTGATTGCGCGGAGGTCGTTTGCGATTTCTTTTAAGACCCGATCGCCCGCGCGTATTCCATATGCGTCATTGATGAGGTGGAAGCCACGAATATTGAGAGCCGCGAGATAGCCCGGCTGTGGTTGTTCTAGGTCATATACGAGCCGGTTCCGATTGCGCAATCCGGTAATGTTGTTCCGATAGGCAAGTTGGTATAGAGGGATCAGGAGCAGGAGCAGGGAAAAGAGAAAGAAAAAATGCAGCATCACCAGCGTGGAAAATCCATGCTGCATATATTCACTGCCGAGTAGGAATGCTGAGACGAGGAGATAGGCCCCGACTCCATACGCGCCGAATTTCCACATCCGTCGCGTAGCATGAGAAGACGGAACGGTCATGCTAGTGAGCAACTACAGAACGGGTATGGGTCAGGTCGTTCGATTGAGAGGCGATCAATTGGGCGTTCTGAGCGCGTTGATCAATCCAGTTTTTACCCGCAATCAAAAGACCTAAGGCAATGAACGCCCCCGGTGGCAAGATGGCCAACAAGAAGTCGCGGTAGTTATCGATCAGATGCACCGTCCAGTCGCGCGCAGCTTCGCCAAAGATGAGGTGTGCGTTGCTCAGAATCGTGCCGTGCCCAAACAGTTCGCGCAGGCCGCCAAGCGCCACCAACACGAAGAGGAAGCCCATGCCCATGGCAAAGGCATCGACTAAAGCGTTGGGTAGGCTGTTTTTCGAGGCAAAGGCCTCGGCACGGCCGATGATGGCGCAGTTGGTCACGATCAACGGAATGAAGATGCCGAGGATGAGGTAGAGGTCGTAGAACAAGGCCTTGAAGGTCAACTCGATTGCCGTCACCGCGGAGGCGATGATCAACACAAAAACTGGAATGCGGATTTCGCTGGGCACCCAGTTGCGAATAATCGAAACGAGGCCGTTCGAAATCAGTAATACCAGGAGGGTGGCAAGGCCAAGGCCAAGGCCATTGATCGCGCTGCCGGTCACGGCTAGCAGCGGGCATAAGCCAAGCAGCTGTACCAGACCAACGTTGTTGGTCCAGAGTCCGTCTTGAAACAGTGCGCGGAGGCGATCCATATCAATTCTTCTGTGGTGATGCGGGCGGGTTGTTCGGTGACGTTGGTGCGACTTCGAGTCCAAGCAGTGTAGCGCGGTGGCTCTGGAAATACTCCAAGCTGCGGGCGACGGCACGTACGACGGCGCGCGGTGTGATGGTGGCGCCGGTGAATTGGTCGTAGACGCCGCCGTCACGCTTTACCTGCCACAATTTCGGCGCCGGATTGCCCAGGCTGCGGCCAATGAAGCCGTGAATCCAAGACGATTTATTGGCTTCGACGTAATCGCCAAGGCCTGGCGTTTCACGATGTTGGAGGACGCGCACCCCGGCGATGGTGCCGTTTTCAAGGATGGCCACGAGGAGTTTGATGCTGCCACTGTAGCCATCGTGGGCAACCGGCTGAAGAAAGACGGCTACAGGGCTTCCATCGAGTAGGGCGCGATAGGCCAGGCTGGAGGCGTGGGCATCGAGGCGCTTATCTGCAGCGAGGGTGATTGGCTCAGCCAGCAGATCGTTGTTGTATTCGCTCGCGGGGATCAGCTCATTGAGCGTGCGCAGCAATACATTGCGTTCGTTGGTGGCGATTTGTGCTGCCGTGTTGCGTTCGGTCCAGGCCACGATGCCGGTGCCGATGAGCGCGAACAGGAGCAGCAAGAAGCCGCCACGCAGGGTGATTTGAAGAAGTTTCGAGGACATTACGAGTTGCGTTTGCCTGTGCCGAAGACGCGTGGGCGGGTGTAGTAATCAATTAAGGGCGCGGTCATGTTCATCAGCAGGACGGCAAACGCCACTGCATCGGGATAGCCGCCCCAGGTGCGAATCACAAACACCAGCGCGCCGATGCCCGCGCCAAACACGATGCGGCCTTTCGGCGTGGTCGCCGCACTGACTGGATCGGTGGCAATGAAGAACGCGCAGAACATGGTGGCGCCATGAAACAGATGGAACATCGGCGTGGCGAAGGTGTCGGCATCCATGGCATGAAAGAAGAAGGATAAGGTCCACAGGCTCAGCAGCATGGAGATTGGGATGTGCCAGCTGATGACTTTTTTGGACATCAGCCAGAGACCGCCAGCGAGAAAAGCGAGGCTGATCCATTCGCTCGGATGCAGGCCATAGCCGCTGGGCAAGGGTTCCACTTCACTGAGGGTCTGTCCTTGCAACAGGGAGGTGCGGACATGATCCAGCGGGGTGGCAGCCGTCAGCTGATCGATCGGTGCACCCGCACCCCAGTTCAATAGGCTCCGGCTCCACCAATCCGCGTTGCCCGGTACATCCACCGCAGGCAGCCATTGCGTCATTTCGAGGGGAAATGACACCAACAACATCACATAGCCGAGCATCGCCGGGTTGAATGGGTTGTAGCCCAGGCCACCGAAAAGTTGTTTGCCAATGACGATGGCGAACAAAGTGCTAGCGATCACCATCCACCACGGCAGGCTGTAGGGCAGTGCCAAGGCGAGGATGACTGCCGTTACGACCGCACTGAAGTCGAGCAAGGCGGGCTTGGCGTCGCGTTTACGCAACAGCAAGACGCCGGCTTCTGCGGCAAGTGCTGTTCCTGTGGCCAGCACAAGATTGAACAACACTCCGGGGCCAAACCATGCAAACAACAGCAATGCGGCAGGCACCATGCCGAGTAAAACCAGCTGCATGTCTTGGGCAATGCTGGCAATGCCGTGTTGATGAGGAGAAGAGCGCATTAGGGTTCCGGTAAATCCGACGAGGCGGAGGAAGTTGGCGCCGCCGCCGTGTCTGACGCCACGCGTGCAGCAGGTTTTTTATGTGCGCGGCGCTGATCTGCCTCCGCAATCTGGCGTAATTGATCTTCGGTCAGGTTGTCCATGTTTTTCGGCGCAACGCCCAGTACGGCTTTCTTTTGTTTGGAGCGTTCAATGGCTTCTTGAATGGCTTTCTTTTTTGCCGCTTCAGCCGTGGCGTCTTTGCCTTCAACCTTGGCGCGTTGTTGTGCGAGTTTTTCTTCGCGTTCGCGCTTAATGCGTTCAAGACGCGCTTCGCGGAATTCATGGCGCAAGCGCGCATGCTCTGATTTTTCGCGTTCGCGTTCTTGCGTCCACACCTGATTCTTGGCGAAGCGGTAGTACTGTACGAGCGGGATATTGCTGGGGCATACCCAGGCGCAGCAACCACATTCAATGCAATCGAAGAGGTTGTATTCCTCGGTGCGATCGAAATCTTTGGCGCGGGCATGCCAGTAGAGTTGTTGTGGGAGCAAGCTCACTGGACAGACCTTGGCGCAATCGCCGCAGCGAATGCAGGCTTGTTGATTCAGACGTTCGGGTAGTTCGTCTTCTCCAACGACCAACAGGCAGTTCAGGGTCTTGCTGACAGGTGCGTCTAGATCCAGCAATTCGAACCCCATCATCGGTCCGCCGACCAACACTTCGCGCGTTTGTTCTGCGACATGACCGCAGGCTTTGAGTACTTCACGAATCGGTGTACCAAGCGCAACCCGCACATTGCCCGGTTGTGCCACGCCTTCGCCGGTGACGGTCACGACACGATCGAGTAAGGGTCGGCCTTTCAGGATGGCTTCATCCACGGCATAGGCAGTGCCCATGTTGTGACAAACCACGCCGAGGTCGGCAGGTAGGCCACGACTCGGCACTTCATGGCCGGTGAGGGTATAGATCAGTTGTTTTTCGCCACCGGCAGGGTAGCGCGTGGGTACGGTGGCAACCCGTACCTCAAGTTCTGCCAGGTTCCATTCGGCGAGGCGTGGACGCAATGCATCACAGGCTTCATTCAATGCAGCAATCGCTTCAGGTTTGTTGTCTTCAACCCCGAACAACACGGTTTTGACGTGTAGAAGATGCGCCATGATCAGCGCACCTTGTACGATCGCGGGTGCTTGTTCGCGCATCAGGCGATCGTCACAGGTGATGTAGGGTTCACACTCAGCGCCGTTGAGAATCAAGGTATGAATACGGCGTGCGCCGGTGTTGAGTTTGGCGGCAGTGGGAAATCCTGCGCCGCCCATGCCCACAATGCCGGCATGCGCAATGCGTTCACGCAGCAGCGCTGGGTCTTGACGAGGCCAGTCGATGATGGGCTCGAGCAGGCCCTCTTGTACGGCCGCTGGTTTCACATCCAACACGATTGAGGGTGCGGTGAGGCCCGATACATGTGCAATCGGACGCGCTTCGATGGCGCGAACGACACCGGCAGCGGGCGCGTGCACGTTGGCACTGATTGCACCAATGGCGCAGGCAAGCACTTGGCCGGCCTCGACCTGATCACCGACTGCGACGCAGGGCTCTGCCGCTGCGCCGATGTGTTGATTCAAGGGTAGGATCAATTCATGTGTGAGTGGCAGCGTGCGAATCGGCGTTTGATTCGAACGCTGCTTGTGGCCCTCGAGCTTGAGACCACCCGGAAAGTCATGCAGCGCACTCATGCCGCAGTCTCCAGCGGAGGCGCTGCGCGCGTTTCCGTGGGCAAGTTCCAGCCCCAACGCGTCAGGTCGGTCCCAATCGGCACCATGTCGATGCAATCCACGGGACAGGGTGGAAGACACAGCTCACAACCCGTGCATTCCACTGTGATCACGGTATGCATCTGTTTCGCTGCACCCAAGATGGCATCGACGGGGCAGGCCTGAATGCATAAGGTGCAACCGATGCAGGTTTGTTCGTCAATGACGGCAATCATGGGTGGCTTCTCTTCGCCATCCAACGGCAGTGGGTCGCGCCCAAGCAAATCCGCCAACGCAAGGATCACCGTCTCACCACCGGGTGGGCAGCGATTGATGTCGGCTTCGCCACTGGCGATTGCAGTGGCATAGGGTTTGCAGCCGGGATAGCTGCACTGACCACATTGCGTTTGTGGCAGCAATGCATTGATGCGATCCACCACTGGATCTGCATCGACTTTATAGCGAATGGACGCAAAGCCGAGCAACAGCCCAAACAGCAGCGCAAGTCCACCCAAGGCGAGCAGCGCTTCAATCATCTCGACTTAGCCTTTGACCAGTCCAGCAAAGCCCATGAACGCCATCGACATGAGCCCAGCGGTAATCAGTGCGATCGAGGCGCCTTGAAAAGGCGAGGGTACATCGGCAACGGCAAGGCGTTCGCGTAAGGCCGAGAACACGATCAACACCATGGAGAACCCGACCGCAGCACCGAAGCCATACAACGCCGATTCGAAGAAGCCATGGCTTTCTTGCGTGTTCAAAAGCGCGACGCCCAGCACCGCGCAGTTGGTGGTGATGAGTGGTAGGAAGATACCGAGTACTTGATAGAGCAGTGGGCTGGTTTTGTGTACAACCATCTCGGTGAATTGCACGACGGCGGCAATCACCAGAATGAAGGCAATGGTGCGCAGGAATTCGAGCTCGAGTGGAACCAAGATCCAAGTGTTGACCAGATAACTGAGGGACGCAGACAGGGTCAGAACGAAGGTTGTTGCGAGCGCCATGCCCACGGCAGTCTCGAGTTTGCGTGAGACGCCCATGAAGGGGCAGAGCCCCAAGAACTTCACGAGGACGAAGTTGTTGACCAGTACGGTGCTGATCAAGATGAGGGCGTATTCCGTCATGCTGTAACGATACGGTGCGGTTTAGGTGGGCTCAAGCCGGGCAGTGTGGGCAGGCCCATTGGGGATATACATCAGCGAATCCGCATGCCCGGTTCGGCGCCGCTGTCGGGGCTGAGCAGGAACGGCCCGCCACGTTCATCGCTGGCGGCCATGACCATGCCCTCGGAAACGCCGAAGCGCATCTTGCGTGGGGCGAGGTTGGCCACCATCACAGTGAGGCGGCCTTCGAGCTCTTTCGGATCATAGGCGCTGCGAATGCCCGCGAAGACATTGCGGGTTTCATTGCCCAGATTCAGCGTGAGCTGCAGTAACTTATCCGCGCCTTCCACCAGTGCGGCTGCGTCAATGCGCGCAATGCGCAGGTCGAGCTTGCTGAAGTCATCAATTTGAATGGTTTCGGCGATCGGTTCGATGTTCATCGCAGTCGGTTCGGTTGGGGCGGCTGTGGTGGCGGCTTGCAAGTCGGTCGCAGCTGCGGCGAGCAGTGCTTCGACTTGGGTTTCTTCGATGCGTTGCATGAGCGGCTTGAAGGCCTCGATCTTGTGATCGAGTAGTGGCGTTGTGGCGTCGCTCCATTGCAGTGGGGCAATGGCCAAGAACTGCTCGGCGGCGTGTGCCATTTGCGGCAGTACCGGCTTGAGGTAGAGCATCAAGACGCGGAACAGTTCCAAGCCTTGGGTGCAAATCTCCTGCACCGCTTGCTCTTGGCCTTCTTGTTTCGCCAAGGTCCATGGCTTGTGTTCATCAATGTACTGATTGGCTCGATCGGCAAGCGCCATGATCTCGCGGATGGCGCGGGAGAATTCACGCGCTTCGTAGTGTTCGGCGATGGTTTCTGCGGCTGCGGCAAAGTCTTGCTGGAGCGCAGGCGCGGGCAGTTGGCTGGCGAGGCGACCCGCATATTTCTTGGTAATGAAGCCGGCGCAACGACTGGCGATGTTGACGACCTTGCCGACCAGATCGGCATTCACCCGTAGACGGAAGTCTTCGAGGTTGAGGTCGAGGTCATCTACGCCCGAACCCAGCTTGGCGGCAAAGTAGTACCGCAACGCCTGTGGGTCGAGATGGTCCAGCCAGCTCCGTGCCTTGATGAAGGTGCCGCGTGATTTCGACATCTTCTGGCCATTGACGGTGAGGAAGCCATGCGCGTGCACCGCGTTTGGGGTGCGATAGCCTGCACCTTGCAACATCGCCGGCCAGAACAGGGCATGGAAATAGATGATGTCCTTGCCGATGAAGTGATGCAGTTCGGTTTCACTGTCTGCCTGCCACCACGCATCGAAGTCTTCGCCGTGTTGTGCACACCACGCCTTGAAGCTGGCCATATAGCCAATCGGTGCATCCAGCCAGACATAGAAGTACTTACCCGGCGCGTCGGGGATTTCAAAACCGAAGTAGGGCGCGTCGCGCGAAATGTCCCAGTCTTGCAGGCCCGACTCAAACCATTCACCGAGCTTGTGTGCGACCTCGGCTTGCAGGTGGCCGGCGTGGGTCCAATCCTTTAAGAAGGCCTCAAAGTCACCAAGCTTGAAGAACAGATGTTCGGATTCACGTTCGATCGGCTTCGCGCCGGAGACGGCGGAGCGCGCATCAAGCAGTTCCGTTGGGCTGTAGGTCGCGCCACACGCTTCGCAGGAATCGCCGTATTGATCCGGCGCCTTACAACGCGGGCAGGTGCCCTTGATGAAGCGATCCGGCAGAAACATCTCGCGTTCCGGGTCGAAGGCCTGGCGAATGGTCTTGCGCGCGATATGGCCCGCATCGCGCAGACGCAGGTATAAGTCGCTGGCCAGCGCACGGTTCTCATCGGAATGGGTTGAGTGGTAATGATCGAAGCCAATGCCGAAGCCAGCGAAATCAGCGGTGTGCTCTGCGCGTACCGCGCCGATCAATTGTTCGGGGGTAATGCCTTCGTTCTGCGCGCGCAGCATGATCGGCGTGCCATGCGCATCATCGGCGCAGACGTAGACGCATTGGTGACCGCGCATCCGCTGGAATCGGGCCCAGATGTCGGTCTGGATGTACTCGACAAGGTGGCCGAGGTGGATGCTGCCGTTGGCGTAGGGCAGGGCGCTGGTAACCAGAATACGGCGGGGCATGATGGCGTTGGGTCTCGAAGGTTTTCTGCGGAAACAGGTCGCGTGTAAAACCCCGCATTCTAGCAGGGCTGTGGCGGATTCCCGCGTCGATTCCTGCGGCAGGAATGCTTGACTATTTTTATCAGGTAATGCATCCTGACGCGCATTCTCAAAAACCGTAGACTTTCGCGGTTTTTCAATTTCCAAGCTGTTTGAACATTTCGTGAGGAGCCTTCCCCATGGCAGACATGACGCGTGAACAAGTTGAAGCTGCGATCCAGCAGTACAGCGATCCCTACCTCGGTACCGATCTGGTTGATGCCCGCGCGGTCAAAGACATTTCCGTCGACGGCGGCAAGGTCGTGGTCAACATCGAATTAGGCTTTCCTGCGGAAGGCTATAAAGCTGATCTGGCCAATGCCTTGGTGGAGAAGATCCAGGCCGCGGGTGCAGGCGATGTCAGCGTGAATGTCACGTGGAAAGTGGTCGAGCACGCAGTACAGAAAGGCGTACCTGCACTACCAGGCGTGAAGAACATCATTGCGGTCGCTTCCGGTAAGGGTGGCGTGGGTAAATCCACTACGGCCGTGAATCTGGCCTTGGCCTTGTCTGCAGAAGGTGCAACCGTGGGTGTGTTGGATGCGGACATCTACGGTCCGAGTCAGCCGCGCATGCTGGGTGCATCGGGTGCGAAGCCTGAATCCAATGACGGCAAAAAGCTCGAACCGGTGGTGAGCTACAACATTCAATCCATGTCGATTGGGTATCTGATCGAAGAAGACACGCCGATGATTTGGCGTGGTCCGATGGTGACCCAGGCGCTTGAGCAGCTGTTGAAAGACACCAACTGGAAAGATGTGGATTATTTGATCGTCGACATGCCGCCAGGCACGGGGGATACCCAGCTGACGCTGGCGCAGAAGATTCCGGTATCCGGTGCGGTGATTGTTTCCACTCCGCAAGACATTGCCTTGTTGGATGCCCTTAAGGGGCTGCGCATGTTTGAGAAGGTGGAAGTGCCGGTGCTCGGCATTGTTGAGAACATGGGTCTGTATATCTGCCCGTCCTGTGGTCACGAAGAACACATCTTTGCTCAGGGTGGTGCGGAGAAGATGGCGGCCGATGAAGGTGTCGCATTTTTGGGCTCACTGCCGCTCAACAAGCAGATTCGTGAAGATGCCGATCAGGGCAAGCCGACCGTGGTTTCCGATCCGGACAGCCCGTTGTCGGCGGTGTATCGTGATGTGGCCCGTCGTGCGACGGCTAAGCTGGCAATGCAGAAGAAGAATTACGCGGCCAAGTTCCCCAATATTGTGATCCAGTAATTCATCTTTTTAGCCCTTCATACAACGCCGCGGTAACGCGGCGTTGTAGTATTCGCACTTCAAGAATTCATCACCGCTTTGGGCCGCAGTACGAGGAAACGCCCCATGACCATCAAGTCCGATCGCTGGATCCGTGAACAGGCACAACAACACGGCATGATTGAGCCGTTCGAACCGGGCCAGGTCAAACATGCCAGCGATGGCAGTCGTATCGTTTCCTACGGCACCTCGAGCTATGGCTATGACGTGCGCTGCTCGGGTGAATTCAAGATTTTTACCAACATCAATTCGGCCGTGGTCGATCCGAAGAATTTCGATGACCGCAGCTTTGTCGATGTGAACTCCGATGTGTGCATCATTCCGCCGAACTCGTTTGCATTGGCGCGCACGGTCGAATACTTCCGTATTCCACGCGATGTGTTGGTGGTGTGTTTGGGTAAATCAACCTATGCACGCTGCGGCATTATTGTGAACGTCACGCCGCTGGAGCCGGAGTGGGAAGGGCATGTGACTTTGGAGTTTTCCAACACCACACCGCTGCCGGCGAAAATTTATGCCAACGAAGGCGTGGCGCAGATGTTGTTCTATCAATCCGATGAGGTGTGCGAAACCTCGTATAAGGATCGCGGCGGCAAGTATCAGGGGCAGACCGGCGTGACGCTGCCGAAGACTTAACTCCCGGCGTACGTTCTACCCATCACACCCGAATCAGTTTCGTTTCTGAGAAGCGATCATGCAGCGCGAGGCGCTGTGGATGCGCCCAGGCCCACCACAGGCCAATACCGCCGAGCCCAATCGAGGGGATTGCGCTGAGAAAGCGCAGCAAGACATGCCAAAGGGTTAGGGGCTTGCCATCGATCCGGACCAGTCGGAACCGCCAGGTCTTCATCCCGAGGGTTTGTCCGCCACGCATCCAGGGGAATGCAAAGTAGGCGAAGGCAATCAGAAATAGCCACGTCGTAACCAACGGATTCCCAACAATCGCCTCGCCGTGGGAGAACAGCAGGGCGATGGCCATGCCCATAAACCACAGCGCCAGCAGCAGAAGTCCGTCATAGAACATCGCGCCAAGACGGCGCAAAACCCCTACGGGCTTTGTTGATGATTCCTGGGAAGACATTGGGGCTGCAGCGGACATTCCGATAGAATGCACTGACTTTGCACTGTGCGCCATGTGCGCGCTCCATTCGATGATTTAGCTACGAGAAAGCCCATGCCTGAATACCGCTCCCGAACCACAACCCACGGTCGCAACATGGCAGGTGCGCGCGCACTCTGGCGCGCGACGGGCATGAAAGATGGCGATTTTAGTAAGCCGATTATTGCGGTCGCCAATTCGTTTACCCAGTTCGTGCCGGGTCATGTGCATCTCAAAGATTTGGGCCAGCTGGTTGCGCGTGAAATTGAAAGGGCGGGCGGAGTTGCCAAAGAATTTAATACCATCGCGGTGGATGACGGCATCGCCATGGGTCACGACGGCATGCTCTATTCGCTGCCATCCCGTGAGGTGATTTCCGATGCGGTGGAATACATGGTCAATGCGCATTGCGCTGATGCGATCGTGTGTATTTCCAACTGCGACAAGATCACGCCGGGCATGCTCAATGCAGCAATGCGCTTGAACATCCCGACCATCTTTGTTTCCGGTGGTCCGATGGAGGCCGGCAAGGCGGTGATGAAGGGTAAAGAGGTCCATCTCGATCTGGTTGATGCGATGGTCTCGGCTGCGGATGACCGAGTTTCGGATGAGGATGTGCAGACCTATGAGCGCTCGGCTTGCCCAACTTGCGGCTCTTGCTCTGGCATGTTTACCGCCAACTCGATGAACTGCCTGACTGAAGCTTTAGGCTTGTCCTTGCCCGGCAATGGTTCCTTGTTGGCAACGCATGCGGATCGTGAGCAGTTGTTCTTGCGTGCGGGTCGTACGATTGTCGATCTTGCGCGTCGTTACTACGAACAAGACGATGACAGTGTATTGCCGCGTAACGTCGCCAGCTTTAAGGCGTTTGAAAATGCCATGGCCGTTGATATTGCGATGGGCGGCTCAACCAACACCGTGTTGCATTTGCTCGCTGCTGCCGAAGAGGGCGGCATTGGCTTCGCCATGGCCGACATTGATCGAATGAGCCGCAAGGTGCCGCACTTGTGTAAGGTCGCGCCATCAACGCCGCAATACCACATGGAAGATGTGCATCGTGCCGGTGGCGTGATGGCGATTCTGGGTGAGTTGGAGCGGCAAGGTTTGGTGCACCCGACGGTGCCGACGGTGCACAGCAAAACATTGGGTGATGCGCTGAATCAATGGGATGTGTTGCATTCCACAGATGAGACCGTGAAAGAGTTTTATCGTGCGGGTCCGGGTGGGATTCCAACCCAGGTTGCGTTCTCACAAAGTGCACGCTATCCCGACTTGGATGTTGATCGTGAGCACGGCTGTATTCGCGATCGTGAGCATGCCTATAGCCTCGATGGTGGTCTGGCCGTGCTACACGGCAACCTCGCGGAGGATGGTTGCATTGTCAAAACCGCAGGCGTAGATGCGTCGATTCTCACGTTCAGTGGTCCTGCGCGTCTGTTTGAATCACAGGATGCCGCGGTTGCTGCGATTCTGGATAACCAGATCAAGGAAGGCGATGTCGTGGTGATTCGTTACGAAGGACCGCGAGGAGGGCCGGGCATGCAGGAAATGCTGTATCCGACCTCGTATCTGAAATCCAAAGGGCTGGGTAAGGCCTGTGCCTTGATTACAGACGGACGCTTCTCGGGTGGCACATCCGGCCTTTCCATTGGTCATGTTTCACCGGAAGCTGCGGAAGGTGGAGCGATTGGCTTGGTTGAGGAGGGTGACACCATCAAGATCGACATCCCGAATCGCGAGATTCGTCTTGTCGTTTCTGATGAGGAACTGGCAAAGCGTCGTGCGGAACGTGATGCCAAGGGCTGGAAGCCAGATGCGCCACGTCCACGTAAGGTTTCTGCGGCACTGCGCGCCTATGCCGCAATGACCACGTCCGCGGCGCGCGGTGCGGTGCGGGATGTGAGCCAGCTCGAACGCTAGAGCGGCTCGAATTCGCCGCCCGAGCGGGTTCCTGATTTCATCGGTGAGGGATCTAACCTACCAGTTCTCGCTACTGGTTTTGCGGCCGCCGCCCATGCGGCCAATCAGCAAGCCCGCGATCACTCCAATCAGGATGACCAGTGCGCCAATGAGAAACCAGTCGCGGCCACTGCGATCTTCGATGCGCTCGATCTCTTGTTGTAGGGTTTGAATCTCACGTTCACGGCCAAGAACACGGCTTTGCAGTTCTTCGATTTGTTTGCGTAGGGTTACGGTGTCTTTTGAATCTTGTTCGAGGCGATCGTATTCCTCACGCGCGCGCTTGTAAGCAGCACGCACTTCGGCCAGCTCGGCTTCAATCGCAAGGGTTTGTTGTTGTTTGCTGCGTACATCTTCGCGCAGGCGATTGGTTTCTACCTCGCGCTGTGCCGCCTCTTGTTGCAGCCCGTCAATCTTTGCGCTGAGCGCAGCCGTACTGACATCACTGGCGGAGAGGTCGGCCGCGCGCACCCAGCCTTCAATGCCGTTGTCGGTTCGGATGCGGGTGTGGATCTCTTTGCGTTCGAGTACGTCAACTGCGCTGCCATGTGACAGCAGTTGCAGAATTTCGCCTGCTTCGGCGCTGCTGCGAACCGGAACCGGCATGCCCTGAATCCAAGCGCTTTCGGCATGTGCGAGCGTAGCAAGCAAGAGCAGTGGAGCGGCAAGCGAGAAGCGTCGAATCATTCTGAAATTCCTGCGGGGTTTAGGCCATGGCGGCCATGCGTTCGCGTTGAGCATGTAATTGGTTGCGTTGCTGCGTCAAATCCTGAAGCTTGGCGCGTTCTTTCTCAACAACCTCAGCGGGTGCCTTATCAACAAAGCCTGCGTTATTGAGCTTGCCTTCAATTTGCTGAATCGGTTTGTCGAGCTTGGTCAGTTCACGATCCAGTCGGGCGAGCTCATCGGCTACATTGATCAGGCCTGCGAGCGGGATCAGCAGCTGCAGTTCGCCAACCAGCGCGGTGGCAGACTCCGGCGCTTCGGCCCCTGCATCAAGCAGATCAATTGATTCGAGACGCGCCATGCGCACAAACAGCGCTTCACACGCCGCCAGTCGCTGGCGGTCTTCGTCGCGCGCGTTTTGGAGCAATAGCGGGAGCGGCTTGCCCGGTGCGATGTCCATCTCCGCACGAATGCGACGCACCCCGAGGATGGCTTGTTGCAGCCAAGCCATGTCGGCTTCAGCAGCAGCGTCCATGCGTGCATCATCCGCTTGCGGCCAGGGCTGACGCATGAGACTGGCGTCTTCGCCTTCGCCTACCTTGCCGGCGAGTGGGGCAACACGTTGCCAGATTTCTTCGCTGATGAAGGGCATCAAGGGGTGAGCGAGACGTAGTAACGCTTCGAGAACACGTACGAGGGTGCGGCGCGTGCCGCGTTTTTGTTCGAGGCTGGCCGCATCGTTTTGCAGGGTGACCTTGGCGAGTTCGAGATACCAATCGCAATACTCATCCCAGATCGTCTCGTAGAGTTTTTGTGCGGCGAGGTCGAAGCGGTATTGGTCAAATTGCCGCGTGATCTCGGCTTCGGTGTGTTGCAGACGAGAGATCATCCAGCGCTCGGGCATGCCCAGCTCAACCGGCTCGTTGTTGGCGCCGCAGTCTTCGCCTTCCGTGTTCATCAGCACGAATCGCGCGGCATTCCACAGTTTGTTGCAGAAGTTGCGGTAGCCCTCAACGCGGGCGAGATCAAAGTTGATGTCACGTCCGGTCGAGGCGAGTGCGGCAAAGGTGAAGCGCAAAGCATCGGTACCAAAGGAGGGGATGCCCTCGGCGAACTCCTTGCGCGTGGCCTTCTCGATCTTTTCACGCATCTGCGGCTGCATCAATCCGCGAGTGCGTTTTGTGACTAAGGCCTCGAGGTCGATGCCATCAATCAGATCGATCGGATCGAGCACATTGCCCTTGGACTTCGACATCTTCTGGCCTTGGGCATCACGCACCAGCCCATGGATGTAGACCTCATGGAACGGTACGGCATCCATGAAGTGCATGCCCATCATGATCATGCGCGCGACCCAGAAGAAGATGATGTCGAAGCCGGTGACCAGCACGGAGGTTGGATAGAAGCGCGCCAACTCTTCGGTCTTTTCCGGCCAGCCGAGGGTTGAGAATGGCCACAACGCGGAACTGAACCAGGTGTCGAGGACATCTTCATCTTGGCGCAGCGCGGTGTCGGCACCGAGCTGATGTTTGTCACGGATCTCCGCTTCGCTGCGACCGACATAGACATTGCCGAGGTCGTCGTACCAGGCCGGAATGCGGTGGCCCCACCAGATCTGACGCGAGATGCACCAGTCTTGGATGTTGCGCATCCATTCGAAATAGGTGTTCTTCCAGTTGTCTGGCACGAAGCGAATGCGGCCCTCTTCGACGGCCGCAATGGCGGGTTCGGCCAGCGGTGCGGTGCGCACATACCACTGGTTGGTGAGGAAGGGTTCGATCACGCTGCCGGAGCGATCGCCCCGTGGCACCATCAACTTATGTGCGTCCGTCTTCTCCAGTTGGCCCGCCGCTTCGAGATCGGCTAAGACTTGTTTACGCGCAGCGAAGCGATCTAGGCCGACATAAGCGGTGGGGATGAGCGCGCCTTCTTCGGGCTCATTCGCGCGAATCGCGGCATCGATGGTGAACAGGTTGATGAGGCCGCCGTGCGGGAGGTCTTGAATCGCGACTTCATCACGATGGCGTTGCCAGACCTCGTAGTCATTGAAATCGTGTGCGGGGGTGATTTTGACGCAGCCGGTGCCGAACTCTGGTTCGACGTATTCATCGGCAATGATGGGGATGCGCCGTCCGGTGAGGGGGAGCTCCACCAGCTCACCAATGAGGTGTTTGTAGCGTTCGTCCTCGGGATGCACAGCCACCGCACAGTCGCCAAGCAGGGTCTCGGGGCGCGTGGTCGCGACCGTGAGGTGGCCGCTACCGTTGCGGAGTGGATACCTTAAGTGCCAGAGGGATCCCTGTTCTTCTTCAGAAAGTACTTCAAGATCGGAAACCGCTGTGTGTAAGACTGGATCCCAGTTCACAAGGCGCTTACCGCGATAGATCAGGCCTTGCTCATGGAGCGTGACGAAGACTTCGCGTACCGCTTCGGACAGGCCCTCGTCCATGGTGAATCGCTCGCGTGACCAGTCCACCGAGCTGCCCATACGACGCAATTGGCGGGTGATGTTGCCACCGGATTCGGCCTTCCATTTCCACACCCGGTCAATGAACGCATCACGTCCGAGGTCATGCCGGGTCTTGCCTTCGGCCTCCAGCTGGCGCTCAACCACCATTTGGGTGGCGATGCCCGCATGGTCCGTACCCGGCTGCCACAAGGTCGGCTGTCCCTGCATACGGTGATAGCGCGTCAGCGCATCCATTAGGGTGTCTTGGAAGGCATGGCCCATGTGCAAGGTGCCCGTCACGTTGGGTGGCGGGATCATGATGCAGTAGGGGGCTTGTTCTGAGTCGGTCGTGGCTGCGAACAGGTTTTGCGATTCCCAGTGTTGGTACCAGCGGGTCTCGATCGCATGCGGGTCGTAATGTTTGTCCATGGACATCCGGGTGGTTCTGATTCGATGTGGATTACAGCTTGTGCGTGTTCGGGGCATAGCCTCGATCGCGATAAAAGCGGAAGCGTTCGCGCGCGGGGTCAGGTTGCTCCGGATCGACAAACTCGAGCAGACGTTCATGCCGCGCGAAAAACAGGGGGATCTCGCTGCTCAGGTTGAGTAACACCTGAGCATCCCAGGTAGGCTCCGTTTGGCCGATGCGGACGGGTGCGATTGCATCCGGCACGTCGGAGTCATGCGCAAGGAAGCTGTCTTCGCGTTGGGTCCATAGCATGCGACTCAATGCTTGCGCTTGTGTTGCATCTTGGGTGTGCACGTGGACATGCAAGTTGCGACTGCGTGCTGTCTCGATGAGGCGGCACGCCGTCTGAAGTAGCGATTGCTCTGCCGCCGGCACATAAAAGTCGACTTGGGTCATGCGCGCAATCTGGACTTAGAGGACGCCAGCACGCTTGAGTAGATGCTGCACCAATAACGGCACCGGTCGACCCGTCGAGCCCTTGTCTTTGCCTTGGCGCCAGGCGGTGCCGGCGATGTCGAGGTGCGCCCAGGCCTGATCCTTCACAAAGCGCGACAGGAAGCAGGCGGCAGTAATGGTGCCGGCCTCACGGCCGCCGATGTTGGCCATATCGGCAAAGTTGCTGTCGAGCTGTTTTTGATAGTCGTCCCACAGCGGCAGCTGCCAGGCACGATCCCCCGCAGCTTGGCCGGCTTCGAGTAGGTCCTGAATCAGCGCGTCGTTGTTGCCGAGCAGGCCGGAGGCATGGCTACCCAAGGCAATCACGCAGGCCCCGGTGAGGGTGGCGATGTCGATGATCTCGCGCGGCTTGTAGCGCTGCGACCAAGTCAGCGCATCGCACAGGATGAGGCGGCCTTCGGCATCGGTGTTGAGGATTTCAACGCTTAACCCGGACATCGTGGTAACGACATCGCCCGGTTTGCTGGCATTCCCATCGGGCAGGTTTTCCGTGGCAGGAATAATGCCGACCACATGGAGTGGCAACTTGAGCTCCAGCAAGGCGCGCATGGTGCCCAATACGGAGGCTGCGCCGCCCATGTCGTACTTCATTTCGTCCATCGCTGCGCCGGGCTTGATGGAAATCCCGCCCGAGTCGAAGGTGACACCTTTACCAACTAAAACAATAGGTTGCTGTGCTTTCTTAACGCCCTTGTACTCGAGTGCAATGAGCTTGGCGGGCTGCCGTGAGCCACGCGCAACAGAAAGCAGGGCGCCCATGCCGAGCGTTTCCATGTGTGACTCTTCGAGCACCTGCACGCGGAGCTGGGTCTGGCCGCGCGCGAGTTTACGGGCCTCTTGGGCAAGGTAGGTGGGGGTGCAGACGTTGCCTGGAAGATTGGCCAGCTCGCGGGTGAGGTCCATGCCGTTGCCAATTGCTTGCCCATGGACAATGCCTTTTTTCACTTCGGCTTCATCCTTGACCCGATGCACGATGAGCTTCAGGCGCTGCAGGGCCGAAGCGGGTGCCGGTTCGTGATGGAAACGGGTGAAACGATAAAACGCTTCGGCAGTCTGTTCGGCGACTTGGCGCCCGAGCGCGTATCCGCCGAGTGCGGTGGGGGGCTCTAGCCAAAGCAAGGCTTCTTTCAGGCCGCTATCACGCGCGACATTCAGCGCGCGGCGTATCCAGTCGCGTTGTTGTGCAGCGCTGAGTTCGGCGCGCGTGCCCGCACCCAAGAGGGCGAGCGTGCTGCCGTCTTCGCGCAGGACTTGGAGGGTCTCACTATGCTTGCCTTCAAGTTTGCGCGCCTGAATTGCATGCAGCAGGGATTTACGTAGATCAGCGGGCAATCCCGCTGGAAGTTGAGCGCCACCGTCTTGGTAGAGGGCGACCAGCAAAATCTGTCCGGAATGCAGGCGCGGCAGGGAGCGGGCGATCTGAATACGCGGCATGGAGCGGCTCCGATTGGGTGTCAAAACAAGGCTTGGGGCCATGCCGAGCAGCGCGTATGATGGCCGCCATGGCAGGATTTTCCCCCGGTTTTCACCAGTGCCGATTGGGCGCTGATGCATTGGCGCTGAAGTATAGCAAGGCCTATGCCTGTGGCGTGCTGGAATGCCAATGAGCCGTGCATCACATGCCATTTTGCAGCGTTATGTGCTTCGCGAAGTCGCGCTCGTCTGGGTCGCGCTCACGCCGATCCTTGTGATTATTCTGCTGGCGAAGCGTTTCACCAAATATTTGGCACAAGCCTCGGCCGGTGAGATCCCAGCGGAGGCTGTGTGGCAGTTGGTTGCGCTCAAGATTCCCTCGCACTTGGGCATGATTTTGCCCCTTACGCTGTTTCTGGCGATGTTGCTTGGCCTCAGTCGTATGTATCGCGATAGCGAGATGACCGCTTATGCGGCGAGCGGCATTTCTCCGGTACATGTTTTAAAAGGGGTCGCAGGTCTGGCAGCCTTGGTGTTTGTGGTTTCAGGCACCTTGTCTTTGTTTGTGGCGCCCTGGGCGCAGCAAGAAACTTCGCGCATTTATGCCAAGATCGAAAATGAAGTCGATTTTGTGGGCTTGAATGCTGGCCGATTTAATGAAATCGGCAGTGAAAAACGCACGCTGTATACCGAAGAGCTGACAGGCGATCGGATGCAAATGCGAGATGTGTTTTTGTATGACGGTGATGGTGAGCGAGTCACGGCGTTCCGTGCCGAGCGTGGACGTCAAATCGTCGACAACGAGACCGCTGCGCGTTATCTGGTTTTGGAAGAGGGGTCGCGCATCAGTGGGGTCCCGGGTCAGTCTGATTTTCAGCGGGTCACTTATGAACGTCACGATTTGCGCATTGGCACGGGCGAAGAAGCGGAGGCGCGTGCAGGCATCAAAGGCGAGAGCAGCCTGAGTTTGTTAAAACGCGCCGCTCGCGCACCGGAACAAGCGGAATTGCAGTGGCGTGTTTCGCTTGCACTCTCGGCGGTGGTCTTGGTTTTGCTCGGCGTGCCGTTCGCGAAGGCCTCACCGCGTCAGGGACGTTTTGCGGTACTCCTGCCTGGAATCCTGATTTATATCCTCTATAGCAATTTGATGAGCGTTTCTCAGTCTTGGGTGGCGAAGGGCAAATTGCCGTTTGTCCCTGGCATGTTTTGGGTGCATGCCTTGTTTGCTGGATTAGCGTTGGCCTTGTTGTGGCGGCAGACCCGGGGTCATTGGCGTTTGCGAGTCCGTTCTTCAGTGATGGAAATCAAGAGCCGTGAAGTTCGCTGATCCTCGTTTTTGGTTTCGCCTGACCCTACTGGATCGTTACATCGGTCACTTCATCTTATTGGGCGTTGGGGTCACCTTGTTGGCGTTGGTCGCAGTCTTTTTCTTCATCAATTTTGCGGGTGAAGTCGGTGACATTGGGCGGGGTACTTATGGTTTGGGTACGGCATTGCTTTACACCACATTGGGTGTTCCCAATCTGATTTATGAGTTGTTGCCGCTGGCGAGTTTGATTGGCGCGCTTTATGCCTTAGGGCATTTGGCGGCAGGCAGCGAACTGACGGTGATGCGTAGCACTGGGTTATCGGTGCCGCGTTTGGTCCTGAGTGTGTTGCGCACAGGTTTGTTGCTGTTCGCAGCTGCGGCCGTTGTGGGCGAGTGGGTGATGCCATGGGCGGAAAAGCAGGGCAGCAGTGTGCGCAGTGAAGCGCTGCTTGAGGTGACCTATGACGTTACCGAATCAGGAATTTGGTTGCGGGATGGCAATGAATTTGTGCGTATTCGCAAGATCATGAATGAGCGTAAGCTTGGAAACATTCAAGTGTATCGCTTTGCTGAAAACCATGAACCGAATGTGCTGCAAATCGTTAAAGAAGCTGATTTTGTTGATGAGCAGTCGGGCTTGAGTGGTTGGGAGCTGCGTGACATTGATGAGCTACGCTTTGCGGAAGACAAGACGGAACGCGCGCAGAAGTCTGCGGAGCGCTCAAGAAGTCAGGTTCAGCCCCAGCATGTCCAGCTGCTCGCGGTTCAACCTGAAGAACTGAGCACGCTGGAGCTCTACCGTTACATTGATTTTCTTGAGCGCAGCGGTCAAGACGCACAGCATCATCAGCAGGTTTTTCTGGAGCGTTTCGCTCAGCCGATTTCGGTTCTGATTATGTTGGTGCTGGCGGTGCCCTTTGTGACCCGTAGCTCGCGATCGGTTCCAGTTGGCCACCGTATTTTTGTTGGTGTCATGATCGGTATCGTGTTTTATCTGTTTGATAAGACCTTTGATCATATGGGCCTTGTCTATCATTTCCATCCTATTTTCAGTGCGTTCACTATTCCGCTGATTTTTCTCTTGATTGGAGTTGGTCTTGGCCTTCGTCGTGCCGCCTAAATCAACCGCACAGGTTCTCCGTCGGATTGCACTGTTTTACTTTGGTGTGTTGTTTGTGGGCGGGCTGTTGGCATTCCCACTGTGGAATGCGCTGGGAGGGGAATCAGCAGCGTGGCCGTTTGGCAAGGTTGTGAACCGCATCACGCTTTTCACAGCCGTGATTGGGCTGGTTATTTTGATCCTGCAGTTGAATGTTCGTGACCGAGGTCTACTCGGGCTGCGCGCATCCGCATATGCCGACTGGCGCGGTTACCCATGGCGTCATTTCTTGCTGGGTTTATTGACGGGTATCGCAATGCTTGCGCTGTTGGTTTGGGCGCTGATGGTGCTCGAAATCCGACTTCCGGATGGGCACGCCATTGCCAGTGGAAACCTTGAACAATGGCTGTTGCGGGCAATTGTCACCGGCATTGTCGTAGGGATTTGGGAAGAGATTTTATTTCGCGGTGTTGTTCTGGGTGCATTCCTACGCCATGCGCGCGTGTGGCAAGCTGTCGTGGTGAGTGCACTGATTTATGCCGCCTTGCACTTCACCCGGAGTCGTTTGGAGATTGTTGAGCCGGTCTGGTGGAGTGGACTCTTGTTGCAATGGGATGCGCTGAGTCATGTGCTTGCATGGAGCAATCTTGACTCTTTTCTTGCGTTGTTCTCTGCTGGTGTGGTGTTGGCGTTTTTGCGTGTTTGGACAGGTTCGTTGTGGGCACCAATCGGCATGCATGCCGGCTGGGTCATGGTCATTTATTTCACTCGCAAAGTGACGGATGACAACCCGCAGACCGAGTGGGCCTGGCTCACTGGAAACTTTGACCAGATCATTGGCTGGCTCGGACTTTTGGGCATGAGTCTTATGGCCCTGAAGTTGGCGTGGCTGATTCGGACCCAGTTGAATCAGCGTCTTTTTGATCGTCTTTAGGCTGGAGGCTCTAACTGTTCGGGGCGGACTTTTGAAGCGAAGAAGTGATCGCCATCTTCAGGATCAATCGCGGCACCTGCATGATTGATGAGCGGTTGGTCGTATTCATTCCAGCCGCGCAGGCCGGTGCGCAATGAACGAACCTGTGTGTAGCCCATTTCGCGCAAACGATCAGCAGCAAACAAAGAACGATGTCCTGAGCGACAGACCACAACGATGGGTTTGTCTCTGGCTTCCACCAGTGCTGGGATGGTTTCATCAAAGCCCCACTCGCATGCGCTTTCCAGTTGGCCGCGTGGGATGTGGATGGAGCCGGGAATATGCATACCGTCATATTCATCCGGTTCACGTACATCCAAGATCATCGGCGGCGTATCGCTCGCTCGTGCGGCTTCTAAATCCCAGGGAAGAATCTCTTCAACTCGGGTTGCGGCTTCTTTCAGGAGTTCGTTATAGGTTTTCATCAGCGTGCTATGCCGGCTTTAGGAGAGAGGGTAGGGTTTACGATTCAGTCCGCGCTCAACCGCAATGACCGCGGCCTCAACGCGTGAATGCACATTCAATTTCCGCAAAATCGATTTCACGTGCAGCTTTACCGTACCATCAGAGATACCCAACTCGCGCGCTATGACCTTATTGCTTTGGCCTTCGGCCAAGTGCTGAAGAATTTCAAACTCGCGTGGTGTTAATAATTCTTCCAGCTCCATTCGACCTGGAACCGCGCGTGTTTCACCTTGTGCGGCACGCGCCAATGCAGAAGTGAGTCGAGGCGCAATGACGGTTTCGCCTTGTTGAGCACGACGCAGTGCCCCTACCAGTTCGTCTGGATCCATGTCTTTGAGTAAATAGCCCTGCGCACCGAGACGAAAAGCCTCCAAAAGATCGGCCTCTTCTTCACTGGTAGTGAGCATGACAACAGGCACTTTGTTCTCGGCGTCACGTAAGGCGCGCAACACCTCCAGCCCATTCATGCCTGGCATACGCAAGTCGAGCAGGACGACGTCTGGCTCGAGCTCTGGGATGAGCTCAATGCCTTCTTGGCCGACACCCGTTGCGGCAACCTGAATGCCATGTTGCTCTAGCAGTGCACCCAGTCCGGTCACGAACAGGGTGTGATCATCAATGACGAGTACTTTCATGGCGGTTATCTTAGGGTAAGCGACAGGGATTCCTGTAGCTGTATGGGCATCGTGAGCTCAACGCGAGTGCCATCGCCTGGATCGCTGTCAATCTCGAGCTGGGCGCGAATGCTGCGCGCACGCTCCCGCATGACATCCAGGCCAATGTGTCTTCCTTCCTGTGAAGTAACCTCCTCAGGATCAAAACCATGGCCATCGTCTTCAACCAAGAGACGTAAGGTTTTATTGTCAGGACAGGTGCGGAGCAGGCGTACGGTGCGCGCTTCGCTGTGTTTTTGAATGTTGGTCAGGCTTTCTTGCACGATTCGCAACAACTGGCTTTGTTGGTCTTCATTGATGTCGGGTGCCGCGCATTCATGTTGATAGATCACGTTCATGCTCGACTCTTCGCGAAGTTTTTGTACAAGTTGCTCAATACCATGGTCAAGGCCTTCGCGGGCTGTTGCCGGAGCACGAAAGTTCGCGATGAGCTCGCGCACTTCGCGATTGGCTTGGCTGAGTCCTTGCATAATTTTGTCCGCATTGCGTACCACGGCTTGTTCAACGGCCTGCGTGCTCAGTTGAGTACGCAGCAAGGTGATGCGAATGCGAAGACTGGCGAGGCTTTGTGCGAGTGAGTCATGCAGCTCATGTGCCATGCGCTCCCGCTCGCGCGCAATACTGCTGCGATGCGCTTCTTCCTCGAGCTGGGCTTTCGCTACGGCCATCCCAAGGTTCCAGCCGATGTTGGAGAGTAGACGGGTGAGCTCGGTAGGAATGTTGGCCTGCTCGGGAGTGACGAACAGGTTATAGATGCCCAGCGTTTCGCCGTGGTACTGCAGTGGCACAGCGATAACCGATAACTTGCTGCAGGCGTGGGGTTCTAGTGAGCCTAAACAACGGCAGGCGTCATTTTGAACGCGGATTTGCCCTCCCGATAACGCCTCACCGCAGAGACAATCATCGAGCGAAATGCATGCAGGCATTGCTGCATTTTCCTCTGTATCAACGGGGTCCGGTCCAATTTGTTCGATCAGCTTCATGTCACCGGATTCGGTGCGTAGTCGTACCGTTGCTGCCGTCGCACCAATCATCTCACGCAAGAGATAAAGAAAGCGGCGTAGCATTTCGCGCAGATCTGTCGCGCTGTTTAAGCTAGCAGAGATGTCATACAGGATGCGCAGTGAAGCCGCTTGTTGCGCCAAGTGTTCGGTCTGGGTGCGGACTTGGCTGCCGAGATCCTCACGTAGGCTTTGCAGCTCACGTCCAAGTTGGTTGAGGTCGGCAATCAAGGTGCGCATGGCGCTGCCACCCTCAAGCTCGATGCGGGCATCGAAATGCCCCAGTTGCATCTGAGTCACCCAGCGCCGCAGACGTTCAAGCGGTTGCACGGTTTGCCGTTGGACTCGAATCGCAGTCAGTACAATCAGCAGCAGTCCAACCGGGATCAGGACCAAGAGCAGGCGCAGAGTCTGTGCGCTTTGGCTGGGATCGAGCAGCCCCCAAGCAATCACGGCCAGCGCAAGGGTGAGCAGAAACAACAGCCCAAGCAGCGGGCCAGTGACGCCACTCTGCCACAACCACCGTGCTAAACACATGCGGCAACGTGTAATCAGTGCGGGCTTATTCGCTGGAGTTGTGGATTCGGCAGTGCGCATGTGGTGAGGTTTAGCTTCTGCCGTAACAGGGGTGTTGCGTCTGCGCCTGAATCAGTGGGTGCGGCGTTTTGAATTGCCGGTCTTTGGCGGGGTTTGCCCGGGGTCATTCGGGTTCACCACAATTAGGCTCATCTGACCTTCAAGCTCAACATAGTCGAGGGTCGACTCTTCGAGATAATCACGCTGTTCTTTATCGAGCAACAGATAAACGCTGCCATGATCGATGCGCAGGTCGTCTTCCTTTTGTTCGTCAAAGCCGATGGCATAGTCATAGCCACCATCTTCGCCGGGATGGACCGCGATACGTAAGCCGAGGTTTTCACAGCCACTCTGTTGGGCCGATTCTTGGATGTAATCACGGGCTGCATCAGTCAATTCGATCATGTCGTTGTCCTGGTGGATGCCGTAGCATCGTGAGTGGTGCTTCGCGAATGACGTACGAAAGCGAGAAATTCATCGATCCATGGATTGCGTACATCCTGCCGTAAATGAGCATAGCCTGCCACGAGGTTATTCAGTACGAGGCCATCATGGGCGCCATCGATGCCTTGTCCACGTTCCACATTCCAAGCATAGGTAAGACCGCTCGGCAGGTTTTCCAAGTGTGAATAATGAAACTCATGCCCAGGGATGGTTGTAGGTGTATCGCTTTGTGCAGGCCAGGGGTGCGCTGCATTACGCTGCAGGCGGATATAGCCACGGCCTTGAGGACGCGGTTGCATGACGGTGTCGCCGGGCACGAAACCAACCATATTCGCTTGTTCGCTGCCCCAGCAGATGGAACGACTGAGATACATCAGGCCGCCGCATTCAGCATAGGCGGGTAGGCCCTGTGCTAGGGCATGGTGAATGGAGTCGCGCATCGCTTGGTTGGCTTCCAATGCCAACATGTGCGTCTCGGGAAACCCACCACCTAGGAACAAGGCATCACATGCCGGCAAGGCGGCATCGTATAAGGGGCTAAAGTAACAGAGCTCGACTCCACGCTGAGTGAACGCCTCAAGATCGGCAGGGTAGTAAAAACCAAAGGCCGCATCACGGGCGATGGCTAAACGAAGCGGACTGTGTTCGACCTCTGAGCGGACTGCTGTCGTTTCAGGTATGGGTTGCGAGTCGTTTACCAAGGCCTGAGTCTGGAGCGGAGGTGCGTGCTGCGCAGCCTGCATCAATGCATCAAGGTCGACCTCTGCTGCAATCCGGTCGCGAATATAGGCAATTTGTTTCTCTGCGACGCTCGCTTCATTGGCGGGGATGAGGCCGAGGTGGCGTTCCTCGATTTGTAGCTTGAGGTCTCGACCGACTTCACCCAATACTTTCAGATCGGTATAGGTCTCGACCGCAGCACGCAACTTTGCACCATGGCGACTGCCGCCTACACGGTTGAGGATGACGCCGCCCCAATGCAGTTCGGGATCAAAGCCGACATAGCCTTGTAGGAGGGGTGCGATTCCGCGCGTCATGCCATTGCAATCGAGCACGAGCACAACAGGTGTATCCAAGGCCTTTGCCAATGCAGCGTTGTCATCGCCGCCGGTGGTGGTCATGCCGTCAAACAGACCCTTATTCCCTTCGATCAAACGGAGGCCGTGCGTGCCCGGATCATGTCCTAGAAAGACATCCTGAATGCTCTCAGGCGCCATGCTGTAAAAATCGAGGGTGTAGCAGTCGCGACCAGCCGCTTGGCCTAGCCAGATCGGATCGATGTAATCCGGGCCTTTTTTAAAGGGCTGGACGGCAATGCCGCGTGCAGCAAGGGCAGCACACAAGCCGAGGGAAACCGTCGTTTTGCCTGAGGATTTGTGGGTGGCTGCGATGTAGAGGCGGGCAGACATGAGACGCGTCTCGCCTAACAGAACGGCGCTGAGGACGTGACGCCGGTGTGGCGTCGAAGCTTAGGCGGCGTGCGGATCCGCAACCTCGTCCGCGAGGCTTTCTGGCAGGATGTGCAGAACGCGGACCGCGAGCGTGACCAGCGCCATGGCAATACCAATGCCACCGAGGCCAAGCAGAATTTCTGGGAGGCTCGGTGAATATGCACTGACGACACCGTCGTAGAAGCTACTGGAAACTTCTTTGCCGGGGAACATCACCAGCGGGAAGGCTTGACCACCAATGAGCAGCACATACAACTGGGCGAAACCACCGATGATCGTCAGCACGGCGGCAGTGACGATCATGCGCAGGTCTTTGCCAAGTGTTGGATGGAACAACAAAACCATGGGCAGGATGCTACCAAGGCCAACCTGGACCACCCAGAACAAGAAGGTGTAGAGACCGCCATCACGTAGGATGAAGGCTTCAATGCCATGATGTTCGGTCGCATAGAGGTTGGTGAGGTGTTGCACCAGTACGAAGTAGAGCACGGCAGCGATGAAGACACCCAAGAGGTTCTTGAGGCGGAACAACACAACATTGCCGAGCGGGCGTTCACTGCCACGGTAGGCGACCAGCAATACCAACAGGAAGATCGCAAGGCCAAATGCAAACGACATGATCACAAACATCGGGGCCATCACTGCAGCGTCATAGCCCTGGCGCGCAACCAAGAAACCAAAGATGGAGCCGGTACCGGTGGTGAGCGCCAAGCGCCAAATGAAGGCCGCAGTACCTGCAGTCTTGGTCAGGCCGCCGAGGCCGTTTTGCATCATGGTGACGAGGTAGGCGAGCACCAGCACCAAGAAGCCGTTATACAGAATGATGTTCCAGGCGAAGATCGACTTAAAGTTGTAGTTGGTCATCGCCACGATCAAGCGTTCCGGACGACCCAGATCCAACACCAGCACACCCAGACCGCCGAGGAGGAGAGCGATGGAAAGAAGGCCGGAGAGGCGCGACATTGGTTTATACAGCTTGCGATTGAATACCGAGCTGATGGACGCGATGTTGAGTGCACCAGAAGCCGCTACGATCAAGAAAATCGCGAACACATGCGGAGTGCCCCACACCACTTGGTTGTCCATGCCAGTTACCCAGTGGCCGGCATGTTCCATGTAGAAGAACGATCCGGCGCCGAGCGCAATCAACAAGCCAAAGGCACCGAGCAGTGCCCAGTAGGACAGGCTGCGGCCATCAACGGCGCGATAGACAATCTTTTTCATGCGTTGCCTCAAATACCCTGGTAACGCACGCCGAGGTTAAGACCCAGATCGGCGCGGATTTCAGTACCACCATGCTGTTTCATCGCAACCGAAATTGCACTGTTCGGATCATTGAGATCACCGAAGAGCATGGCGTTGTGATTTTCTTTGGTGCAGCGTTCAACGCAGGCTGGAATTTGGCCGCGATCGACACGATGCGCGCACAGGTTGCACGATTCAACCGTGCCTTTGCCGCGTGGCGCATGTGCGCGCTGATCATGCAGTGCTTCGTGCACAAACGAACGCGCCTTGTACGGGCAGGCCATCATGCAATAACGGCAACCGATACAGCGGTGCTTGTCGACTTGAACGATGCCATCCGGACGCTTCATCGACGCATTGGTCGGGCAGACGTCAACGCAGGGCGGGTTCTCGCAGTGCTGACACATCATGGGTAGTTCCATGCTGTGGCCGCTTTGCTTGTCTTTGACCGTGACCTTACGAATCCACTGGGCCTTCTGTTCGTCACGCGAATTGGCTTCGTCCGTTGAGCCTGTGCCCCAGCCGTTTTCGTCTTGGCACGCGCTGACGCAATCAGTGCAGCCGTCGGCGCACTTGTTGGTGTCAATTAACAAGCCCCAGCGCTTGCGCGCATCCGCGCCCGTTGCGGCGGTGGCAGCATTTGCAGATGACATATTCATCAGCATGACACCAGTGGAGAGACTCACCATGGCACCCGCAGCGCCGGTGACAAAACGACGGCGCGAGGTATCAACTTCGACCGTTTCAGGATTGGCCGTAAAACCCGCAGGGAAGTTCATCACTTACCTCCAGTGGCTTTGAGGGCCGCCTTTTCAGCGATGCGTGCCGACTCAGGTCGGCTTGCATGACATTCAAAGCAGTCCAATTTCACGGATGCATACACATGACAGGCGGTGCAGAAGTGCTTTTCGCTGGTGATCGGATGGAAGTTGCCTTGCTCATCTTTCGTCGCGTGACACTCGATACACTGATTGAGGCTGCCATGGATCGGTTTACCGTCGGCTTGATCACGAATCCCCAGACGCATGGTCTTATCACGATCATGCTTCAACAGGTGCATGTGGTTACGCCGCATCTCCTCGGTCGGCAGCACACAAGCTTCGCCTTTGCCGCGTTCGAGAACCGGCTTGGGCGTTTCGGCCTGTGTGAATGAGCCAACCGATGCGGCCCACAGGGCCACACCAGAGAGGAGGGCAGCGCGAAGGCTGCGGACCGTACGAGACTTCATGCAACGATTCCGTTCGTGAGCACCAGCGTGAAAGCGATTAGTCGCCGAGACCCATCTGGATGTAGCCGGTCGGGCAGACTTCGGCACAGATGTGACAACCCACGCACTTGCCATAGTCGGTATCCACATAACGACCGAGGGTGCGATCGCTCTTCTTCACACGGAAGACCGCTTCTTGCGGGCAGAACACAACGCAGTTATCGCATTCGAAGCACATGCCGCAGCTCATGCAGCGACCCGCTTCATCAACTGCCTGCTCTTTGCTGAGTGCAATCATGCGTTCTTCAAAGTTCTGCAGAACGTTGCTGGAGTCGACATCCTTATGGCCGCGGATGTTACGCGGGGTAAAGGAGAAGTGACCCAAGAACAGATCATCGTGCGGGATGATTTCTGCGAAGGAACGATCTTCATAGTTGTGGACCGCGAACTTCGCATCGGAAGTGCCACGCGCGCCGTCATCAATGGTCTTGCCGGTGGACTGGAACTGTTCCGGTCCCATGCCGACTTCCTGAAGCTTAGACAGCAGGTTGAAGTGATGCACGTCTACCTTCGGACGCTTCTTCAGTTCACCGTTCTGGAAGTAGGTATTGATGGAGTCAACCACAATTGAGGCATGGCCAATCGCAGTGGTCAGGAGGTGCGGACGAATGATGTCGCCTGCAACAAAGTGACCCGGCTTGCCCTTGATTTCGTAGTTACCCGTGGCATCCATCAGGCCGCGACCGTTGTTCAGGTCTTCGAAGCCGGTGAAATCACCGGACTGGCCGATTGCCGAAACGATGAGGTTGGCTTCGAGGATTTCTTCGCTGCCTTCAACGATTTCGGCTTTGCCGGACGAGTAGTCGAGCTTGGCAACCTTGAGGCCGATCGCACGACCATCCTCACCGAGCATCACTTCAACTGGATTCAGTGCGCCACGAATGGACACGCCTTCACGCAGCGCATCATCAATTTCGTGCTGCGCGGCGTTCATGTTTTCCAGCGGCTGGCGCGAGATCAGCAGAACTTCGGCGCCTTCGCGTGCAGCCAATGCTGCAGCGTCATGCGCGGTATAGCCGAGCACGATGTTTTCCGGCAGGTCCTTTTCATTGGACACAGAGATGTGACCCAGACGACGTGCAACCGAGGCAACGTCGATCGAGGTGTCACCACCACCGACGACGACAACCTTGCCGGTAACGTGCTGCAAGCGGCCTTCGTTAAATGCGCGCAGGAAGGCAACACCGGAGATACAGTTTGTCGCATCACCGCCTTCGATCGGGAGGGCGCGGCCAGACTGTGCACCGATGGCCCACAGAATTGCGTCGTAATCTTTTTCCAGTTGCTCAACCGTTACGTCAGTACCGACGCGGGTCTTCAGCTTCACATCCACACCCATATCAGTGATGCGCTTGATTTCGGAATCCAGCATGTCACGCGGGGTACGGTAACCTGGGATGCCGTAACGCATCATGCCGCCGAGCTCATCGTGATCATCGAAAATGGTGGCGTCATGGCCGAGGCGGCGCAGCTGATAAGCGGCAGCCAGACCCGCAGGACCTGCACCTACGATGGCCACTTTCTTACCAGAGTGGGTGGCAGCGGCTTCAAAGGTGTAGCCATTGGCAATCGCGCTGTCACCGATGAACTGTTCAACCGAGTTAATACCGACGTGGTCTTCCACTTCGTTACGGTTGCAGCCGTCTTCACACGGTGCCGGGCAAACACGACCCATGGTGGACGGGAACGGGTTGGAGTCGGTCGAGCGACGGAACGCATACTCTTCCATGCTCACGCCTTCTGGCGGAGTTTCCAAGCCACGCACGATATCGAGCCAGCCACGAATGTCTTCACCCGCCGGGCAGCTACCTTGGCAAGGCGGGGTGCGGTGGACGTAGGTCGGGCACTTATGAGACCAGCTCGACTGCCAGATATATTCGTCCCAATCGTAATTCTGTTGACCTTCCTCACGAGGATAGTCTTCATACTTACGGAAGGTGAGCTTGGTGTTCATTTCGTCGGTCGAAGTGGCCATGGTTGTGCTCCTTGCCGTGGAATCAATCGTAATAGTTAAAGCCGTGGATCAGATCAGACTTCGGTCGGATCCATGATGAGCGCATCGCTGACCAACTGGTGGACGCTTGCGATCATATCCATTGGGAATTCATAGAAGGGAAGGGCCTTGGTGAACTGGCTCTTACAGATCGCGCAGATCGCTGCCAGAGTGTTCACATTATGCTCGTCCACTACCTGCTTCAGGGCCTGCATACGTGGCATCGCGCCCTTGATACGCAGTTCCATCAAGTCGTCGGTCAACAGACCGCCGCCACCGCCGCAGCAGAAAGTGCTGGCGTGAATGGTGTCGGGAGCCATATCGACGTAGTTGTTGCAAACCGCCTGCACCACCGCGCGCGGCAATGCGAACTGGCCGCCTTCAATGCCGCCCATGCCGGACGCACGCGCAACGTTGCACGAGTCGTGGAAGGTGACGGTGCGCCAGTCGTTGGCACTTGGGTCCAGACGCAGCGCTTTCTTTTGAATGAGGTCGTAGGTGAACTCAATGATGTGCTGCGGAATCGGGTAACGCGGGTCGAGCTGCTTCTGCAACATCTGCGCATACTTGTCGTTCGGATCCGCACCGGCGCCTGCGCCAGCCAGGGTGTTCCAGAAGCTGTACGCAACACGCCAGGCATGACCGCACTCACCGACGATGATGCGCTTCACGCCGAGCTCTAACGCTGCGGTACGAATACGTTCGGCAATCGACTTCATGTTGTCGTAGTTACCGATGAACAGGCCGAAGTTGGCGCCTTCTGATGCGTAGGAGGAGAGCGTCCAGCTAATGCCGGCCTGATGGAAGACCTTGGCATAGCCCATCAAACCATCAATGTGTGGTTCCGCGAAGAAGTCCGCCGATGGGGTGATCAGCAGAACATCGGCCCCTTTTTCATCCAGCGGGATGCGCACGGGTACACCGGTGTCTTCTTGGATTTCTTCCGCGAAGTCTTCGAGTGTCGCTTCGAGCGCAGGGCCGGGCAGACCGAGGTTGTTCCCGATCTTGTGCACCTTGCCAATGATTTCGTTGCTGTACTTCTGGCCATAGCCGACGGCATCAAGGATGTCGCGCGCGCCCATGGTGATTTCCGCGGTATCAATACCGTACGGGCAGAACACGGAGCAACGACGGCATTCAGAACACTGGTGAAAGTAGCTGTGCCATTCGTCGAGTATTTCTTTGCTGATGTCGCGTGCACCCACCAGTTTCGGGAAGTGCTTGCCGGCGAAGGTGAAGTAACGGCGGTAAACGCTGCGCAGTAACTCTTGGCGCGCAACCGGCATGTTCTTCGGATCTTCGGTGCCGAGGAAGTAGTGGCACTTGTCCGTGCAGGCACCGCAATGTACGCAGATATCGAGGAAGACCTTGAAGCTGCGGTACTTGTTCAGCAGGTCACCCATCTTATTGATGGCGACTTCTTCCCAGTTATCGACCAGTTCGCCGGGGAAGCCGAGCGCTGCTTGGTGATCCGGCTTGGCAACGAAAGGCGAGGAGTGCGCCATCGCCCCGTCCTTCAAGGCAGGGATCTCGACGTATTCCTTGAGCTCGGGAGTCTGGATGTCTGGCTTGGCCACGTTGTGTTCCTCAGATGCAGTTCACGCGCAAATCAAGACTTACTTGTCGAGCTTCGCGGCCCACGGCGCCAAGTGACGCTTCTCACGCGAATCGTCCACTTGGTTGCGGGTTGGGCTGAAGAAAATTCCCGGTGCGTGTAACAGCTTGCTGATCGGGAAGATCACCATCAGGGTCAGAATTAAAGAGAGATGCAGATACAGCACGCCATCGTTCGGCAATGGCTGCCAGTCAAAACGCATCAGGCCTAAGAAGAACGCCTTCACCGCAACAATGTCGGTGTGGACAACATAGGTCATACCAAGGCCAGTTACACCGATACTGATCAGTAACGCCAAGATCAAATGATCGGACGGGGTAGAGATGTAGCGAATGCGTTCCACAAACACACGGCGCGCCCACAGTCCGCCAAGACCAGCAACCATTGCCATGCCGCCGTAGATTCCAAACGGCTGAATCCATTCAACCCAGAACCATACTGGATCCGTGAAATAGCGCAGGTGACGGGCCAGAACCAAGAACAGGCCAACATGGAACATCCAGCCAAACACCCAGATCCACTTATTGGATTTGAACAGGCTTTCAAACAAAACCACTTCACGTGCCATGCGCAGAGCGACACCGCTTTGGGTGCGCGGGGCCGGCATGGTTGGGATCTTCAACGGCGCAGGCGTACGCCAGTACGACGCGATTTTCATCGCGAGTCCTGCTACCAGGAACACGGTCGCGGCATAAAACAGAATGGCGAACAGCGTGGTCATTAGTTCAGCAACCTCCGCGCATCAGTGCGTCGTGAGTGAAGTAGGTGACAACAGTCTTCTTAAATAACCGCGGCGATCTTTCGTCAAGAACACCCCGGTTTGAAATTGGGTGTGCGGGGAAGGGTGAACCGAAGTTCATCCTTCCCCGCGGGGCGCATTAGATGCAGCCCGTTGGCTTCGGCAGGCCAGCGATTTTACACGCCTGCTTTGCCGGTCCGTACGGGAACAAGTCGTACAGGTACTTGCTGGTACCCTTTTCCTTGCCGTACTTCTTGCCGACTGCCTTGGTCAGTACGCGTACTGCCGGAGCAATCTGATATTCGTCGTAGTATTCACGCAGGAAGTCGATGATTTCCCAGTGACCTTCTGTCATTTCGACGTTTTCAGACTTCGCAAGTTCAAGAGCGATATCTCTGTCCCAGGTATTGAGGTCAGTGAGGTAGCCTTCTTCATCGACATCGACACTTTTGCCGTTTACATCCATCGTTGGCATCTTGATTTCTCCAGTTGAGTGATGCTTAAAGCCAGGACTGAACGCGGTCGTTCGTGGTTACAAGATCCACGAAGCCAGCGTAATCCACCTGTTCAATTCCATCCGCAAGCTTGGCTTGAATGCCACGAGAGGCGACGTCGCTCTTCAGCGCGTAGACCTTGCCCATGGCCATTGCCTTGCCCAGCGCGTCAGCCACGCTGGAGCCCTGGATCGCAGCATAGACGCCATCCTCGATCAGGAGGAAAGCGCTGCCATCGGCAGCATGCTCGACGCAGGATGCGAAGGAATTCTTTTCGAAGGGAGACTTGTTGACGATATGCAGCATGTGATTCTCCCGTTAGAAGCTCAGAATGACGTCTTGCTCTTCCATCAGCGCCTTGACCTCTGCACGAGAGACCAAACGAATGGAAGACTTCTCTGCCCAATCATCGTCTTCGTCCTCATAGGTGAGTTCCATGAGGTCGTCGACGGTCAGGCCACGCTCTTCAAGCGATTCTTTTTCGACATACAGCTTGTTGACGTCATAGTCACCCAATGCCTTGTAGGTCGATGAGAAGTTCTTAAAGCCGGAGCCTTGATTGGTGTCCTGATCTTTCTTGATCTGGAACACGCCGTCATCTGTAAAGAGGAGGGATACGTCTTGGTCGAATGCCGCACCAATCAACACCACTTCCAGCGATTCCAGCGCATAGATGGTGCCGTACGGTGCGCGACGGTTTACGTAGAGGAATTTTTTGATATCAGACATCGTTCATTCCCCCTTAGTCACCGAATACAACCAAACGATCGGCCTGAATACCGGCTTCGATCAGCTGGCCCAAGCCAGAGATCCGGTAGCCCGGCGCGATGTTGTTGGCATCCTTGCCGTTACGCGATGCTTCACCTTCGTCCGCGATACCGCGACGCTGTGCTGCAGCCACGCAAAGCACCAGATCCAGACCATGCTTTTCCGCCAGTTCGCCCCAACGCATTTGTACGTTGCGGTCGTCCTGCGGCGGGAAAGCCAGACGCGTGCCGTTATTTACGCCGTCGTGGTAGAAGAACACGCGAAAGATTTCGTGGCCCTTCTCCAGCGCAGCAGCAACGAACTGATACGCGCTGTCTGAGGCCTGATGCTGATACGGCCCCTCGTTAATCATTACTGCAAGCTTCATGCTTCTTTCCTTGATTCCATTTCAGGTTAAACAGCTATCCCTAGCCGAGTACTACCAGTTCTAAATCCAAGACTTAGAAACGAATCCAGGTTGAAGCATTCAGGCTTGCACGCGCACCACGCCAGTTATCGATGTGGTACTTGGTGAACGGCAGACCGGTCACTTCGAAGAAGCGCGGCCAACCAATACGTTCAGCCCACTCACCGACGCGTTCCCAATCACGTGCGCCTTCCTTGTATGCAGCCAAGATCTTCTTGATGATCGAGGCAGCTTCCGGCCAACGCGGTGGGTTGTTCGGGATACCGGCAGCAACCAGCTTGTGGAAGGACGGCTTGCTACGCGCATTGGAGTGCTTACCGCCAACCCAGATGGCCAGCTTGGAGTGTTCCGGATCGTTGATCTGCATCGGCGGGCAAGGCGGATAGCACGCGCCACAGCAGATGCATTTCTTTTCGTCGACTTCCAGAGACGGCTTGCCGTTGACCATTGCCGGACGAATCGCAGCAACCGGGCAACGTGCCACAACGGACGGACGTTCGCACACGTTGGCAACGAGATCATGGTTGATCTTCGGCGGCTTGGTGTGCTGAATGTTGATCGCAATGTCACCCTGGCCACCACAGTTAATCTGGCAGCAAGAAGTGGTCATGTGGACGCGGTTCGGCATGTTTTCAGCCACGAACTCGTCGTACAACTCATCCATCAGTGCCTTAACAACACCGGATGCATCGGTACCCGGGATGTCGCAGTGCAACCAACCCTGAGTGTGCGAAATCATGGTCACGGACGGGCCAGTGCCACCGACCGGGAAACCTTCTTCATTCAGACGTGCAATCAGCGGTTCCACCTTGCTCTGATCCGCGCAAAGGAATTCGATGTTTGAACGCATGGTGAAGCGGAAATACCCATCAGAGAACTCATCAGAGATATCGCAGAGCAGCTTGATGGTGTGGGTATCCATCTGACGCTGAGTGCCCGCGCGAACGGACCAGATTTCGTCGCCGTTCTTGGAAACGTGGTGCAGAACACCCGGACGTGGGCGGTTGTGGAACTTCCAATTGCCGAAGTTTTTCTTCATCAGCGGGTGCATGTACTGGAATCCATCCGGTACACCACTCTCGATAGGCATGCGTTGTGCATCAGACATGCTGACCTCCAAAGGGTAACTACAAGTTGAGGTTGTCTTTTAAAAAAGCGGGCGCACCGAACGGTGCGCCCGCCATTTTCCTGAGCGAGATCAGGCGGCCTGCTGGCCCTTGTTCTCGAACCACTTCTCGGCTTCTTCGTCCCAACCGTCGGTACGGACGTAAGAGCTCTGACGCGGCTGGCTGACCATGTTCGGATCAACATCGAGACCAACGCCTTCGAGGAAGTTGACCAGACCGATACGCTCAACCATTTCACCAGTACGCTCGTGCTCCAGCGCGTTTTCAGCGAAGAAGTCGAGGGTTTCCTGTGCCAAGTCGGCCAGCTTTTCGTAATCGTCGTCGTCTTCCAGCTTCATGAACGGAACAACTACGGTACCCATGCTGTCGCCGATCTTCAGCGTACGCTTACCGCCGACGAGGATGGTGACGCCACGGTCATCGCCTGGAGCCAGGATCGGATCGCCGTCCTTGCCTACATACTTCTCAGCGAGGTGAGTGGTCGCGTTGAGGCAGTGCATGCAACGTACGCAGTCGTTGTTGTTTACCGCCAAGCTGTCGTCATCGTTCAGCGCCAGTGCGTTCGTCGGGCAACGGCTTACAACGTTGTCCATAACGTACTTACGGCCCTTGTCGGCAACCAGCGCTTTCCAGCCATCCTGGTTGACCTTCATGTCATCACGCCACGTACCGATGACTGCGAAGTCAGAGCGGTGAATGGCGTTCATGCAGTCGTTCGGGCAGCCAGAAACCTTGACCTTGAACTTGTACGGCAGCGCCGGACGGTGCATGTCATCGAGGAACTGGTTCACCAGAATGCGGTGTGCCTTACCTTCGTTGTGCAAGGACATTTCGCAACGGGATGCGCCAACGCAGCTCATGCCGGTACGTACAGCCGGGCCTGCGCCGCCGAGGTCGAAACCGACTTCGTTCAGCTCATTAAAGATCTTCTGAACACCGCTGGTGGTCGCGCCCTGCATCATGATGTCGCCTGACTGACCGTGGAATGCGATCAGACCAGCGCCGCCGTTCTGTTCGAACTTGTCGACCAGCATGCGCATCATTTCAGAGGTGTAGTGGTTGCCTGCCGGCGGCTGGATACGCAGCGTGTGGAATTCCACCGCGTCTGGGTACATGTAGCTGCCGTCTTTGTTCTTCAGTTCGGTGAAGCGCGGAATGATGCCGCCGCCGTAGCCAACAACACCGACGGTGCCGCCCTTCCAGTAGCCCTTACGGGTTACATAGGACTGTTCCAGGGTACCGATGACGCCGCGCGCCATCTTTGCACCTTCGTGAGAGCCAACAGCGAGACGCTTCAGGCCAGAGACAAAGCTAGGCCAGGGTCCCTTTTCCAGCTCGTCGAGGTTCGGGGTAGAGATGTCAACATCGGGAGAGTTGGCATTCAGCTTAGTCTTGTCAGTCATCGTAGTGCTCCTTGGAGATGTACTCGTGCGTTCTCAGGACGATTTTTAGGACTGCCCGGAAACTGCAAAATTCCTAACGGCGTGTAGCTCGTAAGCTCCTGCTATTGCTTGGTGCGCAGAGGATCATTGGTGATCACCCTTCGCATATCTGCGCGTAGCCACGGACTACAAGACCTACACGCGCGAAGCGTTGGCTAGAGTAGGCCGGCCCCGCAAGCTTGACCACCCTACGAAAGAGGGGGGAGTAAGCCGATCCGATCTATCCCCATGGGGATAGTCGCGCTGGGGCGCTGGCAAGCGCCGCGGACGGGACTTATATAAGCACTTGCGAACCAACGCAAGACTTGTCTTTTGCCTCCGCCCTTGAGTAGTTCGGAATCTATTTAAAGACTGTGATGTAAGCTCCCGATTTCTCAGAGTGTTGTCGGAGCGGGGCAATTCTGTAGTAAAATTGTCAACAATTACACGTCGCCCCGGTGCCGTGTTGCGGAGATCGTCGAGTGAGCGCAGGAGCCGAGAAATCATCGCCATTTGATCTGCAGGCCGAGGCCGCTTGGCAAACCTGGCGAGCGCAAAAGTTGGCCGGCATGGCGCACGCGGGTGAAATCAGTGTCGTGCAGCTGGCGAATCCGCAGCAGCTGACCCCCGCCGAGCGGGATGCGCTGGTGCAAGCGCTGCGTCGGCAGAACTGGGTGATCTACGACACCGGCCGCAGCGGACAAATGCTGGACGACGCGAAAGACGACTTGCGTGCGCTCGGCAGCCAATTTGGGCTGCGTGCCTTAGACCCGCACTTATGCGCCGATGAGGATGGCATTACGCCGTTGTCGGTGCAGGAGGGCAACCGTCGCAGCGGCTATATTCCGTACACCAATCGACCGATCAATTGGCATACGGATGGCTACTACAACGCCGCAGAGGCAGCGATTCGTGGCATGGCGCTGCAGTGTGTGCAGCCCGCCGCCCAGGGCGGTGAGAATGCGATTGCTGATCACGAGCTGGTGTATCTGCGTATGCGCGAGGAAAACCCGGCGTGGGTTGCGGCCTTGATGCAGCCGGATGTGATGACCATTCCGGCCAATGCCGAGGGCGACACCGTGTTGCGTGATGATGTCAGCAGCCCGGTGTTTCGTGTGGAACCGCAGACCGGTAATTTGCACATGCGCTTTACTGCGCGCACGCGCAACATCGTGTGGAAAGACGATCCGCAGGTGCGTGAGGCGGTGGCCTGGCTGCTGGCGTTATTGAATGAAGAGATGCTGAGCTTAAGTGAAGGTTTGGTATATCGGGCCGCGCTCAGTGCGGGGCAAGGCTTGTTGTGTAACAACGTGCTGCATACGCGCACGGGGTTTGAGGATGATCCAGCTGCGCCGCGTGTGATGTTGCGTGGGCGTTACCATGAACGCGTCGCGGGCACGGATGTGCTCCGCGTATGAACAAAGAGTAGGGAAGAATCATGAGCGAAGCCGATGGCATGTTGAACCTCAGCGAGGTGTTGATGGTGGTGCAACACGAGATGGATCAGTTTGAACAGCTCGAGGCCGAGATTCGTCGCTTAGCACAGCAGGGCAGCTATCGCTTCTTCCGGATGGATGTGCGGCCGCCGTTTGATGACACGCCGCAGAATTGGGAAGACCGCCTCGAAGCGGCGTTCTATTGATTTTTCATTGAGCGAGCATCGCTACGCGCTTGGCGTTCTCAGGCAGGCCTTAACGTCCGCCAAGCGCGCACCGATCCTCGCCAGACTGAACTGAATGTTAGAGATACCGTGAGATGCACAAAATTATGCAAGACCCCAGCTTAAACAACGCCGATTGCGCGAACGACCTCAACGAACCGATTGAGCCCAAGCAAGAACAGCTCTCTCAGCTGGAAGGCGAGCTCGCGACCTTGCCGAAGGGTGCAGAACGTGCGCGTAAGCTGCTCGACTATGGCACGTTGTTGCTCGACTTTCAGCGCTGGAAAGACGCCTGGGATGCCGCCTGGGAAGCCTTCGAATATTTCAGTCAGCATGACGACTGGGAACACACCGTTGTTGCAACCGATGTGTTGTTCTCTGCGGAGCAGCCCGATTCCAATCGTGCGCTCGGGCATGGCATTTGGTTGGCGGTGAGCGCGCCGATCAACCCGGAAACCAGCGTTGCGATTCTGGATCACCTGATGGAAGAGTCTCCGGTCGGTTCCGAAACCAGCGTGATTGCCGCGGTCACGGCGCATTTCCTCGCTGATGTGCGGAGTGAGCCCGACAGCAAATCGCGTGAGAACTTGATGTTCTTCACCAATCAACGCTTGGCCGAAGCGGCCGCCAAGCATCGTCCGATTCAGACCCAACAAGAGTTTGAGATTTGGATGCAAGGCAATCAATTCGACACGCCGGAATACTTCTTGCCGCGTTTATCCGCGGCGGTTGATGCCATGGTGGATGGCCAATGGTGGTTCGATCGTGATGCGATTCGTGCGCGTTTTAGTGGTGAATAACACGTTGAGTCTGCATTGAAATGAACGCAACAAGCGACCCGCTGTTTTGGGACGACGATAAGGAAGTGGAGTGGCAGCCCTCTGGGCTCATCGACCTCAGCTTTCGCATCAACGTTGCGCAAATTCCGCTCGATCATGCACAAGCCTTGGCGAATGCTGTGCGCTCGATCCTGCCGTGGATCGACGACGAGGCCTATGCCGGCGTACACATGATTCACGGGGGCGCGTCGGGCAATGGCTGGATGCGTCCGGAAGGCGATGAATGGCTCTACATTTCCAAGCGCACGCGCATGATGCTGCGTGTACCCGAGCCGCGTCTGCTCGACGCCAAAGAGGCCATGAGTGGTGCACAGATGGAGTTGCGCGGGCAGACCTTGCAGCTATCGCATCCCGAGCTGCACCCGCTAGAAGCGCACACCACCTTGTTCGCGCGGCATGTCATGGCCAAAGAAAATGAGAGCGAGCCCGACTTTCTGCGCCGCGTGCATCGCGAGCTGTCTGAGATCGGCGTTCAGGCGCGCAAGATGGTGGCCGGGCGTGGTCATCACTTCCAGCTCGACAGCGGAATGGCCCACGCGCGCAGCCTGATGCTCACCGATCTCGGCCTCGATGAGGTCTCGCGCTTACAGAAACATGGCCTCGGTCCGGGGCGTAAAAGCGGTTTTGGCTTGTTCCTACCCCACAAATCAGTGGAAAATCTCGAGACACGCTACAAACAACAAGATGGGTGAGTCTTGAAAAGCGCACCCAAGAACCCCATACCGGCGCAGTAAAACGCATCCGGAAGATTTATCACTGGATTCATTCCAATCGAACTAAGGAGCTACGCAATGTCCTACGAAGTGAACGGCAAGACCATTGAAACAACGCCGACCGGTTATCTCGCAAATATAGAAGACTGGAACGAAGACGTTGCCAAGGCGATCGCTGCCGACGAAGGTGTTGAACTGACCGACAAACACTGGGATCTGATCAACTTCTTGCGTGATGAATACCTCAACAACAACGGCAACCAGCCGAACGATCGCAACATCGTCAAGGCCATGTCCGAAGCATGGGGTCAAAAGGTTGCATCCAAGGATCTGTATGAACTGTTCCCGAAGCAGCCGTCCAAACAGGCCGGCATGATCGGCGGCTTGCCGGAATCACGTCGTAAGGGCGGTTATTGATTCAGAGCGGTTCGCGATCACTCGCCGCATGGCGGAACAAAAAACCCGGCTTCGGCCGGGTTTTTTTATAGCATGATCATATTCCGGACCAAGCTAGGTTTTTTGCTACGCGCCGTGGTGTCCTAAGGGTATGCTCGCCGGGTGTGGTTTGATGCCAACCCGT
>CAZZIQ010000009.1:0-33444 GCA_964654355.1 uncultured Piscirickettsiaceae bacterium
CTTCGCTGACCTGATCGAGATCATGGGTGGTGGAATCGAAATTCGTCATGCAATCTTCTCTGCAAGTGGAATGCCCAAATCCTTGGGCGGGCCTTGCAGGGTAGGCGTTGCTTATGACGAAACGTTGACGCTTTTTTTACAGTGCGGGGGCGCGAAGGTGGAGAGGCCGGATTCGGTCAGTACGCCTTGTAGCGGCACATCCCATGCCTGTCGCGGCAAGGTTGTGTTGGTGTGTTGTAGATCATGCGCCACCCCGAGCAGGCGGGGTTTGTGACGTGGGTTGTGGCGCAGGAAGGCAAAGGTACGGTCGTAGTAACCGCCCCCCATGCCGAGGCGGTTGCCGTTGGCATCAAAGGCCACCAATGGTGTGAGGACCAGATCAAGCGTCCAGACCGGAACGGGCGTAAAAGGTTTTATTGGCGGTTCGAGAATGCCGAAGCGATTGGGAGCGAGGCGGGTTTCAGGTGTGTAGGGAAAGAACCACAGGCGGTTGCCATAGAGTCGGTTCAGTACGGGCAAGAAGACCTGTTTGCCGCGCTCCCAAGCCGTTTCGATCAGCGGTGTGGGGTCTTGTTCGCCATCGTTGGGCAGAAACGCGGCAATGCGTTGTGCGCGGCGAAACCAGGCATGACCACTGAAGTGATGCGCAAGCAACTCGGCATGCGCGTGGCGCTGGCCTTCGCTCAGGGCGCGTCGTTGATGTCGAATGTGACGACGAAGCGCGTTGAGGTCAGATGTGGTGTTGCGCGTGGCCATGTTTGGAAAAAGGTGGCGCCCCCCGCCTGTGCCGTTAGGGCTCGCCGTCCTTGAACCCGAAGTTCAAGGTGGGGTGCAGCGCAGGCTGATTAGGCTTCTCGTTACAAGACGAGCTTGCACACAGGGTCTGCGCGAACTCCCCGAGCGATATACGCATAGGATCAAGGAACAAGTGCCCAAGATCGAACACCGCAGAGGACGCCGTAACTGTTTGGATTTCGCTGTAGCGCAATCCGAAAACTTTGAGTCGCTGTGTGGGGGTGACGAAGTTTAGTCGAGGGCCAACTGGCGGCCTTGCTCGAGTGCTTCTTCGATGGCGGTCGTCAAACCTTTTATACGTTTGCTGACGCGTGACAACGAACTCTGTCCGCCATTCTGCGCCTGCACCAGTTCATGTGCAATGTTGAGTGCGGCCATCACCGCAATCCGTTCGCTACCAACGATTTTGCCGTTGCCGCGAATGTCGCGCATGTGTTTATTGAGCAGGGCTGCGGATTCGCGTAGCGCATCATGTTCTTCTACTGGGCAACGGATTTGGTAATCCTTGTCGAGGATCTGAACAGTAACTGCATCGTTGCTCATGCTGAAGCCTCGAGGGTGCGCAGTTTGTTGATGACATCTTCAACACGCGAATGCGCTTCTTCTTGGTTGCGTAACAGACGTTCGCGTTCGCGATTCAGACGACGGTTTTCTTCTTGCAGGGTCTCGCACAATTTCACCAATTCATAGGTGCGATGTTCGAGCGCGCGCAGCTCGCTTTCGAGCGGTTGGCCGGCGGTGCTTTGTTCAGAAACCGTAGTCATGGCGGCGAGGATAGAGCGGTCGGCTTCGCGAGGTCAATCTCAGCTTGCACGGGCGTTGGCTTTTTTCTGGATTTGGGTGAGGAGTTCAATGGAAATTCGCGTTTTGGCAGGTCGCCTGCGAGAATTTGCGCCATGACTGAAAACCGCACCGCTCCTACCCACTCTCAAGTCGCGCAGGCGATGAAACGTCTTGGACTGCCCTTGTCAGCTTCCGAGTTTGATGGCGAGCTGTGCGGCTTGATGGTGGTGCAAGGGGCTGAACAGGTCGCGCCATGGGTGCAGAAACAGATTGGTCCGCCAGCAGAAGGGGACCTTTTGGCAACCGAGGCGGTACAGCGCATGGTCGCTCGCTTTGCCGAAATGCGGCGCGCGCTAGACGAGGCCTCGCTCAACTTTCAGCCCTTGTTGCCCGATGATGAGGTGTCTTTGTTTTTGCGCAGTGGCGCCTTGGCGGAATGGTGTTCGGGTTTTCTGCATGGCTTTGCTGAAGCGGGTGGCAATACCGATGAACGCATGGTCGGTGAGTTCTTGCATGATGTGGTTGAGATCGCACGTTTACAGCATGCCGAAGACGATGACAGTGATGAAGCGGAACAGCATTTCATGCAGCTGGTCGAATACATCCGTGCGGGTGTGATGATTGTGCGGGATGCGATGCCGCCGCCGCAGGCGAATGTGCCGGCAAGCCGCTCGGTGCATTGAGATAAAAATTAGGAAACTCATGAATCTGCGTGAATTTGCCAGTCGTCGTCGTCATGTCCTACGTATGCTGGATAAAGACAGTGTGTTGCTGCTACCGACGGCGGCAGAGAAAACTCGGAATCGCGATGTGCATTATCCCTTCCGTGCAGAAAGCGATTTTTATTACTTGACTGGATTTGCTGAGCCGGAAGCGCTGCTGGTGTTGAAGCGCGGCGCGCGCGGCATGGAGAGCATTCTGTTTTGCCGCGAGCGCGACCCTGAGAAAGAGCGTTGGGATGGGTATCGTGTTGGGCCCGAGGCAGCGGTAAGCAAATTCGGTTTTGATCAGGCCTATCCGATTGAGGATTTGGGCGAGATTCTGCCTGGCCTGCTCGAAGGTAGTGAGCGGATTTATTGCAATATGGGCGCTGATCCGGAATTCGATGGCGCATTGCTGCAGTGGGTGAATGAGTTGCGTCAGAAAACGCGACTAGGGGTGCAGGCGCCGAGCGAGTTTGTTGCGTTGGATCCGCTGTTGCATGAGTTGCGCTTATTCAAGTCGCGCGCCGAGCTCGCGCAGATGCGCAAGGCGGCGAAGATCACGGTTTCCGCACATAAGCGGGCCATGCGGGCGGTCCATCCGGGCATGCTGGAATACCAGCTTGAGGCGGAATACCTCCATGAATTTCATAGCCAAGGCGCGCGTTCGCCGGCGTATCCGTCGATTGTTGCGGGTGGCAATCACGCCACAGTCCTGCATTACGTTGAGAACAACGACGTCTTAAACGATGGCGATCTGGTCTTGGTTGATGCCGGTGCGGAGTTGGATCACTACGCTTCGGATGTGACACGCACCTATCCTGTGAATGGACGGTTCTCACCCGTACAGCGTGAGTTGTATGACATCGTGTTAGAGGCGCAGCATGCGGCGTTTGCCAAAGTGCAGCCGGGCAACCATTGGGATGATCCGCATGCCGCTGCGGTGCGTGTGTTGACCAAGGGCATGCTGCATGTCGGTCTGCTCAAGGGCAGTCTCAGCGAGAATCTGAAGAAGCTGAGTTATCGGCGTTTTTATATGCATCGCACCGGTCATTGGTTGGGCATGGATGTGCATGATGTTGGTGAATACAAGATTGATGGACGCTGGCGTTTGCTCGAGCCGGGCATGGTGCTCACGGTGGAGCCGGGTTTGTACGTTTCACGCGGTGAACGTGGCGTGAAAAAAGCGCTGCAAGGGATTGGCATTCGGATCGAAGATGATCTCGTGGTCAGCAAAGACGGTTATGAAAACCTCACTGTGGGCGTGCCGACCGATGCCGACGAGATTGAGCGCTGGATGGCAGCCGGGTAATGCATGTGGGTGCTGATTGAATGAGTACGGCAGTGCAAACCTGTGATGTATTGATTGTGGGCGGCGGCATGGCGGGCACCTCTCTCGCGCTGGCATTAGCGCCGAGTGGTTTACGTGTGGTTTTGGTAGAGACGCAGCCTTTCGTCGAGCAAGCGACCGCCGCGTATGACGATCGTGGGATTGCGTTGGCGTGGGGCTCGCAGCGCATTCTTGAGGGCTTAGGCTTGTGGCGTGATTTGGCCAATGAAGCCACGCCGATTCGCCAGATTCATGTATCCGACGCGGGTCACTTTGGCTTTACGCGCTTGCATGCCGAAGAAGAGGGTGTGCCTGCACTCGGCCAAGTTGTGACGGGCCGTATTTTGGGGCGCGCGCTGCACCAAGCCTTGCAGCAGCAGGCGGGCATTCAGGTATTGGCACCGGCCAAGCTGATTTCCTTCCAGCAAGAGGATGGCGCGGTTACGGCAGAGGTGGTTCTGGAAGCTGGCGTTACGCAGGTTTGGCAGGCGACGTTGTTGGTTGCGGCGGATGGCGGCAAGTCACCCATTCGCCAAGAATTGGTGGCGCAAGGACGGATTCAGATTCAACAGCGTGAGTACGATCAGCATGCAATCGTGGCCAACGTTACGCCAGGAAAGCCACATCAGAATGTCGCTTATGAGCGTTTTACCGATCAGGGTCCGTTGGCGTTTTTGCCGCTTGCGGATGTCGATGGTCAGCCACGCATGGCCTTGGTCTGGACTGGGACGGCTGAGCGTCGTGATGCGTTGCTTGGGTTGAGTGATGCGGAATTCCTCATGGCGTTGCAAGATAAGTTTGGTGGTCGTCTCGGTCGTTTGTTGCGCGTCGGCATGCGCAAAAGTTATCCCTTGCAGATGTTGCGTGCGGAACAAAGTGTGGCGGGTCGTGTGGTGTTGATTGGAAATGCCGCTCACACCTTGCATCCGGTTGCGGGCCAGGGCTTTAACTTGGGCTTGCGCGATGTCGCTTGGCTGGTGGAGATCCTGCGTGCTGCGCATGTACAGCAGCAGGACATTGCGGCGGCATCGGTGTTACAGGCTTATGAGCAGAAGCGTGTGGGCGATCAGGCGCGCACGGCCGATTTCACGGATTCATTGGTGCGCTTGTTTACTCATCCGGCTTTGCCTGTGCGTTTGGGGCGCAGCAGTGGCTTGTTGGCGATGGAGTTGGTGGCGCCCCTGCGTCATGCTTTGGCGAAGCGCAATCTCGGCATGAATGGTCCGTTGCCGCGTCTGATGCGCGGATTGAAGTTGGATGCTGCATGAGCGCGGTGCTTCATGATGCTGTGATGGATGATGTATTGGTCGTGGGTGGCGGTTTGATCGGCGCTGCGACAGCTTTGGCGCTCGCGCAATCCGGTTGGCGTGTGCGGATGCTCGAAGCGGGCTCTGCGCCGCAGACAGTTGCATCTTCTCGCGCAGAAACGGCACGGGTCAGTGCCATCAGTCCGGCGTCGTTCAATTTGCTGAATCATTTGGGCGTGTGGTCGCGTGTCGATCCCGCGCGAGTCTTACCGTATCAAGCGATGCAGGTGTGGGAAGGGGATGCTCCTGCCAGTGGCATGCATTTCACGGCGAGTGAAAGCGGTGTGTCTGCGTTGGGTTACTTCCTTGAAAATGAAACCTTGCGTGCGGCGTTGTGGCAAGCACTGGTAGAAGCCGGCGTGCAGGTTGAGACCGATGTGACATTGGTACGGGTGATGGTGCGTGCGGCTTGTGTCGATGCGGCCAGTGTCACACAACGTTATCGCGCACGTTTGCTGGCTGTAACGGATGGTGCGGAATCCAGTGTGCGCTCGATGTTGGGCATTGATGTGCAACGCGAGGCCTATGGTCATGATGCTTTGGTCACAACGGTTCAGACCGAGCATGCGCATCAAGACACGGCTTGGCAGCGCTTCTTGCCGAGTGGTCCCTTGGCGTTCTTGCCGTTGGCCGATGGGCGTTGTTCCATCGTGTGGTCGCAATCACCGGAGCAGGCTGCGGAGCATGTTGCACTCGACGATGCGGCGTTTTGTGCGGCACTTTCCAGCGCTCTTGGCGAGACGCCGTTGGGTCCAGTAATCAGCGCCACGCCACGCATCACCTTCCCACTACAGAAACGTCAAGCCGAACACTATGTGCGTCCTCGTGTTGCGCTGTTGGGGGATGCGGCACACACGCTGCATCCGCTCGCCGGACAGGGCGTGAATCTGGGATTCCAAGATGTGGCTGCCTTGGCAGCGATCTTGGGTTGTGCCGGGGAAGGAACTTCGAAGCAAACGGATCCGGGCGATTTCGCAGGGTTGCGTCGTTATGAACGCGCGCGGCGCGGCGATAATTTATTGATGCAAGCCGGTATGGCGGGGCTGAAATCCTTGTTTGAGCAGGAGCAGGCGCCGTTACGGACGTTGCGCCGCTGGGGGCTTGCGGCCGTGGGCAAGAGTGCGTTGTTGAAGCGTCAATTCGCATTGCAAGCGATGGACAGCCGGTTGGAGTCCTGGCCGCTCCTCCAGTCTCACTTGCAAATACAATAGATTCTCATTTAACATTTGCAGCGGGTTGCGGCAGGCATGGGTGCGCTGCCCCGTTTTATTTATTTGTTGGGAGGATTGATATGCATCGTTCGGTCGTCACGCGTGGGCCGCGTTTCGGATTTTCGCTGCTGGCCGGTTCGGTACTGGCGGTCTCAATGAGTGCCTGTTCAGGGAAAGAAGAAGCGCAGACAGCGGTTGATCACAACAAGGACGTGGTGGTTTATAGCGCGCGTGCAGAGCATTTAATCAAGCCGTTGTTCACGCAATACATGCAAGAAACCGGTGCCAAGATTACCTGGCTGACCGATAAAGAGGGTCCACTGTTGGAGCGGATCAAAGCCGAAGGCGATCGCACCCCGGCGGATTTATTTATGACCGTGGACGCGGGCAATCTCTGGAAGGCGGCCGATGAGGGTGTGCTGCAATCAGCCGATTCTCAGGCGTTGGATGCAGCCGTTCCGGAAGCCTATCGTGATTCCGAAGGGCGTTGGTATGGATTGTCTTTGCGCTCGCGGACCTTGGTCTACAACACCAACAAGGTGAAGCCTGAGGAGCTGAGCAGTTATGCGGGTCTTGCAGATCCACAGTGGAAGGGGCGTCTGTGCCTGCGGACGTCAAAGAAGGTTTATAACCAATCGTTGGTTGCGCTGATGATTCAGCGTTTTGGCGAAGCCAAAACCGAAGAAATCGTGCGGGGTTGGGTGGCGAATCTTGCTGTACCACCGTTCTCGAATGACACCAAAGCGATGCAAGCCGTTGCCGAGGGTGTGTGTGATGTCACGCTAGTGAACACGTATTACTTTGGTCGTCTGCAAAAGAAGAGTCCGGACCTGCCGCTCGCGATTGCTTGGCCGGGGCAAGCTGAGGATGGTACGGGTGTACACATGAATGTTTCGGGTGCCGGTATCGTGAAGCATGCCGATAATGCTGCGGGCGCACGCGCTTTGTTAGAGTGGCTGGCCAGTCCTGCGGCTCAAGCGAAGTTCGCGGGCTTGAATATGGAATTCCCAGTGCGCGCTGATGTTGCGTTGGATCCAGTGGTTGCCAGATGGGGGTCGTTCAAGGCCGATACCTTGCGGGTCGCAGATGCGGGACGGCTGCAACCACAGGCAGTGATGTTGATGGATCGCGCTGGTTGGAAGTAATGAACCGCCTACCCTTGCCGGGCGAAGCACCCGGGACCACGCCGGTCCCGGGTTTTTTGCGTCGTCTCGGCTGTCGCCCGCTGCGCTTCACCACGCTGCTGTTGGCGGCGATGGTGCTGCTGCCGCTGTTGATTGTGATGGCGGGCTGGCTCCAGGTTGAAGCCGAGATCTGGCAGCACTTATCGGAAACCGTGTTGCCCGAGTTGGTGCACAACACGGTGGTGTTGTTGCTGGGCGTTGGTGCAGGTGTGTTTGTCCTCGGTACCAGTCTGGCGTGGCTGGTGACTGCGTATGAGTTCCCGGGGCGTAAGTGGTTGGAATGGTTGTTGATGTTGCCCTTGGCGATGCCCGCCTATGTGCTTGCGTTTGTCTTGATCAGTTTGTTGGACTTTGCTGGGCCGGTGCAGGGCGCATTGCATGTGCTGACGGCCGATCTCTCGTGGTTCCCGCAGATTCGTTCGCCTGGTGGCGTGATCATAGTGATGAGTCTCGCGCTCTATCCTTATGTGTATTTATTGGCGCGCAGCGCGTTTTTGTCGCAAGGGCGTAATGCATTGGAGGCTGGACGGGTATTGGGATTGGGCCCGGTCGCTTCCTTCTTGCGGGTGGCGTTGCCGATGGCCCGGCCGGCGGTGGTTGCCGGTGTGGCTTTGGCGCTGATGGAAACCTTGGCAGATTTTGGTGCGGTATCGGTGTTCAACTATGACACCTTCACCACTGCAATCTACAAGGCTTGGTACGGACTGTTTAGTCTTCCCGCGGCCGCGCAGATTGCGTCCATTCTGCTGTTGTTTGTGGCCTTGGCCTTGTTCGCGGAGCGTTCGGCGCGGGGTAAGGCGCGCTATGAAACCGGCCGCAGTCGTCCTGCGCAGCGCAAGCAATTGATGGGCAGGCGTGCGTGGCTCGCGGCTGGCTTTTGCTGGCTGGTGCTCATCCCTGCGTTTCTTGCGCCGTCGGCACAGTTACTGGTCTGGGTTGTTGAGACCGTACATGTTGAGTTCGATGCTAAGTACCTTAGCTTGTTGGAAAACACGTTGTTGTTTGGCGCGATTGCAGCGGCGCTGACCTTGCTGGCTTCACTTATTTTGGTGCTGACGCTGCGTCAACGGGATGAACCGGTTACGCGCACTGCGGTGCGTATCGCGACCCTGGGCTATGCCTTGCCGGGTTCGGTACTGGCGGTCGGCAGCATGATCGCCTTCGTGGCCATTGATCGACGTGTGAGTGACTGGGTTTTGCAGCTTACGGGGGAACAGATTGGGTTGCTGCTCAGTGGCAGTGCATTCGCGTTGATCTTTACTTATGTGGTGCGTTTTCTCGCCGTTGCACATGGTGCCGTGGACAGTGCTTTTGAGCGTGTGCGGCCGAGTTATTCCGAGGCAGCGCGCGGCCTGGGCGCACGTGATTTTGAGATTGTGCGGCGGGTGATTTTGCCGCTGTTGCGTCCGGGAATGGTGACGGCCTTGTTGCTGGTCTTGGTTGAGGTGATGAAGGAGATGCCGGCAACCTTGCTGCTGCGGCCTTTTGGCGGCGACACCTTGGCGGTACGGATCTATGAGCTCACCTCCGAAGGTGAATGGGAACGCGCCGCGCTGCCCTCGCTGACGCTCGTCCTGGCCGGTCTTTTGCCGGTGTTGCTGCTGGTCCGCAGAACGACGCGAGATCCGCAGTAGGGCTGCGGTTGCATGGATCTGTGGCCACGCTGAGGCCGGTATTCAGAGAATCTTTGGTAGGTATTGAAAAAGGCCATAGCGGAGCGCTTGGCCGTCCCTCGTGGCTGGGGTATGCTGAGCCACCAGCAAGGTCCTCGTGGGAGAGCGCAGTCGCACGACTGCCGCCGAAGGCGCAACAAGACCCGGAAACGCTCAGGCACACGGACTGCAAGGACTGATCGAGCTGACTCTGGAGAGTGATCACAAGCGCGGCTTGTGCTCCACCGAAGGGGACGGCGCACGGGAGCAGATTGCTCTCGGACGCGACCAATCTCTCAGGTGCCCGGACAGAGGGGTCGTCACAACATCCATCTGCGTCGCAGGTGTGAACGTTGTGGTCGACACGCGTACCGGAGACACCGATGTCTGAATCCAATTCTTCCCTGCAACGTACCGCTTTGTATGCGGCGCATGTTGCGGCGGGTGCCAAGCTCGTCGATTTCGCCGGCTGGGAAATGCCGATCAATTACGGTTCGCAGGTTGAGGAACATCACATCATTCGCCGTAGTGCCGGTATGTTCGATGTCAGCCACATGGTGGTGAGCGACATTGCCGGCGCTGGCGCGAAGGCTTGGTTACAGCATCTAGTCGCCAACGACGTTGCCAAGCTGCAACCGAATCAAGCTTTGTACACCTGTATGCTCAATCCTGAGGGTGGAGTCATTGATGACCTCATCGTTTATGAGCGTGGCCACGGCAACTACCGGATTGTGAGTAATGCAGCGACGCGTGACGGTGATCTCGCCTGGTTCCAGGCGCAAGCGACTTCGTTTGAGGTCGCGATTACCGAGCGCCCTGAGTTGGCGATGATTGCGGTGCAAGGGCCGCAAGCGCGCGAGAAGGCGTTGAGTTTGTTGAGTGGTGATGCGCATGCAAGGGTCGAAGGGCTCAAGCGGTTTTATGCCGCGGAAGTTGAGACCGATCTCGGCGTCGTGTTCGCGGCGCGCACCGGTTATACCGGTGAAGATGGTTTCGAATGGGTTGTCCCAAGCGCAGTCGTGCAGCAATGGTGGCAGCGCTTTTTGGATGCCGGGATTCAGCCTTGTGGGTTGGGTGCGCGCGATACCTTGCGTCTTGAGGCGGGCATGATGCTGTATGGCAGTGACATGACCACCACAACGACGCCCTTGGAATCTGGCTTGAACTGGACGATTGCGTGGGGCGACGAAGGTGCGCCGAAGCGTGACTTCGTTGGGCGTACCGCGTTGGAAGCGCAAAAGGCAGCTGGCGTGCCACGCAAGATGATTGGCTTGCTGCTGCAAGACCGTGGCGTACTGCGTTCGCACATGCTGGTGCAGGCTAATGGACACAATGTAGGCGAGATCACCAGCGGTGGCTTCTCGCCGACTCTGGAGCGTTCGATTGCGCTGGCGCGCGTGGAAACCGCCTCGGGCTTGAAGCTTGGAGACACCTGTCAGGTGGAAGTGCGTGGCAAGGCGCTGAACGCCCGCGTGGTGAAAGCAAATTTTGTGCGTGAGGGACAGGCGCTGGTCGACCTGTAACTCGTTTCTTTTTTCTTTCAAATTGCTGGAGTGGTTGCATGAGCAAGATCCCGGAAGAGCTGCGGTACACCGAGTCGCATGAATGGGTGCGTGATGGTGGTGAGGTTGTCACGGTTGGTATCACTGACCACGCTCAGCATTTGTTGGGTGACATTGTCTTCGTTGAATTACCCGAGGTCGGCATGACCGTGACAACAGGTGGCGAGTGCGCGGTTGTCGAGTCGGTGAAGGCCGCATCGGATGTGTACAGCCCGATTACGGGTGAAGTGATTGAGGTGAATGAGGCCTTGATTGATGCGCCGGAAACCATCAACGACGATCCGTATGAAGGTGGTTGGATGTTTAAGGTCCGGCTTGATGGCGACCTTGAAGATCTGATGGATGCATCAGCCTACGCAGCAGTTGCAGAAGACTGATTGCTTTTGAATTGATCTCGGCAAGGAGCCGTTATGCCTTTTATCCCGCATACCGAACAAGATGTTCAGGACATGCTGGCCACAATTGGTGCCTCATCCATAGATGACCTCTTTGATGAGATTCCAGAGGGGCTGGTTGCAACGCCGCCGGAGCGTATTCCCGAAGGCGTGGGTGAGCTCGGCATCACTCAGCTGATGACACAGCGCGCGAAGCAAGACGGTGCGCCGATTTGCTTTGCAGGTGGTGGTGCGTATGACCATCACATTCCGGCGGCAGTGTGGGAATTGACCACGCGCGGCGAGTTCTACAGTGCTTATACGCCGTATCAGGCGGAGGCCAGTCAGGGCACGCTGCAACTGTTATACGAATATCAGACCATGATGAGCCGCCTGACCGGCATGGATGTATCGAACGCATCGCTCTATGACGGCGCATCGGGTCTTGCTGAAGCGGTGCTGATGGCAGTGCGTAGTCATCGCAAATCTAAATCGCGTCGCGTATTGATGCCGCTGACACTCAACCCGACTTGGCGCAAGGTGGTCGAAACCATCGTGCGTCATCAGAATGTGGAGTTGGTTGATGTGGCGTTCGATGCAAAGACTGGCACGATCGATCGTGCGGCACTGGATGCATACGCAGGTACCGACATAACGGCTGTGGTGATTCCACAACCGAATTACTTCGGCCAATTGGAAGATGTGGATGCGCTTACGGATTGGGCACATGCACAAAATGCGTTCGTCATTGCGGCGGTGAATCCAGTGTCTTTGGCGCTGTTGAGTCCGCCAGGGCAATGGGGTGCGAAGGGCGCCGATATTGCCTGTGGTGAAGGGCAGCCTTTGGGGGCGCCACTTTCTTCGGGGGGGCCGTATTTTGGCTTCTTAACTTGCCGCAAAGATTACGTGCGGCAAATGCCGGGGCGCTTAATTGGGCGCACGGTGGATCTCGATGGCAAGGTGGGTTATGCGCTGACCCTACAGGCGCGTGAGCAGCACATTCGTCGTTCCAAGGCGACATCAAACATTTGTACCAACCAAGGTTTGATCGTTACGGCAGCCACGATTCATATGAGCTTGCTTGGTGATGAAGGTCTGCGTCGTGTTGCGAGTCATAGCCATGCGCAGACGCGCAAGCTAGTCGACCGTCTTTGTCAAATCGAAGGCGTAACACGCATCTTCTCTGGAGCTTTCTTCCATGAAGCAGCCTTGCAGTTACCAAAGCCGGCGGCCGAGGTCATTGCGCGACTTGCGGAGCAGAAGTTTGTCGCTGGCATTGACCTGATGGGCGCATACAGCGAGCTCAAGCAGGGTTTGCTGGTGTGTGCGACAGAAAAGCGTAGCGATGATGAAATCGAATGTTTTGCTTCGGCCCTTGCCGATGCGCTCAAGGCGTGATCGCGGAGAATCCTATGTTGATTTTTGAACACAGTCGTAGCGGTCGTAGCAATCCAGCACAGTATGTGGCGCCTGAAGTTGCGGACTTCGCGGATCTCCCGGGCAATCAGTTGCGTCAGGGCGATATTGGCTTGCCAGCCGTTTCTGAATTGGAAGTCGTTCGTCATTACACGCGCTTATCGCAGAAGAACTTCTCGATCGATACGCATTTTTATCCGTTGGGCTCCTGCACCATGAAGCACAACCCGCGTGGCTCGAATAAGCTCGCGATGTTGGAGGGTTTTGTTTCGCGTCATCCTGCGGCGCCCGACAACGCCAGTCAGGGCGTGATGGCGTGCCTGCATGATTTGCAGGGCATGCTTGCTGATGTGACCGGTATGGCGGGCTTTTCGCTCGCGCCGGCTGCCGGTGCGCAGGGTGAGTTTGCAGGGGTAGCGATGATTCGCGCTTATCACGATGATCGTGGCGACACTGCGCGTACCGAGATCTTGGTTCCGGATGCGGCGCATGGCACCAATCCGGCTTCTGCTGTGATGTGTGGTTTTACCGTGCGAGAAATCCCAACCGGTGATAACGGTGATGTTGATGTCGAAGCGCTGAAGGCTGCGGTCGGTCCGCAAACCGCCGGCATCATGTTGACGAACCCATCGACGCTGGGTGTGTTTGATCGCAACATTGTCACCATCGCTAAGATCGTACATGAGGCGGGTGGCTTGTTGTATTACGATGGCGCGAATCTGAATGCGATTCTGGGCAAGGTTCGTCCAGGTGATATGGGCTTTGATGTCATTCACATCAACTTGCACAAGACCTTCTCTACCCCGCATGGTGGCGGGGGTCCGGGTTCAGGCCCGGTGGGGGTGAGCAAGCGTTTGTTGCCCTATCTGCCGATCCCCAGCGTGATTCATGAAAATGACCAGTATCGTTGGGTGACCGAAGCGGATCGGCCGAAGACCATTGGTCGTTTGCATGCGTGGGCGGGCAATGTCGGCGTGATTCTGCGGGCTTATGTGTATGCACGCATGTTGGGCCGCAATGGCATGACGCGGGTAGCGGAATACTCAACTTTGAATGCGAACTACTTGATGGCGCGACTCAAGAGCGAAGGCTTTGAGGTGGCGTTGCCGGATCGTCGTGCCACGCATGAGTTCATTCTTACGCTCAAGACCATGGCAAAAGAGCAGGGCATTACTGCGATGGATTTGGCCAAGCGTTTGTTGGATCTTGGTTTCCATGCGCCGACCACTTATTTCCCGCTATTGATCCCGGAATGTTTGTTGGTGGAGCCGACGGAAACCGAGAGCAAGGAAGCGCTGGATGGGTTTGTTGAGGCCATGATTCAGATTCGTAATGAAGCGATGACGGAACCCGATCGTATTAAGGGTGCGCCATGGACTATGCCGGTACGTCGTCTTGATGATGTGCGTGCGGCCCGTGAACTCGACCTCACTTGGGATCAGCCGGCAGCGCTTGCCTGAGCTCTGCGGAGTCAGCACGAATAACGAGGGCGAAGCCCAATCTTGAATTGAAGCGCCGAGGCGCTTCCCGTACGAGGAAGTTGGATGTCCGTACTGATTTGCGGGTCGTATGCCTACGACCACATCATGGTGTTTCCTGATCGCTTTAAGAACCACATCCTGCCAGACAAGGTGCACATGATTAATGTGTCCTTCTTGGTGCCGCAGATGCGGCGCGAGTTTGGAGGTACGGCTGGCAACATTGCCTACAATCTTAATGCGCTGGGTGAGCCGGCATTGCCGATGGCAACCGTGGGTATGGATTTCTCCGCCTATTCGCATTGGATGCAGCAGTGCGGTGTGGATGAGCGTCACATCACCATAGTCGATGAGCAGTACACCGGTCAGGCCTTCATTACCACAGACATGGATGACAACCAGATCACTGCGTTTCACCCCGGCGCGATGAGTGAGAGCCATCGCAATACAGTTGGCGACGCGCAGGGGATTGTGTTGGGTATCGTTTCACCGGATGGGCGTCAGGGCATGATTGATCATGCAACGCAGTTCGTTGAAGCGGGTATTCCCTTTATCTTTGATCCGGGTCAGGGCATGCCGATGTTTGATGGCAATGACTTGACCCAGTTTGTTGATCAAGCGACCTGGGTGGCGGTGAATGACTATGAGTCGGCCCTACTTTCCGAGCGCACAGGTTTGTCTCTTGAGCAGCTTGCGGAGCGGGTGCATGGTCTGATCGTGACCAAGGGGGGTGAGGGCTCGCAGATCTATGCCAATGGCGGTTGTATTGAGATTCCGCCAGTGGCGGTCGAGGCTCCGGTGGATCCGACCGGTTGCGGCGATGCCTATCGCGCGGGACTACTATTTGGGTTGCGTAACGACCTCGACTGGGAGACGACTGGGCGCGTGGCTTCGCTGATGGGGGCGATTAAGATCGCCCATGCCGGTACGCAAAATCACGCCTTGGATCGTGCCGGTTTCGAGGCGCGCTTCGCCGAAACTTGGGGCTATCGCCTAGCGCTCTAATCCTCGTTTCGGGCGTGTTGCTTGGGGCATTTGCCCCGGTCTCTCCCGATGGGGGTATCAGAATCTCTTGCAAAACCTAGTTTGTCGCTGCTATAAAGCCGCTTTATTAAACGGGAGTGCGACTCATCACCGCTCAAAATGTGCGGGAATAGGGTGTAACGCGCTGATTTTTTAGCATGACAAGCCTCACAGAGGCGATCGGCATGCCGCAACAAGATGATGCGGCAGCTGGCAGGAGAGTGTTATGGCCGATCGCAGGCTTCAAGTTTTTCACACCGTTGCACGACTGCTGAGCTTTACCAAAGCGGCAGAGACGTTGCACATGACCCAGCCGGCGGTGACCTTTCAGGTGCGCCAGTTGGAGGACTATTTCAATACGCGGCTGTTTGACCGCACCCATAATCGCATCAGTCTGACGCAAGCAGGCGAGCGGGTCTTTGAATACTCTGAGCGCATTCTTGATCTCTATGGCGAGATGGATAACTCGGTGCGCGAGCTCACCGGTGAAATCAGCGGTGTGCTGATGCTGGGTGCGAGCACGACCATCGCGGAATACATGCTGCCAGAGATGCTGGGCGCTTTTAAAACCAAATATCCTAATCTAGTGGTGCGACTCAAGGTTGGTAATACCGATGGCGTGGTGCAGATGATCGAAAACAATGTCATTGATCTCGGCATTGTGGAAGCGCCAGTGTTGAACAAGAAGCTACAGGTTGAGCTCTGCCGCAATGATGAGTTGGTGTTGGTGGTTCCACCGAAGCATCCGCTTGTAGGTAAGTCTTCGGTCAGCTTGAAGGAGATCGTGCAGTATCCCTACATTTGGCGTGAAGAAGGCTCTGGTACTCGTGAGGTGATTCGTGATCAGCTTGAACACGCGGGTATTAATCCGGATGAGCTGGATGTCATTATGGAACTTGGCAGCCCCGAGGCAGTAAAGGGCGCGGTAGAGGCAGGGATCGGAATGACCATTCTTTCACGCTCTTCGATCCAGAAAGAGCTGCGTTTGGGTACAGTGATTGCGATTCCGCTGGATCCACAATTGACGCGTCCATTCTCGTTCGTGCATCAAAAGCAGAAGTTCCGTCTGCGTGCGATCGAAGAGCTGCTGGAATTTGCGCGCGAGTATTGTGCTCAACAAAGCAAAAAATAAGCCCCTGAGCGCAGAGGCCATGATGCTTCTGTATCGAGGACTCGATGCAGAAGCGCAGCAAAGTCTGAGTGATTTTGCTCGTTTCCTAGAAGCGAATCAGCGCACCACAAAACCCGAGCTGCCTTCCGAGCCGCTGACTATCCCGCGTCCAGAAAAGGAGAGTGTGGTGGGCGCCTTGAAGCGTTTGCGTCAGACGTACCCGATGCTCGATACGGGACGCACGCTGCTGGATCAAGCCAGTTCGCTGATGACGCAACACTTAGTTCATGGTCGTGCGGCGCTTGAGGTGATTGATGAGTTGGAAGGTTTGTTCGTGGAGCATTATGAGCGTTGGGGTGAGATCCGTCGCAATGAAAGGCGGTCATGATGCATTTTTTCATCCATGAGGTGATGCTGTGATTGAACCCGTTCGGCATTGGTTTCGACGCCGCTTCTCGGACCCGCAAGTGGTCATCCTCACCACATTCCTGGTCGTATTTTTTGCGGTCATTGTTTTGTTTGGCGGCTGGATTGGTCCGGTCTTGGCTGCAGTCGTTTTTGCCTATCTGCTTGATTACCCGGTTGAGTTGGGGATGAAGTTGGGGGTGCCGCGCTGGCTGGCGGTTAGCCTCGTCTTCATTGTGTTTCTTGCGTTGCTTGCCGCCGTGTTGTTCGGTTTGTTACCTATTCTTTCGCATCAGATTAGCCAGTTTTTCACCAGCATTCCGATGATGGTGGATGAGGGGCAAAAGCTGTTGATGACGCTGCCGGCGCAGTATCCAGAATTGATAAGTGTTGAACAGGTTAATGAGCTTTCAACCGCTATTCGTCGTTCCATGACGGAGTTTGGGCAGAGCGCACTTTCGCAGACGCTGAGTTGGATTCCGGGTTTGGTTACGTTGTTGATTTATCTGATTTTGGTGCCCTTGTTGGTGTTGTTCATGCTCAAAGACAAGCAAGAGTTGCTGCGTTGGTTCAAAGGCTTGCTCCCGCGTGAATATGGATTAAGTCTGAAGGTTTGGAACAATGTGGACGATCAGATTGCCAATTATGTGCGTGGCAAGTTTTGGGAAATCCTGATTGTGGGCGTGGCAACCTGGGTGGGGTTTGCAGTGTTCGGTTTGGAATATGCGGTGTTGCTTGCGGCCCTCGTTGGTATTTCTGTGTTGGTGCCGTATATCGGGGCGACAGTCGTCACCATTCCGGTTGCAATTGTTGCCTTCTTTCAATTTGGCTGGACCGCGGAATTCGCGTGGGTGATGGGCATCTATGCGGTGATTCAGGCGTTGGATGGCAATCTGCTCGTGCCGTTGCTGTTTTCTGAAGTGGTTAATCTACATCCGATCGCGATCATTGTTGCGGTGTTGTTCTTTGGCGGCTTGTGGGGATTTTGGGGGGTATTCTTTGCCATCCCGCTCGCCACACTGGTGAAGGCGGTGATGGATGCGTGGCCGCGTGAGGCGCAATCTGCATAACACAATCGACAAAGAATGACCTAAGGAGGCAATCATGGCGAACGAGGGCTATCACGAACCGATTGACGAGCTCAGCGATGAAACGCGCGATATGCATCGTGCTATCACGTCGTTGATGGAAGAGCTCGAAGCGGTAGATTGGTACAACCAGCGTGTAGATGCTTGTAAGGATCCGGAATTGAAGGCGATCCTGGCACACAATCGTGATGAAGAAAAAGAGCATGCCGCAATGGTGTTGGAGTGGATTCGCCGGCGCGACCCGAGTATGGACAAGGAGTTGAAAGATTACTTGTTCACCACCAAGCCGCTGTCACACCATTGAGTGCGGACCCATTTAAAAGCCCCGCATTGCGGGGCTTTTCTTGTTTTGGACTGGTGTGGTTCTACAGCACGCCAATCGCGTAATCGGACAGGCGTGAACGTTCACCCTGACGTAGGGTGACATGGCCACTGTGTTCCCACGCCTTCATGCGGTCGACTACATAAGTCAGACCCGACGAGGTTTCGGTTAGATACGGCGTATCGATCTGTGCGATGTTGCCGATACAGACGACTTTGGTGCCAGGGCCGGCACGCGTGACCAGTGTTTTCATCTGTTTTGGCGTCAGATTTTGCGCTTCATCAATGATCAAGAAGCGGTTGTAGAACGTGCGTCCACGCATGAAGTTCATCGAGCGAATTTTGACACGCTGGCCAATCAAGTCGCTGGTTGCTGCACGCTCCCATTCGCCGCCTTCGGCATTGGCCGTGAGGGCTTCAAGGTTGTCCATGACAGCACCCATCCACGGCTCCATCTTTTCTTCTTCCGAGCCGGGTAAGAAACCGATGTCTTCACCAATCGGTACGGTGACACGAGTGATGATGATTTCGCGAAAGGCCTGCTTATCGAGCGTGAGGTGGAGCGCAGCGGCGAGCGTGAGCAGGGTTTTGCCAGTACCGGCTGGACCGAGCATAGTGACAAAATCAATCTCTGGGTCGAGCAGAAGATTGAGTGCGTAGTTCTGTTCTTGATTGCGCGCAGTCACGCCCCAGACCGAGTGGTTCTCGGTACGATAGTTATGTGCGCGCTCAATCAGCGCTTCTTCGCCCTCAATCTTGCGTACGATGTAATCGCAGTCTTCTTGCGCATCATGCAGGAACAAGCTGGGCATCCAGCCTTGTACTAGCGGACCTTTGATGCGGTAGTAGGTGTGGCCTTCTTCCTGCCAAGAATCCATGTTCTTGCCATGCTCTTCCCAGAAGCCTTGAGGCAATTCGAGATAGCCAGTATTGAGCAGGTCTGCATCTTCCAGCACCTTATCGTTACGGTAGTCCTCGGAGTGAATCCCGAGCACGGTCGCTTTGATGCGGAGATTGATGTCTTTGGTAACGAGCGTAACGCTGTAACGATCTTGTAACGAGATCGCGGTTTCAAGAATGTGGTTGTCCGCCGTCTCGCCCGGGAGCGATTCGGGGAGTGCGGCATGTTCTTCTTGGGTTTGGAAATAGAGGCGACCCGTAAGGTTGCCGTTGGCGCCAATCTCGAGCGTATTCAGTGGCAGCCCGTTTTGAATATCTTCCGGGGTGCTGTCGACAAGCAGCTCATCGAGGAAGCGACTGACTTGGCGCACATTACGCGCCACATCTGACATCCCTTTCTTACCGCGATCGAGCTCTTCGAGCACCGTCATCGGCAAATAGATATCGTGCTCCTGAAAACGAAACAGCGCGGTTGGATCATGCATCAACACATTTGTGTCGAGGATGAACAAGCGCTGTTCGGCCGGATCAGTCTTGGGGGGCTTAGAGGACGACTTCAAGGTATCAAGCTCATGCACGATGGCTGCGGTCATGGGCGGAACACTCCGTTGGTGAGAAAACCTGCCAGTGTTGGCCGGGGTCTCTCAGCGGAATGTTCGCGGGAATCAACCCAGTTCCTGCGCCGCTGCTAGGACCTCGTCCACATGTCCCGGGACCTTCACCTTGCGCCACTCTCGTCGAAGTTTTCCGGCTGCATCGATGAGGAAGGTGCTGCGTTCAACGCCAATCACTTCGCGCCCATACATATTTTTGGGCTTGATGACATCAAATAGCGTGCACACTTCTTCTTCGCTATCCGAGAGAAGGTCAAACGGGAAATTCTGTTTACTTTTGAAGTTCTCATGCGAACGCAGACTGTCGCGTGAGATGCCAAAGACCACGGTGTTTGCCTTGGCAAAGGCCTTGTACTGATCGCGGAAGTTTTGGCCTTCCGTGGTGCAGCCAGGCGTGCTGTCTTTGGGGTAGAAATAGAGGACGACGTTTTGGCCGCGCAAATCTTTGAGGCGGATCGTCTGATCACCGGTAGCCGGTAGCGTGAAGTCGGGAACAACCTTATTGAGGGAGACGGTCGACATTGATTCTGAGTATGCCCGAGTCTTTTTTCAGTTACCAGCTTATTTCACGGGCTCGAGCATGCCATCCAGCCCGTTGCGATCGCAGAAGTCGAGGAACTGATCGCGCAGTTGGGTGATGGATTGACTGGCCGGGACACCAACGACCATGTTCAACATAAACATCGGTGAGCCGGTGTGCGGTGCTGGGCTGCTACTGGTCGAAAGCTCTTCCACATTGATGTTGCGTGAAGAGAAGAAATCGGCGACGTGGTGGACGATGCCTGGATGGTCAATCGAGATGACTTCGACGTGATAGGGCAGCACATTTTCCGCAACCTTGCGTGAGGCTGTGCGGCGGGTCAGCAGGGTCAGGCCTAGCTTTTCGGTTTGTTTGGGCAGCGCACTCTCGAGCCGTGCAATGGTGTCCCAGCTCCCAGAAACCAACAACAAGATGGCGAATTCGCCGCCGAGCACGGTCATGCGGCTATCCAGCACATTGCCGTTGTAGTCGAGCACGATTCGGGTCAGCTGGTGAACGATACCGGGGCGGTCGTGGCCAACGGCCGTGATCACCAAGTTATCCGTCGGGTTGGTGCGAGTTTCAGTCATGCGTATTGATTCTGGGCTAATCCGACAGGAATTCCAATGAGCGGTGGCGGAGTTTGTACGCGGGGTTTACTCACCCGGCCCCAATTCCAGCTTGATTTGACGCAACTGTTCGGCGGCTTCTTCCGGACTGATGGTGTTCACAAACAGGCCGGAGCCGAGCTCAAAGCCGGTCGGGATGCTGGTGCGCGGCACGATTTCGAGGTGCCAGTGATAGCTGTTCTGGCATTCCTTTTCGTCCTCACAGCGCGGCAGCGAATGCAGAAAGTAGTTGTACTGCACGCCTCCCAGAACCGCATCAAGGCGGCCCATGGTGCGACGCAGTACGCGCGCGAGGTCTTCTAGATCTTCGTCCGTGACGTGGGTGAAGTCGGCCTGGTGTTCCAGCGGCAGGATATGGACCTCCCACTCGAAGCGGCTGGCGAAGGGCTTGATTGCCACAAAGCGTTCGCCGCGCTCCACCACATACTGTCCGACATTGATTTGGCGACGGACTTCGCCGGAGGTGCGGTCATACAGAGTGGCCTCGAAGGTCAGCGCCTCATCAATCAGGCTGCAGAAGATGCATTGGTGATGCTTGCGCCAGTAATTGGCGCTGTTTTCCACTTCGTCATGGACGTTTTGTGGGACCACAGGCATGGCGATCACTTGCGAGTGGGTATGGCGAATGCTGGCGCCGGCCGCCGGGCCGTAGTTCTTGAACGCCAACACATAGCGAATACGCGGGTTTTCGTAGAGCGCCTGCATGCGTTCCCGATAGACGCCGAAGAGCCGTGCCAGATGGGCTTCTGACATTTCCTGCAGGGCAATGCCGTGATTGGAGTGGTCAATTAAGACCTCGTGGCGACCGTAGCCATCGATCGCCTGCTGTAGACCGAAGCTGAAGTTGCCAGGCTGCTGGTCGCTGCCGCCGAGCACGGGGTAGAGGTTCTCGACCACGCGCACATCCCAAGTTTCCTCGCTGGGAGTGGTCATGATGGCAGGCGGGGTCATGTGCTCATTGCCGCGGCAGAACGGGCAGGTTTCGACATGCTTGCGGGTGTCGCGCGGGGCTGGTGCTTCCTCATCACGCGGGCGCATGCTGCGCGCGGTAGCGACCAAAACAGACTCGCTGGGGACAATCGGGTTGATGCGGATTTCGCGAACCGTTTTCGCGTTGGTGTCGTCCATGACGGGCTCCGAGCAGAAGAATTCGAAAAACTGGATGTCTGCTCGTCCGTGAGCCGACAGAAGATCCGCCAAGTGTACCGGAGCGGGGCGTGAATCGCAGGCGCCATCGCTGCCGTTCGCGAGCGGTTTCCGGTAAGATCTCGCCAGATTTTTCCCCGATTTGCCGTCCGTTGGGCGGGTTGCGCCCCACGGGCCGGAGAGTAGTGATGATTCAGGGCAGCCTTGTAGCGCTGGTCACTCCCATGAACGCCGATGGCGGCCTTGATTGGCCGGGTTTGGCGCGTCTGCTCGACTTCCATTTGGAGGCAGGAACCGATGGCATTGTGGCGGTCGGGACCACGGGTGAATCCGCGACCCTGGATGAAGATGAACATTGTGAGGTAATCGCGCGCACGGTTCAGCACATTGCCGGACGCATTCCGGTGATTGCCGGGACGGGTGCGAACTCCACGACTGAAGCGATCACTTTGACGCGTTGTGCGCAACAAGCCGGAGCCGATGCCTGTTTGTTGGTAACGCCGTATTACAACAAGCCCACCCAAGAGGGTTTGTACTTGCATCACAAAGCCGTGGCTGAAGCAGTCGATATTCCGCAGATTCTGTATAACGTTCCGGGACGTACAGCATGTGACATGCAGGCGGACATCGTGGCGCGTTTGTCTGCAGTGCCGAACATTGTGGGGATCAAAGAAGCAACCGGCGATTTGGCGCGTGCCCGCCGCATTCGTGAGTTATGTGGCGAAGACTTCGCGCTCTATAGCGGTGACGATGCGACGGGTTGTGACTTCTTGTTGCAGGGTGGCAATGGTGTGATTTCGGTCACCTCTAACATCGCACCGAAGTTGATGCATGAAATGAGTGCCGCAGCAATCGCTGGGGATGCAGAAGCTGCGCGTGCGGCGGATGCCAAACTTGCTGCCGCGCATCGCGCCTTGTTTGTTGAAGCCAATCCGATCCCGGTGAAGTGGGCGTTGCAACAGATGGGCTTAGTGGGACCGGGCATTCGTTTGCCACTCACGCCGTTGTCGGAACCCTTCCATGAAACCGTACGCGCGGCCCTGCGTCAGGCCGGTGCGCTTTAGTCTTCTAAATTTCCCTCGTTTTTTAATTTGCGTAAGTTGAGTACGTCCATGTCGAAGATTGATCGAATTCTCCGTATTTCTCTCCTTGGCTTGTCGGCAGCGGTTGTTCTGTCGGGCTGTGGCGCGATGGATAAGTACAAAGAGCAAAAGAAGAAGATCGACTACCGCTCCAGTGAAGAAGTGCCAGAGTTGGAGATTCCACCTGATCTCAGTACGTCTTCGATTGCGGATGCGTATCGGGTGCCTGATCTGGCGTCCGGTTCCGGTTCTGCCTCTTTGCAGGAGTACACGGCTGAACGTGCCGCGGGCCCAGCCGTGGCCGTCGCCACGGTATTGCCGCCGCAGGATGACATCCGCGTGGTGCGCGACAGTCACCAGCGTTGGTTGGTGATTAACGCAACGCCGGATCAGGTGTTCCCGCGAGTGCGTGAATTCTTCCTCAAGAATGGCTTCTTGATCGATATGGAGGATCCGCGGATCGGGATTATGGAAACCGATTGGGCTGAGAATCGCGCCGACATTCCGGATGGCCCGATTCGTAACTTCCTCAAGGGTGCGCTCGATATTCTCTATTCCACCGGTACGCGCGACAAATTCCGGGTGCGCTTGGAGCGCACCGATGCGGGTGAGACGGAATTATTTCTTACGCATCAGCGAGTTGAAGAAAAGGCGCAAGGCGAAGGCTTTGTTTGGGAGAACCAAGGCGCCTTGCCAGAACTGGAAGCGGAATTGTTGGCGCGTCTGATGTCCTTCCTTGGTGTTGAAGAACGACGCGCGCGCGCCACAGTTGCCGATGCGGATGCAGCGCCTGTCGAAGATCGTGCGCAATTGATTGCACGTCCGGATGAGACCCCATACCTGTTGGTGCGTGAAGACTTTGCCCGCGTCTGGCGTCGCACGGGTCACGCGCTCGATCGAGTGGGCTTTACGGTACAGGATCGCAATCGTTCTGAAGGTCTTTACTACGTGCGCTATCTCGACATCGAGAAGGATGCGCAGAAGAAAGGCTTCCTTGACAAGTTGGCCTTCTGGAAGGGTAAGGACAAGCCGGCCGAAGGCGAGTACCGCATTCAGATCGAAACGCGGGACGGTGTGAGCCGTGTGCAGGTGCTTAACAATGAGGGTGCTCCGGAGGCCTCTGAGACCGCCAGTCGGATTCTGCGGTTGGTGCTGGAGCAGTTGAAGTAAGCAAACGTAGCGAGCTGAGTCCAGGCTGTGCGGGGTTGATCGGAGGATGCGCTTTGCTTCCTTAGGCAGTGGCAGTCGCGGTAATGCGACGTTGGTGCAGCACGCTGATACGACTCTGCTGATTGACTGCGGATTTTCGCGTAAGCAACTCGAACCACGCCTGCAACGCATGGGTGTTGCACTCAAGGATTTGGATGCGGTCCTGGTGACGCATGAGCATGGCGATCATGCTGGTGGCGTACTTAGTGTGGCACGAGCTGCGGGCGCATCGGTGTGGACAACCCAAGGCACGGCGCGTGCTGCTCGCTTCGACCAATTACCGGCCTCGCAACTTAAGCTGTTTCATGCGCACGAGACGTTTACGATCGGCGACATTGAGATTCGTCCATTTGCAGTGCCGCATGACGCGCGTGAGCCCAGTCAGTTTGTGTTTGCAGATGGACAGAGTCAGCTTGGCTTGTTGACGGACGTTGGTGAGATCACGCCGCATATTGTTGATATGTTGCAAGACTGTGATGCCTTGATGCTTGAAGCCAATCATGATGAGGCGATGCTTGAGAATGGACCCTATCCACCGGCGCTCAAACGCCGTGTGGGTGGCCGCTTAGGGCATTTGAGTAATCGGCAGTCGGCCGAGCTTTTGCAGCGTTTGGATTGCTCGCGATTGCAGCATCTGATCGCGATGCATTTGAGCGAAAAGAATAATCAGCCTCAGCTTGCACAAGAAGCGCTGGCAGCGGTGTTGAGTTGTCCGGCGAATGAGCTGGATTGTGCTGATCAAGATCAGGGCTTTGACTGGCGAAGTCTGCACTGACCACGATTCATCGAAGCACCCGAAATCACGATAAGGACATTGGATGTTGCAGATTATTGCGGGTAGCTCCGCGGTTTCCCCCTTCCGTCGTCAGCGTTTGCTCGCAGAGATGCAGCAGCAGGTGTCGAGTTTGCTTGCGGTGCATGCGCGCTTTCTGCATTTTGTCGACCAGTCTGTTGCGCTGAGTGGGGAGGAGCAGAACGTCCTAGAGCAATTGTTGCGTTATGGCCCTCAAGATGAGGCATGGCCGACACAGGCGAGTGCGACACGGATTGTGACGCCACGTTTTGGCACGATCTCACCGTGGTCGACCAAGGCAACCGAGATCGCGCAGAACTGTGGGCTCAAGGCCATTCATCGGATTGAGCGTGGTATTGAGTGGTGGTTTGAAGGTGTGACCGATGAGGCCGCTTGCGACCAGCTTGCACGTGCGGTGCACGACCGAATGCTGGAAACCGTATTCACTCAAGTAGATGAAGCAGAAGGCTTATTTGTTGAGCATGAAGCGCGTGCTCTGGGGATGGTGGATGTTTTAGGTGGTGGACGCGCTGCGCTGGAAGTGGCCAATAAAAATCTGGGTCTTGCCTTAGCTGATGATGAAATTGATTACCTTGTAGAGGGGTTTGCCGAGCTTGGCCGGAATCCCAACGATGTCGAGCTTATGATGTTTGCACAGGCAAACTCTGAACATTGTCGCCATAAGATCTTCAATGCTAATTGGATCATTGATGGTCAGGATCGTGCGGACAGTTTGTTTGGGTTTATTCGACAGACTTGCCAAGGCGAGCCGGCCGGGGTGCTCTCGGCCTATAAAGACAATGCAGCGGTGATTGCGGGTGGCGAAGCACAGCGCTTTTATCCAGATGCGTCCGGTCAAGGGTATACCTATCACGCGACGACCCAAGACATCGTCTATAAGGCGGAGACACACAATCACCCGACCGCGATTTCACCTTTTCCAGGTGCAGCAACCGGAGCCGGTGGTGAGATTCGTGATGGCGGTGCCACTGGACGTGGTTCGCGTCCGAAAGCAGGACTGTCGGGTTTCTCGGTTTCCAATCTGAAGTTGCCCAATGCGCCACGTCCTTGGGAGGTCGACTACGGCAAGCCCGAACGCATCGTTTCTGCCTTGGAAATCATGCGCGATGCGCCGTTGGGTGCGGCCGCCTTTAATAATGAATTTGGTCGACCGGTATTATCCGGTTACTTCCGCTCCTATGAGCAGAAAGTGCCGGGACCGCAGGGCGAAGAAGTCCGTGGATACCACAAGCCCATCATGTTGGCGGGCGGTGTTGGCAACATTGAACGCGATCACGTTGAAAAGAACAGTATCGATCCCGGCACGCCGATTGTTGTGCTGGGGGGTCCAGCGATGTTGATTGGCCTGGGTGGTGGCGCGGCATCGTCTATGACCAGCGGGAGCAGTGCGGCCGATCTTGATTTCGCGTCAGTGCAGCGCGGCAATCCAGAAATGGAACGCCGTTGTCAGGAGGTCATTGATCGTTGCTGGCAGCGCGGTGCGCACAACCCGATCGTGTCGATCCACGATGTGGGTGCGGGCGGATTGTCCAATGCGGTGCCCGAGATTGTGAATGACTCAGGCCGTGGCGGCCGCTTTGAGTTGCGCACGATTCCATCGGATGAGCCGGGCATGAGTCCACTCGAGATTTGGTGTAACGAAGCGCAAGAACGTTATGTGTTAGCGATCCATCCGGATCAGCTCGAGGAATTTGAGGCGATCTGCGCGCGTGAGCGTTGCCCCTATGCAGTGATTGGTGAAGCAACAGCCGAGCAAGAATTGATTCTTGCCGATGGCTTGTTCGATAACACCCCGATTGATCTGCCATTGGAACTGTTGTTCGGTAAGCCACCACGCATGCTGCGTGATGTTCATCATCAGACCTTCCATAAGCCTGAGTTGGCGCTGGAAGGACTAGATCTGCGTGAAGCGCTCGAGCGTGTACTGCGTTTGCCGACCGTGGCCGACAAAACCTTCTTGGTCACCATCGGTGATCGCAGCGTTACGGGCTTGGTTGCGCGTGAGCAGATGGTCGGCCCCTGGCAGGTTCCGGTTGCCGATGTTGCAGTAACGGCGGCTTCGTTCCAGGGCTATACCGGTGAGGCGATGGCCTTGGGTGAACGCGCACCGTTGGCGCTGTTGCAAGGTCCGGCATCGGGTCGCATGGCCGTGGGTGAGGCGATTACTAATCTGGCTGCGGCGCGTGTGAACGACCTGCAGAGTGTGAAGCTATCTGCCAATTGGATGGCGGCTGCGGGTCACCCGGGTGAAGATGCTGTGTTGTTCGATACCGTCGAGGCGGTTTCTAAACTTTGTCAGCGGTTGGGCCTGTGTATTCCGGTCGGCAAGGATTCCATGTCGATGAAGACGGTCTGGCAAGAGCAAGGCGAAACTCACAGCGTCACCGGGCCGTTGTCGTTGATTGTTTCAGCGTTTGCGCCGGTCGGCGATATCCGCAAGACCTGGACGCCACTCTTAACGGTTGATGAAGACAATCTGCTTGTGCTGGTGGATCTGGGGCACGGGCAGAATCGCTTGGGCGCGTCCGCGCTTGCGCAAGTCTTCAATCAGATTGGTCATCATCCCCCCGATTTGGATGACGCCGATGCGCTGGCGCGCTTCTTTGCGGCGATGCAGGCGTTAGCAGCCAAGGATCTGGTGCAGGCGTATCACGATCGTTCGGATGGTGGTTTGATTGCGGCACTATGTGAAATGGCTTTTGCCAGTCGCTGTGGTTTGGAAATCGATTTGGATGCGGTCGCTGCAAACAATAGTGCGATTGCTGCCTTGTTCGCGGAAGAGTTGGGTGCGGTACTTCAGATTCGTGCATCGGATCTCTCCGCAGTGCAGGACATCTTGCGTCTGCAGGGGCTGTTGAGTCATGCCTACACGGTAGGCCGAGTCGTTGCTGGAGACTCGATTACGATCCGTGCGCAAGGTCATGCCTTGTTGCAGGCCGAGCGCAGTGCCTTGCATCGTGTTTGGTCCGAAACCACGCATCAGATGCAGGCGCTACGCGATAACGCGGATTGTGCGCGTGAGGAATACGACCGCTTGCTCGATCAAAACGATCCGGGCTTACATTTCGATGTGCGCTTTGATCCGGCGGAGGATATTGCCGCGCCGTATATCGCGAAGGGCGTGCGCCCTAAGGTTGCGATTGTGCGTGAGCAGGGTGTTAACGGGCAGATTGAAATGGCTGCCGCGTTCGATCGCGCCGGTTTTGCGGCGGTCGATGTGCATATGAGCGACCTGCATAGTGGCGCTGTAGCGCTCAGTGACTTCCAAGGCATGGTTGCGTGTGGTGGTTTCTCTTACGGCGATGTGTTGGGTGCCGGTGAGGGTTGGGCCAAGAGCATTTTGTTTAACAACCGGACGCGTGATCAGTTCAGTGCGTTTTTTGCCCGCGAAGACAGCTTTAGCCTGGGTGTGTGCAATGGCTGCCAGATGATGTCGGTGCTCAAGACGCTCATTCCGGGAGCGGAGCATTGGCCGCGTTTTGTGCGTAATTTGTCAGAACAATTCGAGGCTCGCTTGGTCGAGGTCGAAGTGTTGGATTCGCCGTCGCTATTCCTACAAGGCATGGCCGGTTCGCAAGTACCCGTTGTAGTCGCGCATGGTGAAGGACGGGTTGAGTTTGCGAATGCGCAGGATGCACAAGCTGCGCAAGCAACCCTGCGATATGTTGATGGTCGTGGTGCAGTTGCGCAGCGTTATCCAGAAAATCCAAATGGTTCTGAAGGAGGCGTGACTGGCTTCACTTCGACTGATGGACGCGCCACGATTTTGATGCCGCATCCGGAGCGTCTATTCCGCAGCGCGCAATATGGGTGGAAACCTGCGAGTGCGGAGGCGTGGGGTGAAGATGGCCCATGGATGCGTATGTTCCGCAATGCGCGGGTATGGGTAGCCTAGTCGATACTCATTGCCACCTCGACGTCGCTGAATTTGCGGCGGATCGTGATGCGGTTGTTGATGCGGCCCGCGCCGCAGGCGTCAAGCAAATTGTGGTGCCGGCAATTGCGGCCGCGACTTTTTCCGATGTACAACAAACCTGCCAGCGCTATGCAGAAGCCGTTGCGGCCTATGGGCTGCATCCGGTTTATCTTGAAGATCATCGTTTGGAAGATCTGGATGTGTTGGATCAATGGCTCATCGCGGAGCGCCCGCTTGCAGTCGGTGAGATCGGTTTGGACTTCTTCGTGGAAGGGCTGGATGTGCAACGTCAAGAAGACTTGTTTTCTGCTCAACTCAAGCTCGCGCGCACGCATCAGCTTCCCGTTTTGTTGCATGTGCGCAGAGCGCAAGATGCGATTCTCAAATGGTTGCGTCGAATTGAAGTGCCGGGTGGGATTGCGCATGCGTTCAATGGTTCGATGCAGCAGGCTGAGCAATACATTGCCTTGGGCTTCAAGTTGGGATTTGGGGGCGCGATGACGTATGCGCGCGCGCTGAATCTGCGGCGTCTTGCAGTTGCTTTGCCGTTGGAAGCGATTGTGTTGGAAACCGATGCGCCGGATATCGCGCCGGAGTGGATTTCGGGGCAACGCAATGATCCGTCCCAGCTACAGCGGATTGCGCAGGTGCTTGCTGATTTGCGCGGGATACCGGTTGCAGAAGTCATGGCGCAGACGACGGCCAACGCGCATGCCGTCTTGCCGCGACTTGTCGCATAGGCGCGATCTTATCGACGCTTAGTCGGTTGTAGGTGCGACGGCATCAAAGCGGAACGGCACCTCAAACACCTCAGATTCGTAATACAAGGCCGCAGTTGCGCGCCAAGTCATGCGTTCCCGCGTACAGATCGCAAGTGATCCATTGCCTTCCCATTGCTGTGGATCAAACTCGCTCCGCTTTAGAAATACTGGCGTTTCGCCCATGTACATGTCATCGCCTTCAAAGCGTAGCTGTACCTTATCGGGGAGCGTATGGCCTTGATAGCGCACTTGGATACTGAGGACGGCGAGCGGTGGTGTGTTTGCAGGATCCAGCGTTAGGCTGAGGGTGTCGCCATTCTTGACAGTTGCCAGGCACGGCCATTGGTTCGAGCGTGTTCCATCTGTATGGGTATGTCGGCAGTCCGCGCCCTCCAGTAGGGTGACCTGCTCTGTGCCGCGAAGTTGTTGTTGCACGTATGGTGCGAGCACCCAGCCCAGCGCGAGAGCGCTGAGCAAAACCAAGGGTAGCGCGATTCGTTTCATCGACGTGGTTTGCGCTTATTGCGGATAGTGCTGCATCAGAATGCGCAGATCTTCCGCCACTTTCTCGGCACTGTGCGGCGGGGAGAACAATGCGACTTGTTCGCCACTTGGTCCGATCACAATCAGTCCAGCAGAATGATTGATGAGATAAATGTCTGGGTCATCTTTCCCAAGGTAATAGTCGCGCTCAAACAATATCCCTAGGCTGCGGGTCCACTGGCGGATGGCTTCCTCTTGGCCAGTCAGGCCAAGGAAGTTCGGATGAAAGAACTCGGCAAACTCTTGGGCATTTGCCGGGCTATCCCGCTGTGGATCGACTGAAACAAAAATCCCGATGGGTTGTGCCGCGCCTTGTTTCTCGAGGATGCGCAGCGTTTGCCCTAGCATGGACAGCTCCATTGGGCAGACGTCTGGGCAGCGGGTGTAACCGAAGAACAAAACGCTCCACTGACCGCGTAGATCGTCACGACTAAACGATTGACCTGAGCGGCGTTCCAGTGGTGCGTCGATCAGTGGGCGCGGGCGGGGCAGGAGCGTTCCGGCTTGTAATTGGCTTTGCAGCTGGTTCAGGGCGCGTGGGTCAAGGCTTTTGGGTGGCGTCGGAGTGCCCAGCCACAGCCCGAGCACTAATGCCAAAAGACCGATTCCGATCAGTGCGGGCCAGGGGAGTGTGCTTTTTTGTGCCATTCAACGACTCCAACAGGGGTTCAGTAGGCGCGCTCAGGCGCGGAGAGGTTCGGTTTACCGCGCAGGGCAGGTAGAATGCAGACCTTTATTTTAGCGCCGATTGACTCCAAAACTGACGCATGACCTACCTTACTGACGACCTCCGCATTCGTAGCCTGCAAGAAGTGGTTGCGCCTGAAGCGATTCATCGCGAGTTCCCTGTCACGGAAGTCGCCGCCCAGACCGTGCACGATACCCGTTTGGCCATCCACAACATCCTGCATGGTCAGGATGACCGGATGTTGGTTGTGGTGGGGCCGTGCTCCATTCATGACATCGATGCGGCACTCGACTATGCCAAGCGTCTCAAGGTGTTGCGCGATGAGTTGTCCGATGCGCTGATGATTGTGATGCGCGTCTATTTTGAAAAGCCGCGCACAACGGTGGGCTGGAAAGGTCTCATCAACGATCCCGGTTTGGATGAAAGCTTTCAGATTAATCGGGGCCTCCGGCTTGCTCGCCAGGTGTTGCGCGAGGTGAATGACCTCGGTGTCCCTGCCGGAACGGAATTCCTTGATTTGATTACGCCGCAGTACATTGCCGACTTGGTGAGCTGGGGCGCGATTGGTGCGCGCACGACCGAAAGCCAAGTGCATCGTGAATTGGCGTCTGGCTTATCCTGTCCGGTTGGGTTTAAGAATGGGACGGATGGTTCGCTCAAGATTGCGCTCGATGCCATTCATGCCGCACAGCGTCCGCACGTGTTCTTATCGCTGACCAAAGCCGGGCATTCTGCGATTTTCTCCACCACGGGTAATGACGATACCCATGTCATTTTGCGTGGTGGCAAAGACCCGAATTACGATGCTGCCAGCGTCGATGCCGCGGCTACTGCACTCGCAGCCTCGGGTTTGCCCGAAGTATTGATGGTGGACTTTAGTCATGCCAACTCGCGCAAGGACCACACGCGTCAGCGCGAGGTCGGTGAAGATATTGCGCGGCAGATTGCCGGAGGAGATCGTCGCATCGTTGGTGCCATGATTGAGAGCCATCTGGTAGGCGGTCGCCAAGATCTCGAAGACGGTTGCACGCTGACCTACGGTCAGAGCATCACGGATGCCTGTCTGGCCTGGGATGAGACCGAGCCGCTGTTGCATCAATTAGCCGATGCGGTGCGCGCTCGGCGCAATCGATAATTCCGCGAAAAAAAAGCCTGACGTGTTTGCACACGCCGGGCAGATGATTGACCAAAGAGGCGCCGATTTAATTCAGGCGTTCATCCGCTCGGGCAACCTTTTCAGGACGATTTTCTTCCGCGAGCATTCGGCCGCGCTGGTCAAAGCTACGCTGCATCGAGGCCATCTCGATGGCCGGTACGGTGACGATCCCTTTGCCTAAGAGCTTATTCGCGACTTTTTGCGGGTAAGAGCGGTAATGGAGTTTGGCTTCGACCGTGAACGTACCGAGGGTGTTGAAGGCATAAGTGCCAAAGCGATGTCCCTTCGGTGGAATCGTGTTCATTTCGGTAAAGCCGGCGATCTTCCAGGGATCAATCGTGTCTTTGCCGTTTGCATCCACGGAGCGATTACGGAAGATGACGGTGCCTTCCGGTAAGTTGTTGTGCTCGTCAGGCTGACCTGAGGTCATGACCACATTGCCGGTTTGATCCTTGACCACAACCTCGAGCCAAATTTGGCGCATGAAGGTCAGGCTGGTTGGCATCTGATGACCGGCGCGCTCATTGGTAACCTTCACCTTCAGCTCATAGGTGCCGTTCTTGTCGAGCGGGCGCACATTCATATCGAGTGAAGCGACTGACTGCAAGCGCTTAATGGCTTCGGCCTTGTGCTCTTCGCCACCTTCCACGCCTAGCAGTGGAGCGATGACCGCATTGCCGCCAACAAAGCCATGGTCATGCACCAGACTGCGTTCCTGTTCTGCACCCATTCCGGCATAGCCACCGAGGCCATGATCCTTGAGGTCTTTCGGGCGCGTCATTTCATCGGCAACACGCATCGCGGTTTCCACCGGAACCATATGACAGTCTTGGCAGACGATGCCAGCCTGCGCATACGGAGTCATCTTCCACTCGTCATAGGTGTGTTCGACCGGAAACTTGTTGGTGGGGTGGAAGATGTTGTGACAGTTGCCGCAGAACTCAGCTTTGGTGTGCATCTCGGAGTATTCGGTCTCGTGATACGGCGACTTTGCATCCTTGATCGGGCCGTATTTCACATTACCGGGGCTGAACACTAGCGAGTTGTTGCCAGGGCTGCCGTAGTAGGGCGAACTGGCGTGGGTGCTGCCGACGGCGGTGTGGCACACGTCGCAAGAAACCCCTTGTTCAGCAACCCCTTCGGCGGTGAATCCGCCATGTTTACCGAGGCTGGGATCAAACTTCACCGTGTTGGTGAGTACACCGATCGGCGTATGACAGCCCCCGCACAACTCAAGCATCTGGCCGCCGGTTTCTTTTTCTGCGATCGCCCATTCTGCCTGGAAGATTGGATCTTTGAAGGAGATCGAATGCATTGAACCCATCCAGCCTTTGTATTGGCGTTCATGACAGCCGCCACAAATCATCGGGTCCTCCCAGTCTTCGACCTTAGGATGAATCTTAGTGGTCGCGATTTCGGACAGCTTGTGTTGTTTGATCACATCGCCGCTCATGTCTTTCGCGTGTGCAGGCGTGAGCACGAATGCGCTGAAAAGGAGGATGCGGAACAGGGCGGGGATGGGCTTCATGGATATCTCCAGCTGCATCAGAATTTCTTTGTACTCTTATTTATTAAATCATTCTGATAATGATCGAAAGAGTGATCCTAGCCAGATGTGGCGTATAAAAACACCCTTAACCGACAAATCCAGGAGCAATCACCTTGTCCAAAAAGCACAAACCCCAGCCTTGCTGGGGTTTGTGTTGAGATCAAAACCGAGGGGGC
>CAZZIQ010000010.1:0-31850 GCA_964654355.1 uncultured Piscirickettsiaceae bacterium
CCGAAGGTGATCAACGACGAATCCCGTTGGGCGATGAAGGAAGCGCTACACAACATCCAGACTGGTGAATATGCCAAGCAGTTCATCCTCGAAGGTGCAACCAACTATCCGTCCATGACTGCGTATCGTCGTCTCAACGCCGAGCACCCGATCGAAGAAGTCGGTGGTCGCCTGCGCAGCATGATGCCGTGGATTACGGCCAACCAGCTGGTGGATAAAGACAAGAACTAATCCGGAATCCGGATGCTTCTGCAAAACCCGGCTTCGGCCGGGTTTTTTGCGTACACTTGGGGCCGTTTTGATTGCGAAGTGAAGCCATGACTGCACCCGATACTGACCTCCACCAACATGAGTCGCAAAAGAAGTCCCGCCCGCAGGGGATTTATCTGCTGCCGAATCTGTTTACGACCGCGAACTTGTTTGCCGGCTTTTTTGGCATTCTTTCGGCGATGCGGGGAGATTTTGAGGTCGCCGCGATTGCAATCTTTGTCGCCTTGGTGATGGATGGTTTGGATGGCCGAATTGCGCGGATGACGCAAACGCAGACGGCGTTTGGTGCTGAGTACGATAGCCTGACCGATATGGTTTCGTTTGGTCTTGCCCCAGCTTTGATTGTGTTTCAGTGGGGCCTGAGCGGATTCGGTAATCTCGGTTGGATTGTGGCATTTGTGTATACCGCGAGCGCTGCGCTGCGTCTGGCGCGTTTCAATACCCAGATTGGGATTGCCGATAAGCGTTGGTTCCAAGGGTTACCGAGTCCGGCGGCGGCGGCATTGGTTGCGGGCTTGGTATGGATTGGTACGGACTTTGGTTGGCGCGATCAGTGGCTATATTCCTTTGCGCTGGTGCTCACGGCCTTGGCCGGTGTGTTGATGGTGAGCAAGGTGCGTTATTACAGCTTTAAGGATGTAAATCTGCGCAACCGCGTGCCGTTTGTTGCGATCCTGCTGGTGGTTCTTGGCTTTGCTTTGATTTCGCTGGATCCGCCGCAGATGCTGTTCTATGGATTCTTGGCTTATCTCTTGTCTGGACCGGTCTACACCTTGGTGGAGCGTCGGCGTTTGCGTCGTTCAGGCGTGCGTGCGTCGGATGCCACTGGAGACGCTGATTCGAACACGGGGCCGCGCAGTGAGCCTTCAGAGCGTTAAAAACCAGCGCTGCGAGTTTGTGCTGGGCAAGCCTGGATAGAAAGTTGCCTAGGCCGCTTGCGCTTCGCCAGTGGGTCGGTATATTTCAGCGCATGGGCCGCACTCCACATTTCCCCGTTGACACCGAAGCGCTCTCTGGCGAAGCGGTTGTTCGTCTGTCGGCGTCCCTGCTACTCGATCTACGCTCGTTGTTGCGACTGCCCTGAGGGGCAAGCATCGCAATGCCCTGGCGAGGGCTTTATCCTACGCAGCAACTTTTTGATCTTCAGCGCGCGAATGCGCATGAATCCGTGGTTACGGAGCAGGAACCGTTATGAGCAGCGATAAGTTAATTATTTTCGACACCACCTTGCGGGATGGTGAGCAAAGCCCAGGCGCATCGATGGATATGGATGAAAAGATCCGTATTGCACGTGCGCTTGAGCGCATGCGGGTGGATGTCATTGAGGCGGGCTTTCCGGCAGCAAGTCCCGGCGACTTTGCTGCAGTGGAAGCCGTTGCCAATACGGTCAAGGACAGCACGGTGTGTGCGTTGGCGCGCGCAATCGAGCGTGATCTTGAAGCCTCAGGGAATGCACTTAAAGGCGCGGCGCGTGGCCGTATTCACACGTTCATTGCAACGTCTCCGATCCATATGCAAATGAAACTGCGGATGGATCCGGAACAAGTTTTAGAACAAGCGGTGAAGGCGGTGAAGTTTGCACGGCAGTTCACGGATGACGTTGAGTTTTCGCCGGAAGATGCCGGTCGTTCCGAGCCCGACTTTTTATGTCGTGTGCTGGAGGCCGTGATTGATGCCGGTGCGCGAACGGTTAACATTCCAGATACGGTGGGTTACAACTTGCCGCAACAGTTCGGTGGTTTGATCGCAACTTTGCGTGAGCGTGTGCCGAATTCTGATAAGGCTGTTTTCTCGGTTCATTGTCACAACGACTTAGGTCTGGCGGTTGCGAACTCGTTGTCGGCTGTCATGAACGGTGCGCGTCAAGTTGAATGCACCATCAATGGACTTGGTGAGCGTGCAGGGAATGCCGCGCTGGAGGAGATCGTCATGGCGGTGCGCACACGCCAGGATTTATTCACCTGCGACACCACCATTGATACGACGCAGATTGTTTCAACCTCGCGTTTGGTGTCGAGTATTACGGGTTTCCCTGTGCAGCCGAACAAGGCGATTGTCGGTGCGAATGCCTTCGCGCATGAATCAGGCATACACCAAGATGGTGTGATTAAGCATCGTGAAACCTATGAAATCATGCGTGCAGAAGATGTGGGTTGGACCGCCAATCGTATGGTTTTGGGCAAACACTCCGGCCGTAATGCATTCAAAACCCGCTTGGAAGAGTTGGGTATCCAGTTCGAAAGTCAGGAAGAGCTCAACGAAGCCTTTGCTCGGTTTAAAGATCTTGCCGACAAGAAGCATGAGATTTACGACGAAGACCTCCAGGCCTTGGTTACTGATGCCAATCTGGCTGCAACAGCAGAGCGCTATCGTCTCGTTTCTCTGCAAGTCTGCTCTGAAACGGGTGAAACCCCGAATGCGCATGTCACTCTGAGTATTGATGGTGAAGAGCGTGCGGCGAATGCCATCGGCGCGGGTCCGGTTGATGCGGTGTTCTGTGCGATTGAAGCCATTGTGCCAAGTGAAAGCACGCTGGCGCTGTATTCCGTCAATAACATCACCAGTGGCACCGATGCGCAGGGCGAGGTGACTGTGCGGTTGGAGCAAGCGGGCCGCATCGTGAATGGTCAGGGCGCGGATACCGATATCGTCATTGCTTCGGCGAAGGCTTACTTGCATGCGATGAACCGTTTGGCGCGTCCTGCTGAGCGCGCGCACCCACAGCAAGACGGCGTTTAAGCCGAGCTTCCCTGTGGCGCGTAACTTCACTGCAACCCAGCATGCCTGTCTGCAGGCGCTGGAGTTGCCGGTGTGGCAGCGTCGTGATCTCGCTTCCGAAAAGCGGGCTCTAGAACCGGCTGCTGTTAATGCGAAACCGTCAAAGCTTTCAGAGGCTTCATCTCCAGAAGCTGCCCTTCGCGTAGATCCAAAAGCATTGGACTTGCCGCAGCTGCGCGAAGCGGTGGTGTCGTGTAAGCAATGTGATCTTCACCAGGGGCGTACTCAGACGGTGTTTGGGGCCGGTATTGCAACACCCGAACTGGTAGTGGTCGGTGAGGCACCAAGCGCGGAGGAGGACCGTACGGGCGAAGTGTTCGTTGGTCGCGCGGGACAGTTACTCGATCGCATGTTGGCGGCGATTGACTGCGCGCGTAGTAAAAACGTTTTCATCGTTAATGTCTTGAAATGCCGCCCACCGAATGATCGTGATGCGCATGTGGATGAGATTGCAGCATGTCGCGGTTGGTTGTTGCGTCAGCTCGAATTGTTGCAACCGAAGGCAATTCTCTGTGTTGGACGACTTGCTGCGCAGACCTTGTTGGAAACAGACCAGCCTCTCAATCATTTGCGTGGTCCTACGCAGTCATTACAAATTTCTTCGGCGCGAACCATTCCGGTGTTTGTGACCTATCACCCTGCGTATTTATTGCGGACACCTGCCGACAAGGCGAAGGCTTGGGCCGATCTAAAGAACTTGCGCGCTACACTACGCGCTGATTGAGCTATATGGCTTTGTTAGATCCAGTGATTCGTTCGATGACTACGACGGATCTCCCTGCGGTTTTTGCGAATGAATGTGTGGCCTATGCCAATCATGGATGGACGCAAACTATCTTGCAGGATTGTTTGCGTGCCGGCTATGCCGCGTGGGTGTTGGAAGAGGCTGAGCAGGGGGTCATTGGGCATGCGATTCAGATGTTGGTCGCAGATGAGGCGCAGATTCTGAATGTTTGTGTGCATCCCTTATGGCAGGGGCGCGGCCTTGGGCATTTGTTGCTGCAACATCTGATTGAGCAGGCGCGGGCTGCGCAACTTGCGAGTTTGTTTTTGGAAGTGCGTGAAAGCAATACAGTCGCTCAAGCACTCTATCGCAATGCTGGCTTTGAGCGGATTGGTGTGCGTCGTGGGTACTACCCGGGTCTGAATGAGCAGGGTGTGCGCGAGGATGCGCAGGTATTAGCCCTGCGTTTGTAAACGTGCTTTGAGCAAGCGTTGTAGATGTGGCTGTAGATCCAAACCGCCCGCAACGATATTGCCTGTTTCAAGATAGTCATCTCCGCCTTGTGCGTCGGTCACCATCCCGCCGGCTTCTTCGACCAGTAAGGCGCCTGCAGCCAAGTCCCATGCATTGAGATTCAATTCCCAGAACCCATCGACACGACCGGCCGCAGTCCATGCCAAGTCGAGTGCTGCGGAGCCGGCGCGGCGAATGCCCGCCACTTGTGGAACGAGACGTTCGAGCATGGCGAGATCAACCTTGAGTTGTTCGTCATGCCGATAGGGAAAACCGGTAGCGAGGAGCGCGCCTTCTAATTGCGGCTGACGACTCACACGAATGCGACGGTTATCGAGAAAGGCGCCGCTGCCGCGTGATGCTGTGAATAATTCTTCGCGCAAAGGATCGTAGACCACGGCTTGTTCTAGGCGACCGCGATACTCCAGCGCGATCGAAACGGAGAAGGCGGGAAAGCCGTGGAGGTAATTGGTCGTGCCATCCAGCGGGTCAATGATCCAGCGATAGCCATCACGACCTTCTTGTGCGCCGGTTTCTTCAGCAAGGATGGCGTGATCGGGGTAGGCTTGTTGCAGGATCTCGAGAATCGCGGCTTCCGCCTTGTGATCGACGTCAGAGACAAAATCGTTGTGACCCTTGCGCTCGATGTGCAGGCGTTCGATGCGATCCATTGAGCGCAGAATGATGCGACCAGCCGCGCGTGCAGCGCGGACCGCGGTATTGAGATAGGGGTGCATGGCATCACCTTTTCAATGCGCGCGCAGCAAGTCGCTACACGCAGGGTTTACGATTCAGTCAAAGAGCAGGCCGGGCACAGATCCGCGGCGGCGCGTATTCTATCCCGATCTCCTGTGAGTGTGTTTGTTATGTCTTCTGATTCTTTTTTGTCTAATTCATCTGATTCCTGCGCAGCGTGGCTCCAGCACATTCGAATTGTGCTGGTGGGTACGACGCATCCCGGCAATATTGGCGCGGCAGCGCGCGCCATGAAGAACATGGGTCTGCGGCAGTTGGTGTTGGTCGCGCCGAAGTCGTTTCCTGATGAGGAGGCAACTGCGCGCGCTTCGGGTGCGGAAGATGTGTTGCAGCACGCGCATGTGGTCGGCGGTCTTGCGGACGCCTTGCAGGGCTGTGTATGGGTCGCAGGAACGAGCGCACGATCGCGCGCATTGGAAAAGCTGGTGCTGACCCCGCGCGACCTCAGTCCAGTGTTATTGGATCGCGCGATTCAGGGTCCGGTGGCTTTGGTGTTTGGGCGTGAGCGCACGGGGCTCCGCAATGAAGAATTAGATTTGTGTCACGTCCATGTGCAGATCCCAACTGCGCCGGATTACGCCTCCTTGAATCTCGGCGCTGCCGTGCAATTGTTGGCCTATGAGCTTCGTCTGGCGGCGCTCGAGCGCAATGCGAATTCAGATGCGCAGGCGACGACGCTGGTGCCGATGGATCTGCTGGATCAGCCCGCCAGCAGTGACATGTTGGAAGGCTTATTCGCCCACCTTGAGCGTGCCTTGCGGGCCAGTGGCTTCCTCGATCCGGGAAATCCCCGCCAGCTGATGCGGCGTTTGCGTCGCCTGTTCTTACGCGCTGAGCCGGAACAACGGGAAGTGCACATCCTGCGCGGGATGCTCAGCAGCTTTGAACCGCGCGTCGAAAAATCCGATAAAATCGATCAAGATTAATTCGTTGCCACAGATGTTCTGTGGCGCCCTTGCCAGCTAGGAGCTTCTATTCCCATGTTCGCGCGCATTCGTGAAGACATTCGGTGTGTGTTTGCGCGAGACCCTGCGGCGCGTAACAGTTGGGAGGTGTGGAGTACCTATCCGGGGGTGCGTGCGGTGGTGGCGCATCGTTTGCATCACCGTCTCTGGGGCTGGGGTCTAAAGTGGTTTGCGCGTTGGTTGTCGACCCGAATGCGCCGCATCACTGGGATTGAGATTCATCCTGCAGCAAACATTGGTCGTCGCTTTTTTATTGATCACGGAATGGGCGTAGTCATTGGTGAGACTACGGAGATTGGTGATGACTGCACGCTCTATCATGGCGTCACTCTGGGCGGCACGAGCTGGGACAAGGGCAAACGCCATCCGACCTTGCTAAACAATGTGGTGATTGGTGCAGGTGCCAAGGTCCTCGGTCCGGTCACGCTGGGCGAGGGTGCGCGGATTGGCTCGAACGCAGTGGTGGTCAAAGACGTACCGAGCGGGGCTACGGTCGTCGGCATCCCGGGGCGGGTAGTGGAGCGTCGTGCACCAATTGATCCGCGCGTGCAGGCCTTTGCCCAGCGCATTGGTTTTGATGCCTACGGCACGGCCAAGGACATGCCTGACCCGGTGGCGACTGCGATTAATTGCATGCTCGATCACATTCATGCCATGGACCGGCAGATGGAGCAGATGTGTGAGGTGCTTAAAACCATTGGTGCTGAGGTGCCAGGTATTGATCTTCCCGAATTGAAGGTGTCCTGCGCAATCCGTCGCGAGGCCTGCGAGGCCGAGTGTCAAGAGGGCGAGGAATGCAGCCTGCAGCAAGCGCCCTCGACCGTGGATTACGATCATTTCGCGGGGCTTGATCGCTCCGATCCGACTTCGGGTAAGGCTTCCTGAGCCCATTCTGCGGGCCGATACGGCTTGGTCCGGAAACTATACTTGACCAAATTTGTCAGGCATGTACACTGGCGGGAAATTCCTGTTCAGTGGGGGCTTCCGACTAGAAGACCTGCTGAACAGGGCCATGCACGCCAAGCGCTGCGGCGCGTGATCGCACGAGGAGCTCTGTCATGAGACTGACCACCAAGGGACGTTATGCCGTAACGGCCATGCTGGATCTGGCCCTGCACGACACGCGGGGGCCGATTACATTGTCGGAAATCTCCCAGCGCCAAGACATTTCGCTATCTTACCTTGAGCAGTTGTTTTCCAAGCTGCGCCGTCAAGGCTTGGTCAAGAGCTCGCGTGGGCCAGGTGGTGGTTATCGTCTGAGCCGGAACGCGATGGACATTTATGTGGGCCAAGTGATCAAAGCAGTCGACGAAGCAGTGGACGCGCGTCGTTGTGGCGGTAGTGAGAACTGTCAAGGCGATGAACGCTGCCTTACGCATGAACTGTGGAGCGATCTGAGTCATCGCATCGAAGAATTTCTGGATGCGATCAGTCTTGGCGAGTTGGTTGAGCGCCAAGAAGTTCGTGAAGTTTCCGAACGTCAAGATCGCAAGGTGCAGTTCCAGCCTGTCAACGCCTGATGTGCTTCTGTCGATGACTGGGGCGGCGATTGGATTCTTGGAATGAACGGTTCTTGGAATCACCCGCTCGGATCCCCAGATTGAACGCCATGCGCCTCTACCTTGATCACAATGCAACTTCGCCGCTAGACCCTCGGGTTCTGGAGGCAATGCTGCCGCATCTGCAAACCCAGGCAAATGCTTCGAGCTTGCATGCGGCAGGGCGCGCGGCACGCGCGGCGGTTGAGCATGCGCGCGAACAAGTTGCAGCGCTGGTGGATGCGCATCCTTCGCAGGTCGTGTTTACCAGTGGTGGTACGGAAGCGAATAACTTGGCACTTCGTGGTGTGCTCGGCACTGCGCTGGCGCGTCAGCAAGGGCAGGCGCGTTTGGTGATTTCAGCGGTTGAGCACGACAGTGTGCGTGCGCAAGCGCAGGCCTTGGAGCAGCAGGGCTTACGGGTGCAGACCTTGCCGGTAGATTCGGCGGGTCGGGTACAGGCGCAGGCCCTCGCCGACGATACGGTATTGGTGTCGGTGATGTTGGCCAATAACGAAACCGGTGTGATCCAGGATCTGGCGCCGATTGTGGAGCGCGCGAACGCTTTGAAGGTCCCTGTGCATGCGGATGCGGCGCAGGCTTCTGGACGAATTCCGGTATCCTTCCGCGCCCTGGGTGTGCAGATGTTGACTTTGTCGGCGCACAAGATGCAGGGACCGCAGGGTGTCGGCGCCTTGGTGGTCGATAAGACCTTAGATTTGCAGCCGCAGGCGCTTGGTGGTCCACATGAGCGTGGCCGTCGTGCCGGGACTGAAAGCGTTGCCGCGATTGTGGGTTTTGGTAAAGCGGCTGAATTAGCGGCTACGGAATTACCAGAACGAACGCAGAACATGCGAGCACGGCGTGATCAGCTGGAAGCGGCGATCTTGGCCATTCCGGGTTGGACCCTTTTGGCAGCGGATGCCGAGCGCCTACCCAACACCACCCTTGCTGCGTGTGCCGGCATTGATGGGGAAACCTTACTACTGCAACTCGATGCGGCGGGTTTGGCGGTTTCCAGTGGCTCCGCTTGCCACAGCGACCGTCGTACTCCAAGCCACGTGTTGCAAGCGATGCGTGTGCCGAGTGAGTTCGCGCGTTCGACCGTACGTTTGAGTTTGAGTCCGCAGACCACTGCGGAACAGATTGATTTTGCTGCACAGGTGTTGCGCCAAGTCAGCGAGCCGTTGCGCAGCCCTGCTTTTCAAGCGCTGGCATTTTGATCCACGCCTGAACATTTTGATGTCTATCTTAGGACCTCAAGGAGAAAGATTATGAGCCGACCGATTTACCTCGATTACGCAGCCACCATGCCAGTGGATCCGCGGGTGGCCGAATTGATGTGCCAATACCTCACCCTAGATGGCAAGTTTGGGAATCCTGCCTCGCGCTCCCACGCGTATGGCTGGGAAGCCGAAGATGCGGTAGAGACTGGGCGCCAGAATGTTGCTGCGTTAATTAATGCAGACCCACGTGAAATCGTTTGGACTTCTGGTGCGACCGAGTCTGACAACCTTGCGATTAAAGGTATTGCGCAGTTCTATAAGAAGAAGGGGCAGCATATCGTCACTTCTAAGATTGAACACAAGGCGGTGTTGGATACCTGTCGTTACTTGGAAAAAGAAGGTTGGGATGTCACCTATCTTGAGCCCGACACCAACGGCCTGATTTCGCCGGAAAAGGTGGAAGCGGCGTTACGTGATGACACCGTTTTGGTTTCCATCATGCATGTAAACAACGAGATCGGAACAATCAATGACATCGCCGGTATTGGTGAAGTCACGCGAGCCAAGGGCGTGTTTTTTCATGTTGATGCGGCGCAGAGCGCGGGCAAGGTGCCGATTGATATGGAAGCGATGAAGGTCGATTTGATGTCGTTTTCAGCGCACAAGATTTATGGTCCTAAGGGTATTGGCGCGCTGTATGTTCGCCGTAAGCCGCGTGTGCGTCTCGAAGCGCAGATGCATGGCGGTGGACATGAGCGCGGTATGCGTTCAGGCACCTTGCCGACTCATCAGATTGTGGGCATGGGCGAAGCCTTTCGTTTGGCGCGTGAAGAGATGCCAAATGAGCTGGAGCGCATTCGCAGCTTGCGTCAGCGCCTTTGGGATGGCTTTAAGGATATGGAAGAGGTCTACCTCAATGGCGATGAAGAGCATCGTGTTGCGCACCACCTCAACGTCAGTTTTAACTTTGTTGAAGGTGAGTCGCTGATGATGTCGCTCAGCCAGATTGCTGTATCCAGTGGTTCAGCGTGCACCTCAGCCAGTCTAGAGCCTTCGTATGTGTTGCGTGCATTAGGGCGTGATGATGAGCTCGCGCACAGCTCGATTCGTTTCTCCTTGGGGCGTTTTACCACCGAGGAAGACATTGATCGCACCATCGCCATGGTCCGTTCCGCGGTAGAGAAGCTGCGTGATTTGTCGCCACTCTGGGATATGTATAAAGAGGGTGTCGATCTTAAGAGCGTACAATGGGCCGCTCACTAAGCACGACCAACGCTACAAGGAGTCTGTGCCATGGGTATCACGTTAACTGACGCAGCCGCGGATCGTGTCCGCCATTTTATTGACAATCGTGGCAAGGGTGAAGGCCTGCGCTTGGGTGTGCGTACCTCAGGTTGTTCGGGGATGGCTTATGTTCTTGAGTTTGTCGATGCGGCGGGCCCAGAAGATAACGTCTATGAAGACAAAGGCGTGAAGGTTTTTGTCGACCCGAAAAGCCTTGTGTACCTGGAAGGCACCGAGCTTGATTATGGGAAGGAGGGCTTGAACGAGGGTTTCAAGTTCAATAATCCCAACGTCAAGAATGAGTGTGGTTGTGGCGAGAGCTTCAACATCTGATTGGCGGATCTAATCCCGCACGACTGATGCGTAACCATTTTGAGTTATTTGATCTGCCGGTTTCTTGGCAGATCGATGGTCAACATTTGTCAGCGCGCTATCGTGAGCTGCAGCGTGAGGTTCATCCAGATCGCTTTGCGCATGCCTCGAGTCAAGAGCGTCGGCTTTCCCTTGAGTTGGCCTCGCAAGTCAATGAGGGTTATCGCGTGTTGCGCGATCCAGTGGCGCGGGCCCTGTATTTATTGGAATTGAATGCGGTTGCGCGACCCAACGAAGCGCAGACTATGAATGATGCTGAGTTTTTGATGCAACAATTGGAATTGCGCGAAGAATTGGATGAGGCGTCGGAAGATGAAGGGCGTCTGGATCAATTCGCAGCGCGCATGCAGCAAACTCTTGATCAAGAGGGTGCGCATTTTATGCAGCAGCTGCAACAAGAACCGGCCGCCGCAATCATTACCGCGCAGCGCATGCAGTTCTTTCAGCGTTTGCAGCAGCAAGCTGAGCAGGCCTTGGAGCAGTTCTGATGGCCTTATTGCAAATCGCTGAGCCGGGTCAGACCACTGCGCCGCACCAACATCGACTTGCCATTGGCATCGACTTGGGAACCACGCATTCCTTAGTCGCCGCGGTGCGCAGCGCTGAAGCGCAGACGCTAGCGGATGATGCGGGTGAGATGATCCTGCCTTCCGTTGTGTTCTATGCAAAAGATGGTGCGCCTGTAGTCGGCAAGGCGGCGCGAGCTCATGCGGCAGCGGATCCCCACAACACCTTGGCTTCTATCAAGCGTTTGATGGGACGAAATGCGCATGAAGCGCAGACCTTTGCCGGACAACTTCCGTTTGTGCTGGCGCCTGAACAAGCTGATGGTGTGCCACGCATTGTGACCGCAGCGGGCGCAGTGACGCCGATCGAAGTTTCTGCCGAGATTTTGAAAGCACTGCGCATGCGCGCGGAAAGGGCGCTGGGTGGCGAGCTGGAAGGTGTGGTTATTACTGTGCCAGCCTACTTTGATGACGCACAGCGCCAAGCGACCAAGGATGCTGCGCGTCTTGCAGGGCTCAAAGTCTTGCGTTTATTGAATGAGCCCACGGCGGCTGCGGTTGCGTATGGTCTTGATCGCCGTCCGGAGGGTGTGCACGCCATCTACGATCTTGGCGGTGGAACCTTTGATATCTCGATCCTGCGTTTGCATCGTGGGGTCTTTGAGGTGTTGGCGACCGCTGGGGATACGGCCTTGGGTGGTGATGATATGGATCATGCGCTAGCCGACTGGTTGATGCAGCAGGCGGAGTTGCAAGGCATGAAGGATGCGGGCCGTTTGCGCGCACTGCGCGAACAAGCCCGCGATGTGAAAGAGGCGCTTACGGAACGCGATCAGGTTACGGTTGAGGTGCAGCGCCCGGATGGAAGCTGCTGGAATGGGAGTTTGTCGCGAGTGCAGTTTGATGTGCTGGTTGAGCCCATCATTGCACGTAGTCTGACGAGCGTACGGCGCGCCCTGCGCGATGCCGGAATAAAGACGGCCGAGGTGGACGAGGTTGTTCTGGTGGGCGGATCGACCCGGGTGCCGGCGGTGCGCGCCCAGGTGGAACAATTTTTTGGTCGCGCGCCACTTGCAGATATTGATCCAGATCAGGTGGTTGCGCTGGGTGCGGCCTTGCAAGCCGACATTCTGGTTGGCAATAAGCCGGATGCGGACATGTTGTTGCTGGATGTCATCCCTTTGTCCCTTGGGCTGGAAACCATGGGTGGCTTGGTGGAAAAGGTGATTCCGCGTAACACGACTTTGCCGGTTGCGCGCGCACAAGAATTCACCACATTTAAGGATGGTCAGACCGCGATGGCAATTCATGTCTTGCAGGGTGAGCGTGAGACTGTCGATGCGAACCGATCGCTGGCTCGGTTTGAGTTGCGCGGCATTCCACCGATGGTGGCCGGTGCGGCGCGCATTCGTGTCACCTTTCAAGTCGATGCCGACGGCTTGCTCTCTGTCAATGCACAAGAGCTGAGTAGTGGTGTGCAAGCGCAGATTGAGGTGCAGCCCAGCTACGGCTTGGGTGAGCAAGATATCGAGCGTATGTTGCGTGAATCTTGGGCTAATGCCGATGAGGACCGCGATGTGCGCCAGTTGCGCGAGGCGCAAGTGGAAGCGCGTCGCAGCGTCGAGGCTGTTGAGGCCGCTTTGCTTGTTGATGCGGATTTGTTGAATTCAGAAGAGCGCGTGCTGTTGGACGCTGCGATTAGGGGTGTACGTGATGTGCTTGAATCGGGTTCGCAAGCCACGATTGAGCATGCGCGTGAGGCCCTCGAAAAGGCGAGCGAAGAGTTTGCGGCACGACGCATGAATGCCGGTGTACGCCGTGCTTTGGCCGGCCATCGTGTTGAAGAATTTGAAACGTAACGGAGCACAGCATGCCCCAAATTATTGTGTTGCCCCACGAAGAGCTTTGTCCGGATGGCGCGGTGTTGGAAACCACCACGGGGACCACGGTGCTCGACGCCTTATTGGCGAGCGACATTCCACTCGAGCATGCCTGCGAAAAAAGCTGTGCCTGTACGACCTGTCACGTGTATGTGCGTGAAGGTGGTGAGTCACTGGCCGAGGCTGAAGAGACGGAAGAAGATTTGCTCGACAAAGCCTGGGGCCTAGATCCCGACTCACGTTTGGGCTGTCAGGCCGTGGTCAAAGACAAAGATCTAGTGGTTGAGATCCCGAAGTACACGATCAACATGGTTAGCGAGGGGCATCATTGATATGGCACTGAAATGGACGGATGTGCTGGACATCGCGATTGAGTTATATGAAAAACACCCGGATGTTGATCCGCAGTACGTAAATTTCGTCGATCTGCACCGTTGGGTGCTGGAATTGGAGGATTTTGCCGACGATCCCGAGCGCTCGGGTGAAAAGGTGCTCGAGGCCATCCAAATGGCGTGGATCGAAGAGGCCGCCTAAGTCCTCGAAACTCCCCGGAATCATTGCCGCTGGCGGGCCCGGCGGCTATCCTTTGCAATCCTTTTTTAACAGGCTGATCGGCTCATCTGGGCCCTCGGCCTGTTTCGTTGTCTGGCGGTCGCAGGGATGCGTCCGCTCTAATTTTTACTGACTGGAGTTTGCACATGGCCGTTGAACGTACCTTTTCCATCATCAAGCCGGATGCCGTTGCTAAGAACGTGATTGGTCAGATCTACAGCCGCTTTGAAGCTGCAGGTCTGCGTATTGTTGCCGCCAAGATGGTGCATCTCTCCGCAGAGCAGGCGGGCGAATTCTATGCGGTGCACAAAGAGCGTCCGTTCTATAAGGATTTGGTGGCGTTCATGACCTCGGGCCCAGTGATGGTGCAAGTACTGGAAGGTGAAGGTGCGATTGCTAAGAACCGTGAAGTAATGGGCGCGACCAATCCGAAAGACGCAGCGCCGGGCACGATTCGTGCTGACTTCGCGCAAACGGTTGATGAGAATGCCGTTCATGGTTCGGACGCGCCGGAAACCGCTGCGGTTGAAATCAACTTCTTCTTCCCTGAGGGCGTTTGCGCACGCACACGCTGAGGGCATGTCTGACAACCTGCTTCCTGCCGCAAGTCTGACTCCAGTGCGACCGAATTTGGTCGGCTTTAGTCGGGCACGGCTGGAAGATTGGTTTGTTGCGCACGGCGAGCAGCGCTTCCGTGCAGGTCAGGTGTTGAAGTGGGTGCATCAGCAAGATGCAATCAACTTTGACACGATGACCAATCTTTCTAAAGTGCTGCGTGCGCGCTTGGCGGAAGACACCGCGATTGCTGACCCAGAAGTTGTGACGGATCGTTTGGCGGCCGATGGCACGCGCAAATGGCTCTTGCGGCTTGCGGATGGCAATCACATTGAAACGGTATTCATTCCCGAAACTGATCGCGGCACTCTGTGTATTTCTTCTCAGGCGGGTTGCTCGTTGAGCTGCTCGTTCTGTCATACCGCGCGCCAGGGCTTTTCGCGCAACCTCACCGCTGCAGAGATTATTGGGCAGATGCGCATCGCCACGCGCACACTCGGTGGTTGGGTGAGTCCTCTGCAGCGTCCAGTCACCAATGTCGTGTTAATGGGAATGGGCGAGCCCTTGATGAACTTTGATGCGGTGGTGGAAGCGATCAGCATCATGACGGATGACCTTGGTTATGGATTGTCGCGTCGCCGCGTCACTTTGAGTACTGCGGGTGTCGTGCCGATGATGGATCGTTTGCGCGAAGAAGGTGGCGGCGTGAGTCTTGCGGTTTCGCTGCATGCGCCAAACGATGCTTTGCGCGATGAACTGGTTCCGCTCAATCGAAAATATCCACTCAAGGAATTGTTGGCAGCGTGTAAGCGCTACACCGACGCTGAGGCGCGCCGCCGTATTACCTTCGAGTATGTGATGTTGGATGGGGTCAATGATCGCCCCGAGCATGCGCGGGCATTGCTGCATGTGTTGCGGGGTGTGCCGAGTAAGATCAACCTCATTCCGTTTAATCCATTTGCAGGATCAGGCTACCAGACCTCAAGCCTACGCCGCATTAATCAATTCCGTGACATTCTGATGCAGGGCGGTTTGACGACGGTGACGCGAAAGACGCGCGGGGAAGATATTGAAGCAGCCTGCGGTCAGTTGGCAGGGCAGGTTGCAGATCGTACCAAGCGTAGCGAGCGTCATCGTGCGGCATTGCTGACAGATCTTTCTGCTGCACAGGTTGCAGCAGATGTGGATTCCTTCTGTGCGGCGGGCCACTGAAATGGTACGGCTGCTGTTACCAATCAGCCTAGTGCTGTTGACGGCGTGTAGCGTCGCGCCGACTTCCCCAGCGGGAGATGCCCAGCACAACCTCGCTGAGATTCAAGCGCGCCTTGCTGCCGCCTATCTGCAGGAAAATCGTTATGCCTTGGCGTTGGATAAGGCAGAGCAGGCGGTTGCCGCCGATCCGTACTATGCGCCGGCCTATGCAACGCTGGCCTTGATTCGTATTGCCTTGGGTCAGGACGAATTGGCGGGGCAGGCCTATCAAAAGGCCTTGCGCTATGCACCACAGGATCCCGAGCTACAGAATGCATATGGTGTGTATCTGTGTCGTCGGCAAGAGTATGCAGCGGCAGAAGCTGCGTTCTTGCGTGCCGCCCAAGATCCGCTTTATGTGACGCCAGCGATGGCCCTGACCAATGCGGGTATTTGTGCGTCGCGAGCAGGTGCGTATGAGCAGGCCACGGATTATCTGCAGCAGGCCTTGCAGCGTGATCCCCAATCTGGACGTGCGGCCTCCGCGTTGAGTGCATTGCATAAAAATGCCAGTGACGTGCAAGCACAAACAACCACGCTCGAGGTGTCACCCTGATGTTGGGGGTACGCATGCATCGTAGTGTGCTCCTCGCTCAGGCCGAGGCTGAGGGTGCTGTGGATGGCGAGCCTGTCGTCGTTGAGTCCCTGGGGCGGCGGTTGCGTATGCAGCGTGAAGCGCTGCAGTTGGACGTACAGGTCGTATGTGAAAAATTGCATGTGCGCTGCGCAGTGATTGAAGCGCTTGAAGCGGACGACTACGCATGCGCTGGGACGCCGATGGTGTATCTACGTGGTTATGCACGAAACTATGTGCGTTTGTTGAATCCAGAGGAGCCGCGTTTGCAGGCCTGGCTGGACGAGGTTGCGCAGATGGGCTTGGACACTTCGCTTCCAAGTAAGCGTCGCGGGACTGGGGCCTTGCGAGGTGTGGCTGGAGCATCGATTCGGCCTTGGTTTAATCCGCGTTGGTTGCTCTGGCTTGGGATCGTTCTGGTTGTGCTCGGGGTCGTGTTTTTGCTGCAGCCATCCTCACCATCCCTCACATCTTCGCAGCCTCCTTCAGCGCCGCCGGCAGCTGTAGAAGCGACGCAGGATGTAACGATGATTACGCCTGAACCAGCGTCTGCGTCCGTCACAAACGAGGTTGCGGATCCGAAGGTTACGGCTGCGCCTGTTGCAGCTGAAATGGCCGCTCAATCTACTGCGACTACGCAAGCAGCTCTGCCACGCGGCACGCTGCGTCTCGAGTTTACCGATCGTTCCTGGACACAGGTTGAAGATGGTCTGGGCCGTGTTTTAGAAAAACGTACGGTCGAAGCGGGCAGCACCAATCGCTATGAGGGTGTGCTGCCGTTCCGAGTGACTTTGGGCAATGCTGTGTACGTGCGTGTCTATTTCAATGATCAGGAATATGACCACTTGAATGACATCACGGATAACAACATCGCGCGTTTCCAGTTGGGTGCGCCCACGGCGCAGTAGTGATGCATCAGGCCTCACCCATCGTGCGTCGTGTCTCGCGTCCTGTCTTTGTCGGTGGGATAAAGATTGGGGGTGATGCACCCATCTCCGTGCAAAGCATGACCAACACCGAGACCACAGAGGTGGCAGCAACGCTGGCGCAAATTCAGGCCCTCGCGAATGCCGGTGCGGATTTGGTGCGGGTATCCGTGCCGGATTTGGATGCGGCGGAGGCATTCGGTCAGATTCGTGCACAGAGCCCCGTACCCTTGATTGCCGACATCCACTTTGATTATCGAATCGCCCTGCGAGTCGCGGAGTTAGGTGCGGATTGTTTGCGCATTAACCCGGGCAATATCGGCCGAGAAGACCGGATACGCGCGGTGGTTGAGGCCGCGCGCGATCGTAATATCCCCATTCGGATTGGCGTGAATGCGGGTTCGTTAGAAAAAGACTTGCAGAAGAAATATGGTGAGCCCACTCCCGAGGCTTTAGTGGAGTCGGCGCTCCGTCATGTCGAGATTTTAGATCGACTCAACTTTCCTGACTTCAAAGTAAGTTTGAAAGCCTCGGACGTGTTCATGACCGTCGGCGCCTACCGCCTGCTCGCAAACCAGATTGAGCAGCCGTTGCATCTTGGAATTACAGAGGCCGGTGGTGCGCGTAGTGGTGCAGTGAAGTCGGCGATCGGTATTGGCATGCTGCTCAGCGAAGGCATTGGTGACACGATTCGAGTGTCCTTAGCTGCCGATCCCGTTGAAGAAATCAAAGTAGGTTTTGATATTTTAAAGTCGCTGCATTTGCGCAAGAAGGGCATCAATTTGATTGCATGTCCATCTTGTTCACGTCAGAACTTTGATGTGGTGGCAACGGTGAATGCACTGGAGGAGCGCCTCGAGGACATTCTCGAGCCTTTAGATGTGGCGGTGATCGGCTGCGTGGTGAATGGGCCGGGTGAGGCACGTGAGGTTGCCGTGGGTTTGACTGGTGGGCAGCCTAATCTAGTTTATCTGGATGGAAAGCCTGCGTTTAAGACAACGAATGAAGACATGGTGGATGTTTTAGAGCGAGAGATTCGAGCCAAAATTGCTGCGCGAAATACGGAGCATGTTGAATGAGTGAGCGACTGCAGTCTGTGCGCGGAATGAATGATCTGCTGCCGAATCAGATCCATATCTGGCAGCAGCTCGAACAGGCCTTGCGTGAATTGACCGCGCAATACACCTATGACGAGATCCGTTTCCCGATTGTTGAAAAAACCGAGTTGTTTAAGCGTTCGATTGGCGAGGTTACGGACATCGTCGAGAAGGAAATGTACACCTTCGACGATCGCAACGGCGACAGCCTGACTTTGCGTCCTGAGGGTACGGCAGGGTGTGCGCGTGCGGCCATGCAAAATGGCTTGTTGGCTTTACCGCAACGACTTTGGTACCTCGGACCGATGTTCCGCCATGAGCGTCCGCAAAAAGGGCGTTATCGTCAGTTCCATCAGTTCGGCGTGGAGGCCTATGGCCAGTCGGGCCCCGATATTGATGCGGAACAAATCGCGATGACCGCGCGGCTGTGGCAACGCTTGGGGTTGAACGCCTTGGAGTTGCAGTTGAACAGCCTAGGCTCCAGTGCGGCGCGTGCTGCCTACCGTAACATTTTGGTGGATTACTTTTCTGCGCATGCAGATCAGCTGGATGAAGATAGTCAGCGCCGCCTGCAGAGCAATCCCTTGCGAATTTTGGATAGTAAAAATCCGGCCATGGCGGATTTGATTGCACAGGCGCCGCAGTTGGTGGATCACCTGGATGCCGAATCCGCAGATCATTTCGCTGGCTTGTGCGTGCGTTTGGATGCCATGGGCATTGCCTATACGCTGAACCCACGCTTGGTGCGCGGTTTGGATTACTACGGACGCACCGTATTCGAATGGGTCACGACGCAGCTCGGGGCGCAGGGTACGGTCTGTGCGGGAGGTCGTTATGACGGCCTGATTGAGCAATTGGGTGGGCCCGCAACGCCGGCAGTTGGCTTTGCGATGGGACTTGAGCGCTTGGTTGCGTTGCTTGAAGACTTGGCCTTAGCGCAACCTGCGCAGGTGCCCCATGCCTACCTCATTGCGATGGGGGCAGAGCCCGAGCAAGCCTGTCTTGCGTTGGCTGAGCGCCTACGTGATGAGGTGCCGGGGATTCGTTTGCAGACGAACGCCGGCAGCGGCAGCTTCAAGGCACAATTCAAGCGCGCGGATCGCTCTGGTGCTCGTTACGCGCTGGTGCTTGGTGAAGATGAATTGGCGCGCGGACAGATTGCAGTGAAAGATCTGCGTGGACAGGCCGAGCAAACGGTTCATGAATTGAATCAGCTTTCCGTCTGGTTGAAGCAGATGCTTCTCAATGAAAATTCTCTTGGATAAAAAAGAGTGAGTTATGGAATATCAATCGACCGATCGTGATGACATTGAACGCCTGCGTAAATGGTGGCAGGAAAACGGTATGGCCATCATTGTGGGCGTGCTGCTCGGTGGTGGCGGCCTGCTCGGTTGGAATGTGTGGAATCAATGGCAAGGCGACCGGATGGAAGCGGTAACTCTGCAGTTCCAGCAGGCCCAGCAAGGTGTGTTATCGCCGCAAGCGGACGTTGATGTCGCGCTCGGTGCTGGGGCGGCGGCGGTGTTGACTCAAGCAGCAGAAGCGCAGCGCGCGGGCGAATTGGAGCAGGCGCGTGCGCTGTTGCAACAAGCCGTTGCCGGAGAGTCAACCTATGCACAGCTTGCGCGCTTGCAATGGGCCGCGCTGGAATTGGAAGCCAATGCTGCAGAGGTGGCCCAGCAGATTCTGAGCGAGGGCGCATGGAGCTCGGCATTTACTGCGGCACGTGCTGAGCTCCAAGGTGATGTCGCGGCCAGCCAAGGCGATCTCACGACAGCGCGCGCGTTTTATCAAAGCGCATTCGAAGCAGCGCGCACACGTGGCGATGAAGCAGCGGCAAGTCGTATTGAGCGCCTAGCGCAAAAACAAGCGGAGTAAGTTCGTGAAGGCGCATACGTATCGGTTTGGCTGGCTGTTGGGAGCTGCACTGGGTTTGACGGGTTGTTCCTCCGTAGGGGATACGGTGGGCGGTTGGTTTGGAGGCAGTAGCGATGGAACACGCGAGCCCGCCGAGTTGACCAAGATCGACAATGCCTTCACTCCGACGCAGCGTTGGTCGCTACGCATTGGCAATGGCACCGATGAGGCGGTGATGCAGTTGCGTCCTGCCTTGGCACAGGGCCGGATCGTGGTTGCGGCAGAGGACGGCACTGTTGCTGCCGTCGATGCATCTGGAACGTTGCTGTGGCAAGTACGTGCCGAACAGACGGTGACGACGGGTCCTGGTGCATCGAAGGACTTGGTCACGGTTGCGACCGCGGATGGCAAGTTGCTAGCGCTGGAAGCCAGTGACGGAAAACTGCGTTGGAAAGCGGATCTAAGCAGCATTGCCTTGGCGCCTGCTTTGGTCACGGACTCTATGGTGGTTGTGCGTACGCTGGATGGGCGTACGCAAGCCTTGAGCGTACAAGATGGAACTCGCCGCTGGATTGATGACCGTAGCGTGCCGGTGTTGTCCGTGCATGGATATGGCTCGCCTGTGTTGGATCAAGATCAGGTGTTGCTCGGTCTCGATAATGGTCGAGTGGTGGCACTTGGGCTCGAGGATGGTCGCGAACGTTGGAACCACACGGTTGCACCTGCGCGTGGCCGTACCGAAGTTGAACGTATGGTTGATGTGGATGCGATGCCACAGGTTTTTGGCGACGTCGTGCATGCCGTCAGCTATCAAGGCAACTTAGCCTTGCTGCGCCGGGATAGCGGTGAGTCATTGTGGAAGCGTGAGTTCTCTTCGTTGGCGGGTATTGATGTTGTGGGAAATCTGCTCGTGGCTGTCGATACGGAGAGTCAGGTTTTTGCCTTTGCGCGTGACACGGGTACCGCACTATGGAAGCAGGATGCTTTGTTGCATCGTGCCTTGTCACGTCCACAGATTGTGGGTCGTTCCTTAGTGGTCGCAGATTTCGAGGGCTGGGTTCACTGGTTAGATTTGCAGGATGGTTCGATTCAAGCGCGTGTGCGTGCTGCAGATGGTGCGCTGGCAGCGGAGCCGGTCCAGTTCGGGGATAGCCTGGTGCTGTACGGACACAAGGGAACCCTGCAGGCCTTGCGCGCACGCTAAGGTTTTGCTGAGTACATTTTTATGCAACCTGTGCTCGCTTTGGTCGGGCGACCCAATGTCGGGAAGTCGACCTTATTCAATCGCCTAACGCACAGTCGTGATGCCTTGGTTGCGGATTTTCCGGGGCTGACGCGCGATCGAAAATATGGCCTTGCTGAGTTCGAGGGCCAGGCCTATACCGTGATTGATACTGGCGGCCTCATGGATGATGCTGCAGGGGTCGATGCGCTCACTGCCAAGCAAGCATGGCGTGCGGTTGAAGAAGCCGATGCGGTGTTGTTTTTGGTGGATGGACGATCAGGACCAACCGCTGCGGATGAAGAGATTGCAACGCGCCTACGAGGTGGCGGAAAACGCGTTTGGCTCATTGTTAACAAGGCTGAGGGCCAGGCCAGTGAGCTCGTCACTGCAGAGTTCTATGCGCTCGGATTGGGAGAACCTTTGGCGATTTCATCCGCGCATGGGCAGCGGATTCATATCATGCTGGAGACCATCCTGACGGCGCTTGGTGTTGATTTCCAGGCCATCGCTCAGGCCGCAGAAGAAGCCCAACGTGCGGAAGAAGAGGCGGCATTTTTTGCGGAAGAGGCGTTCACCGAGGAAGATTTCACTGCGTTCGATTCGGAGGATGGCATCGCGGAGGATGAGGAGCGCCCAGAGCATGAAATTATTCCTGAGGGACCCATTGCAGTTGCCGTCTTAGGTCGCCCAAATGTCGGTAAATCCACGCTAGTTAATCGATTATTGGGTGAGGAGCGTGTGGTTGCCAGTGACCTTCCCGGCACGACCCGTGACACGATTGAAATCCCGTTTTCACAAGATGGCCATGACTATCGTTTGATTGACACCGCAGGCGTGCGTCGCCGTGCGCGCGTGCAGGATGCAATTGAGAAGTTCAGCGTGATTAAAGCGCTGGAAGCAATGCAGCGGGCCAATGTGATCATTTATGTGATTGATGCGCGGGAAGGTGTGACGGATCAAGACTCCAGTCTGCTCGGTCATGTGGTGGAGTCCGGGCGTGCCCTGGTATTGGCGTTGAACAAATGGGATGGCATGGAAGTGGATGCGCGCGAATGGGTGCAGCAACAGTTCGATCGCCGCTTGCCTTATCTTGACTATGCTTCCGTGCATCGCATCTCTGCCCTGCATGGCAGTGGGATTCGCGATTTAATGGGCTCGGTGCAGCGCGCGTGGCGATCTGCCAGCCTGCGCGTGTCGACTCCGGTGGTGAATCGGATTTTGGAGGATGCAGTCCGTGCGCATCCACCACCGGCCATTCAGGGACGTCGGATTAAATTGCGCTATGCCCATCAAGGTGGGCACAATCCACCGCGTTTCATTGTTCATGGCAATCAGACGCAGTATCTGCCAGATAGCTATCGTCGTTATCTGAGTAATCAGTTTCGCAAGGCGCTAGGTCTGGAAGGAACGCCGGTGCGGCTTGATTTTCGTACCGGGGATAATCCCTTTGCGGGTCGACGCAATACACTGACGCCGCGCCAAGAACACAAGCGTAAGCGCATGATCAAACATCTAAAGAAGAGCAAGTGACATGACCACAATCACGAAAGCTGTTTTTCCTGTTGCTGGATTGGGTACGCGGTTCTTGCCGGCAACCAAAGCCAATCCGAAAGAGATGCTGACGGTGGTGGACAAACCGCTGATTCAATATGCCGTAGAAGAAGCCGTTGCAGCAGGCATCAAGGAACTGATTTTTGTTACCAGTGCGAACAAGCGTGCGATTGAAGACCACTTTGATCGTAACCGTGAGCTTGAAGGTGCGTTGATGGCCAAGGGCAAAGATGCACTTTTGAAGATGGTGCGTGACACCGTCCCCGAGGGTGTCACGTGTGTGTATGTGCGTCAGCCAGAACCGCTTGGCTTAGGGCATGCCGTTCTCTGTGCAGCACCGATCGTTGGCGATGATCCATTCGCCGTATTGCTGGCGGATGACCTGATTACCTGCGAAGACGGTCGTGGGGCCACTTCAGAAATGATCGAGGTCTATGCCGCGCAGGGGGGGTCGGTGTTGGGTGTGGAAGACGTCGATCCGTCTGAAACCGATCGTTATGGCATCGCCAATGTGGATACCTTGGGAGACACCCTTGGCAAAGTGACTCAGTTGGTGGAGAAACCGAAGCCGAGCGAGGCGCGATCAACGTTGGCGGTGGTCGGGCGCTATGTGCTGAGTCCACGCGTTTTTCATCATCTTAAAACTACACCACGTGGTGCGGGTGGCGAGATTCAGCTTACCGACGCGATTGTTGCTTTGATGCGGGAAGAGTCGGTGTTTACGCATCGCTTTCGTGGGCGTCGTTTTGATTGTGGCAGCAAGCTTGGTTTTCTTGAAGCGACCGTTGAGTTGGGTTTGCGTCACCCCGAAATGGGCACTGCGTTTCGCGAATATTTGCGCGCACAAGTTGCACGCTGATTCCGTTTTGTTCTCATCAGAGTGGCGTTTTGTTGGTAGCGCCCGCGACTTCGCGTACTAATCTGGGCACCAGATACCCAGGCAGTTGGCTGCGCATTTCACGATGCAGGGCCTGTGCTTCTGTATCGGGTACCGCAAAATGTGCGGCGCCGGTCACCTGATCCAACTGATGTAGGTAATAGGGCAGTACATGCTGTCGGTGTAAGGAATGTGAGAGCTCGATCAGTGATTCAGGTTTGTCATTGATGCCGCGCAACAGCACAGTTTGATTGAGTAGAGTGATGGGTAGCTGGCGCAAGGTATGCACCGCGTCAGCAAAGATCTGATCGATTTCTTGCGCATGATTCACATGCAAAACCATCACCACACGCCAACGTCGGCTCGCCTGTTCGAGCAGTTGCATCAGTTCGGCATCGATGCGTTGTGGAAGGACTACGGGCAGGCGAGTGTGCATTCGTAAGGTTTGCAAATGGGGCACGCCGTGGAGCGCTTCAATCAGTTTGTGTAGGCGTGACGTGGATAAGGCGAGCGGGTCGCCACCACTCAAGATCAATTCATGCAGGCTGGGATCCGCGTACAACTCGGCGTGTAAGTCGTTTAGTGTTTGCGGACTTAGGCTGTAGTCCTGATAAGGAAAGGCGCGGCGAAAACAGTAGCGGCAATGAATCGCGCAGGCGGCGGTGGTCAGCAGCAATGCCCGGCCATGGTACTTTTGCAACAAGCCATGTCCACGTGCCGCATCGAGGTCGCCAACCGGATCGGCGCTGAAGCCCACAACAGGATCCAACTCACTCCGCAGCGGCAGGGTTTGCAGCAACAGTGGGTCGTTCGGATTACCGTATTGCATGCGTGCGATCCAGGGTGCCGGCGCACGCAAGGGAAAGCTTGGGTCGAAATCTGTATCCAGTGCCGGATGCTGGGTAAGGCCGAGCTGGTCCAATAGTTCAAGTGGATCTCGAACGGCTGCGGCCAGGATGGACTGCCAGTCTGGTGTCGGGAGTGGCGTTGCGGGTATCATGGCCGGCCATTTTTCCCTGCTGCGTGCTTCGCGGCAAGCCGGTATTTCAACGAGACGATAGAGAGAACGATATGGCGACGATCAGTACCAGCGAATTCAAGAGTGGCGTGAAGGTGTTGCTGGATGGCGATCCTTGCACCATCGTCGAAAATGAATTCGTCAAGCCGGGTAAGGGCCAGGCGTTCAGTCGTGTCAGACTGCGTAACTTAAAGACCGGTCGTGTGCTGGAAAAGACCTTCAAGTCAGGAGATAGCGTTGAAGCGGCCGACGTCATGGATACGGAATACCAGTACTCCTATAGCGACGGCGAGTTGTTTCACTTTATGCACCCAGAGAGCTTTGAGCAGATTGCAGCGGATGAGACCGCGATGGGCGATGCGCTGAAGTGGTTGAAGGGGCAGGAGATGGTGACGTTGACCTTGTGGAATGGCGTGCCAATCTCGGTCTCTCCGCCGAACCATGTCAGTCTTGCCATTACTGAGACCGATCCGGGGGTGCGTGGCGACACGGCAACGGGTGGTACCAAGCCCGCCACCTTAGAAACCGGTGCCGTTGTGCGTGTGCCATTGTTCTTGGATGTGGGCGATGTCATTCGTGTGGATACGCGCACCAGTGAATACTTGTCGCGTGCCAAAGACTAAGACCTGGGTCGCTCCAAATTCGCCCGCAGTTGCGGGCGTTTTTGTTTGGGGGATCGGGGGTGTGGACGATGTCTGAATCAATCATCTGGCAGCCGAGTGCGACGCAGGAGATGCTCCAGGCGCGCGCGTGCTTGTACGCGGCGATTCGTGAGTTCTTTACACGGCGTGCGGTGCTCGAAGTGGATGTGCCCATACTCAATCGCGGTACGGTTCCTGACCTCAACATAGACTCCGTCCCTGTGCGCCTGAGTGCGGTAGCTGGCCAACATTATTTGCAGACATCGCCGGAGTTATTTCACAAACGTTTATTGGCTGCCGGCAGTGGGCCGATTTATCAGTTGGGGCACGTGTTCCGTGATGAGCCGAGTGGTCGCTATCATCAACCCGAGTTTGTGTTGTTGGAATGGTATCGCCCCGGCTTCACGCTTGAGGGATTGATGGATGAGGTCGTCGCTCTTTTGCGCCATGTGGGCCTTGAGCGTCCTGTTCAGCGGGTGACGTATCAACAAGCTTTTGCGCGTTGGGTGGGCATTGAAGATGTGCTACATGCCGATTCCTCCGTGTTGCGTGCTGCGGCTTCTGCACACGGGATAGATCTGGTCGAAGACTTGGGTGAGGAGCCTTTGCCTTGGCTGCATTTGTTGCAAGCGCAGGTGTTGGAGCCTGCATTGCGTACGGAAGGTGCAGTCTTGATTACGGCATGGCCGGCCCAGCAAGCGGCATTGGCGCGGTTGGATCCTGCGCATCCTGAGCTCGCGTTGCGCTTTGAGTTGTATGTAGATGGAATTGAGTTGGCCAATGGCTATGACGAATTACGCGATCCCGTTGAGCAGCGTGCGCGATTTTCCGCAGAGCTTGCTCAGCGTAAGCGTGAAGCGCGCCCGGTCAACGTGGATGAGGCATTCTTAGACGCATTGGATGCCGGCCTTCCCGCCTGTTGTGGTGTAGCGCTCGGTATCGATCGTCTATTGATGGTGCTGACAGGTGCGCAGCAGATGCGTGACGTGGTCGCGTTTGCGATAGCGGATTAGTCAAAAATCCATTCAAACAATTCTTCGCCAAGGCGCACGGCTTGGTCGGTGCGCAAAGATTTGCGCGCGCGTGGACCCGATTTGTTAGTGAGCAGAATGACGGTGGAGCCCATATTGAAGCGTCCCAGTTCTTCGCCGCGTGCATAGCTGCGTTGTTCCAGTTTGCTGCCACGCAAGTCTAGAGTCTCTACGTTGCGTCCAGCAGGCGGCGTAATTTCACCAAGGCCTTCGAGTTCGATACTGCCAACAAACAACGCGCCTACCAGAATCATAGCGAAGGGGCCTTGTTCGCTTTCAAACAGACACACTACGCGTTCATTGCGGGCAAACACGCCAGGTAGGGAGCGAACGGCCGGTCGATTTACCGGATACAAACGACCGGGCACATGAATCACATGGGTCAGCGTTCCAGCCATGGGCATGTGAATACGGTGATAGTCGCGCGGGGACAAATAGAGCGTGAGAAAGTGTCCATCTTGAAAGGCGGCGGCATGGCGTGCGTCGCCACCGAGGAGCGTGGTCACGCTGTAATGATGGCCCTTGGCTTGAAGGACTTGATCCTGTTTGATCGGACCATGCGCTGACACCGCGCCATCTACCGGGCTTCCCGGTTGCCGTGGTGAGGAGGGCCAGCGTCGTGCGTCCGGACGTAATGCGCGGGTAAAGAAGGCATTAAAGCTGGCGTATTGGCGTGGGTCTGGTTGTTGTGCCTCAGCGAGTGCCACGCGATAGCTCCGCAAGAACAGGGCAATGAGTGTGCGCCCGATCCAGCCTTGGCGGCGGGTCAGAAAATGTACGCCACGTGACAGCGCATGCTGCGGTAGCAGACGCAGAGGCAGCAGAAACAGTTGATCAAGCGCAGTGCGCAACGGTGTGGTCATGGGCATCCAAAAAAAAGAGGAGGGTGCTAGCGCGCACTCTGGCGTGGATCGACTTCAAATTCCAGCCATTGCCCCGGTTGCAGATAGGCATCGGGATTGAGTTGGTTTTGTTCAATCAAGTCATCCACACGGGTGCGGAAGCGTACGGCTATGGTCGATAGATTATCGCCGCTACGGACTTGGTAACGCACCTTTTGCAGTGGCACATCGGGCATTTCGGGTGCACTGGGGCTGGCGATTTCAGGCGCTGGCTCGTCGGGGACCCACACCACCAATTCGCGCCCGACGCGCAGGACATCCTTGGGTGCCATGCCGTTCCAGCGCGCAACCTCTTTGACGGTCACGCGATAGTTGCGGGCGATGTCCCATAGGCTCTGGCCGCTCTGCACTTCATGAATGGTTCGCTGACCGCTGCGCGGACGGTTGAGTAGGCGTTCCTCGCGCGCTTCAGCATGTTGCGTATACGCGCTGCTGTCGCGGCGTGCGACACGAATCATGAGCGGGTCGCCCGCGCGAATGAGGTTACCGCGCAGATCATTTGCCGCGCGAATGGCTGCGGGTGTGGTGTCAAAGCGTTGGGCGATGACGCCAAGGCTGTCCCCCGGTTGAATCACATACCGCGTCCACTCCACGCGTTCCCTTGCCGGAACTGCGTCGAGTTGGGTACGAAAGCGGCTGGCGACCGCAATTGGCAGCAGGAAGCGATGTGGTCCTTTCGGGGGCGTGGCCCAACGGTCATAGCCGGGGTTGAGTTCGTAGAGCGCATCCAGCTCCATCTGCGCCAGTTCCGCGGCCAGCGTTAGATCGATCTGGCTTTCCGCATTCACCTCCAACAACACGGGACGGTCGGCGATGTAGGGTAGGGTGAGACCGTGGCGTTGGCGGTCTTCCAAGATTTGCGCGAGCGCGAGTAAGCGTGGCACATAGCCTTCGGTTTCATTGGGCAGATCCAACGACCAGAAATCTAATGGCTTGCCCGCGTCGCGATTGCGCTTCATGCGCTTTTTCAGATTCCCAGCGCCGGTGTTGTAAGACGCGAGGGCGAGTGGCCAATCGCCGAATTCGCGATGCATGTCATCTAAGAATTCGAGTGCCGCGCGTGTGCTTGCGGCTACATCGCGGCGGCCGTCGTACCACCAATTGATCTTCAGGCCATACAAACGCCCTGTGGAGGGAATGAACTGCCACAACCCCGCCGCGCTGCCATGGGAGTAGGCGTAGGGACGGAAGGCGCTTTCCACCACCGGCAGTAGCGCCAGTTCGCCGGGGAGTCCGCGCCGTTCAACCTCGGTCAGAATGAAATGCAGGAAGGGACGAGCACGTTCAAATGCGCGCTCTAAGTAATCGGGATGATTTTTGTACCAGAGCACATGCGGCAGCAGACGCGGGTGATGGCGGTCGGCGATCTGGAAGCGGCTGACTAGGTGGCTCCAGATTGCAGGTTCGGGCGGCGTGGTCAGTCCTTCACCCGATTGCGCGAAGGCAATCGGCTGCACCCCAGTGAGCAGAAGGATGCCAAACAAGATCCGAGCGGCGCGGCGCGACGCGTTGGACAGACTAGAATGGCGGGCAATATGAAGAAAGAAACAATGCAGCACGAGAAACACTCCAGCGCCCATTCTGCGAGGCAAGTGCCGGCGGAGCAAGTTTCGTCGCCAGCGAGCGGGTTCTTGGCGCGGTTATGGGCAGCCTGGCGGCGGGGCTGTCGTGCGTTGCGGGCCTTGCCGTTGGATTTGCCGGCCGCGCAGCGTCAGTGGTGGCAAAGCGCACTCGGTCAGCACTTACTGACCGAGGAGCGTGCAGTACTGTCGCAAGCCCTGCAGGGCAGTTATGGCGTGCACTGGGCGCTGCTTGGGCCGTATCCGGGCTTTCACGAGGATCTGGCCGTCGATATCGCGCACGGTTTCCAGTTTGGGCATGAGATTGAGCCGGGCACGCCGATTGCCCTGCGCAATGATGCCGCCGCGTGGCCGCTGGCCAGCGAGACGCTCACGGCGGTGGTGTTGCCGCATGCCTATGCCCATGCCGAGGATCCGCACAGCCTCTTGCGCGAGGCGCATCGGGTGTTGCGCGCGGACGGGGTGGTGGTGGTATTGGGCTGGAATCCGTGGAGTTTATGGGGTGCGCGCATTGTGCTGTCGCGCTTGTGGCAGATCGCGACGCGGCGACGGGTGCGTTACCCCTGGTGTACGCGTTTGTTGACTGCAGGGCGACTGCGCGAGTGGTGCAGCGTATTGGGGTTTGAGGTGCTACGGGTGCGTCACTATGGCTATCAACTGCCGATCAACGCGACCCCGGCGGGCGGCATAGTGCGCGTCATTGCGGCAGGCTTACGCCGACTCCATCTTGCGCCCTTTGCCGGGGGGTATTGCTTGGTCGCGCGCAAGCATGTGTTGCCGTTGACGCCCATTCGTCCGCGTTGGGCGCGGCGCTCGGTCCCAGTCGGTGCCATGGTTGGGCAGCGCGCGGTGGAAAGCGGTACCCTGCCGCGCATGCATACGATGTCTGATCCGGATTCCTATGACTGATGTAATTGAGACCGCCAGTGTTGTGGAGCTGTTCAGCGACGGCGGTTGCCGCGGCAATCCAGGTCCGGGGGGGTGGGGCACGATCTTGCGCTGGGGAGGGCATGAGCGTGAGCTCAATGGCTATGCTGAGCACACCACCAACAATCGTATGGAGCTGATGGCTGTGATTGCGGGGCTGGAGGCGCTCAAGCGCCCGGCGCAGGTGCAGGTCACCACCGATTCGCAGTATGTACGCAATGGCATGACCCAGTGGATTCAGGGCTGGTTGCGCAATGGCTGGAAAACCGCAGCGAAGAAACCGGTGCAGAATGCAGATTTATGGCAACGTTTGTTAGAGGCCGCCAAACCGCATGAGATTGAGTGGCACTGGGTGCGTGGCCACCAAGGCCATGCCGAGAATGAACGGGCTGATGCGCTTGCCAATGCCGCAATGGACGCACAAGGCTCAACGACAAGCCAATGATGAACGGCCCCTTCGCGACGGTTTGGCCGCCTCAGGCAGGCTAACATCTGCCAAACGCGCCGCGAAGCCAATGGATTAGATTGCCAACCAAGAGAAATGTAATGCGCCAAGTTGTTCTCGATACAGAAACCACCGGTCTAGAAGTGCGCGATGGGCATCGCATCATTGAAATCGGTTGTGTTGAGCTGGTGAATCGTCGCCTCAGTGGCCGGCATTATCACCAATACATTCAACCCGAACGCGACATTGATGCGGGCGCCGAGGCGGTGCATGGCATTAGTGCGAGCTTTCTTGCGGATAAGCCCGTGTTTGCCGAGATTGCTGCGGACTTTCTAGAGTTCGTGCAGGGCGCAGAGTTGATTATTCACAACGCACCGTTTGATGTTGGTTTTCTCAATGCCGAGCTCAAACGCTTGCAGGGTGCGGCTAGTGTGCCGGAAAGCCTGGATGCCATTTGCAGTGTGACCGACACCTTGCAGATGGCACGACGCATGTTTACGGCGCAGAAGAATAATTTGGATGCGTTGTGTCGCCGCTTAGGGATCGACAACAGCCATCGCGAATTGCACGGCGCTTTGCTCGATGCCGAGATTCTGGCCGAGGTGTATTTGGCCATGACCAGTGGTCAGGTGGGCATGGTGTTGAGTAAGGAAGAAGAAGACTTGCAGAAGGGCGTGAGCCGTATTCGTCGTGCCGCTGCAAATCGAACGCCACTCCCAGTGATTGAGGCATCTGCCGCAGAACAAGCTGCGCACGCAGCCTTTTTGGAGTTGATGCGTAAGCAGGGCGCAACCCCGCTGTGGGATCAAGAAGGTTAGTCAGTCTGCTCTGGCGTTACGGCCGACCGCGGACGTTGCGCGAGAGGTCAATCAATAGCGTCAGGCTCTCGGCTAGTAAATAAGCCACTGCCAGAACTACAAACCCGGCGATTGGGCCAATCGCTAGCCATTCCCAGGCGGCGTGGGTCTGCAACATCACTTCACGCAGTACATCCGGGGTGAGCGCAGGCATCGTCGGCAGCTGTACAAGCGTGTGCAGGCGGGGCCCGTCGGTAACCTGTAACAGGCCTTCCATCCAGCTGCGTGCGAGCACGCACAACGCTGCCAGTTCGCCGGTCAAACGCAGCATGAGGCTAGCCAATGGCAATAGCGTGTATTGATGGTCATGGATCCCGCGCGCTTGCCGCGCGCGCACCACCAGCGTGTGCAGTGCCAGCCAAGCTGCCAAAATCACCAAAACCTGTAGGCCCACTAGAACGGCAGTGGAAACGGCGGTCAGTGCTGAGGCTTGATGTTGTTTCCACACTTCGATCGACTCGCCGACCAAAACAATGGCGAGCACAATCGCGAAGAGGCGAATGAGCAACGAGAAGCCGTGGCGAAACAATCGCCCATCACTCAATGCGCGCATGAGTGAATGGGTCGGGATTCGGGCGGTAAACGGGAGGTCACGAGTTTCAGACATCCCCTCATTATAGTCAGTGCCGCGGCTCGCGGCAGGGCGCGGCGAGCCGCGGCACTGCTACAATGCGCTGCTCACACGGCTGAGGAGGGCTGTATGGCTGAAAAAACGATGTTGCTGGTCGATCCGGCAACCGGACAGGAAACCGCACTGCCATTGATTCCAGGTAGTCACGGGCCGTCGGTGTTGGATGTGCGCGATCTGTATCGACAGACCGGCATGTTCACGTTCGACCCCGGTTTCATGTCCACGGCCAGCTGCCGCAGCGCCATCACCTACATTGATGGGGATGAGGGCGTGCTGTTCTATCGCGGCTATCCGATCGAGCAGTTGGCGGAATACAGCAGCTACCTCGAAGTTTGCCATCTGCTCCTGCATGGCGAGCTGCCGAACGCTGAAGAGTTTGCTCAGTTCGAACGCACCATTAAAGAACATACGATGGTGCATGAAACCCTGCGTCGTTTTTACGAGGGCTTTCACTATGATGCGCACCCAATGGCGATTACCCTCGGTGTGGTCGGTGCGATGGCGGCCTTCTATCACGACTCGACGGATGTGAAGAATCCGG
>CAZZIQ010000011.1:0-31174 GCA_964654355.1 uncultured Piscirickettsiaceae bacterium
TCGTGAAGGCGGCCGCACCGTCGGCTCTGGCGTCGTGAGCAAGGTCATCGCGTAAGCGGACTGAACTGAATACTGAGAGAGCATCATGGCTGGACAGAAAATCCGTATCCGCTTGAAGGCGTTTGACTATCGTTTGATCGATCAGTCTGCGCGCGAAATCGTGCAGACCGCCAAGCGTACTGGAGCGACGGTACTCGGCCCGATTCCGCTGCCGACAAAGAAAGAGCGTTATACCGTGCTGATTTCTCCGCACGTAAACAAGGACGCGCGGGATCAGTACGAAATTCGTACCCACAAGCGTTTGATGGATATCGTCGACCCGACCGATAAGACGGTTGACGCGCTGATGAAGCTGGATCTCGCCGCTGGCGTGGATGTACAGATCAAGCTGTCGTAAGCGAGCGTATTTAAGAGGATCGAACCATGTCGATTGGACTGATTGGCCGCAAATTGGGCATGAGCCGCGTCTTCGCTGAAGACGGCAATAGTGTTCCGGTTACCGTGATTGAGGTAACCCCGAACCGTGTGACCCAGGTGCGTACGGAAGAAACCGATGGCTATAGCGCTGTCCAGGTGACCACCGGTGCGCGTCGTGCTTCACGCGTGACCAAGCCGATGGCGGGTCACTTTGCCAAGGCGGGTGTTGAAGCCGGCCGCATCGTGCGCGAGTTTCGTGCGGATGCAGGTGAGTTGGATGGCGTTGAAGCAGGAAGCGCATTTGATTTGAGTCGTTTTGAAGTCGGCCAGCGTGTCGACGTGATTGGTACCTCGAAGGGTAAAGGCTTCCAGGGTGCGATCAAACGACACAACTTCCGTGCACAGCGCGCAACGCATGGTAACTCGCTGTCGCATCGTGCGCCGGGTTCCATTGGTCAGAACCAGACCCCGGGGCGCGTGTTTAAGGGCAAGAAGATGGCCGGCCATATGGGTGACGTACGCAAGACGAGCGTCAACCTTGAAGTGGTGCGTGTTGATGCAGATCGCAACCTGATTTTGATCAAGGGTGCGGTACCGGGTGCGAAGGGTGGCGACGTGATTGTGCGTCTGTCTACACGTGCCTGATTCGGAAAAACCGAAGAGATTATTTGGAGACTGAGAGATGGACCTGACCGTGCGTGATTTCGCCGCCGGCGCTGACAAGTCCACCGTGACCGTATCGGATGCGGCCTTTGCGGCCGACTTCAACGAGTCGCTGGTGCACCAAGTTGTCGTGGCCTATCAGGCTGCTGCCCGTGCGGGTACCAAGGCGCAGAAGACGCGTTCCGATGTTTCCGGCGGTGGTGCGAAGCCATTCCGTCAGAAGGGATCCGGTCGTGCGCGTGCAGGTACTACGCGTGGCCCGTTGTGGCGTACTGGTGGTGTGACCTTTGCTGCGCGTCCGCGCAACTATGAACAGAAGGTCAACCGCAAGATGTACCGCGCTGCAATGCGTTCCATCCTGTCTGAATTGCTGCGTCAGAATCGTCTGCGCATTGTTGATGCGTTTAATGTCGACACGCCGAAGACCAAGCCGCTGGCTGACCTGCTGAGCAAGCAGGAGCTGACCAATGTGTTGTTGGTGGATGGCGATCTGACTGAAAACTTGTACTTGGCGACCCGCAACCTGCCGAACGTAGGTCTGTTGGATGCCACTTCGATCGATCCGGTCAGTCTGATGGCCTTCGATCACGTTGTGATGACCGAAGCTGCTCTGAAGCAGCTCGAGGAGCGCTTCGCATGAGTCGCGAAAGACTGCACAAGATTATTCTTGCGCCGCACATTACCGAAAAAGCGTTGGCTGCTGATAGCGAGCGTCAATACGTATTTCGTGTGCTGCGTGATGCAACCAAGCCGGAAATTCGTTCCGCTGTGGAAATGATGTTCGACGTTAAAGTTGATCGCGTCACCACTGCTCTGACGAAGGGTAAGACTAAGCGTTTCGGCGCGCACGTCGGCCGTCGTTCCGATTGGAAGAAGGCGTATGTCACCCTGCAAGAAGGCCAGCAAATTGAGCTGGCGACCACGGCGTAAGTCGGGTTTGTAGCGTTGAGTTTGTAAGGAAACGGACATGGCAATCAAGAAGAGCAAGCCGACCTCTGCGGGCCGTCGCCACGTAGTTGCGGTAAGCAACCCGGATCTGCACAAGGGTGCACCGATCAGCTCGCTGCTCGAAAAGAAGAGCAAGACGGGTGGACGTAACAATGCGGGCCGCATCACCACGCGTCATAAGGGCGGTGGTCACAAGCAGCATTACCGCGTTGTTGATTTCAAGCGTGACAAGGACGGAATTCCGGCCAAGGTTGAGCGTTTGGAATATGACCCGAACCGCACTGCGCACCTTGCGTTGTTGTTGTTCGCAGACGGCGAGCGTCGTTACATCATCGCGCCGAAGGGTGTGAGCGCTGGCGACCAACTGCTGTCCGGTAACGGTGCTCCGTTTAAGGCCGGCAACTGCATGCAGCTGCGTTCGATCCCAGTGGGTTCGACTGTGCATTGCATCGAAATGAAGCCGGGCCGTGGTGCGCAATTGGCACGTTCTGCAGGTGCGTCCGTGCAGTTCGTCGCGAAAGAAGGTAACTACGCAACGTTGCGTCTGCGTTCTGGTGAGGTACGTAAAGTGCCGCTGGATTGCCGCGCAACCTTGGGTGAAGTGGGTAATTCTGAGCATGGCTTGCGTCAGCTCGGTAAGGCTGGTGCGAAGCGCTGGCGCGGGGTTCGTCCAACCGTTCGCGGTGTGGCAATGAACCCGGTTGATCACCCGCATGGTGGTGGTGAAGGCCGTACTTCGGGTGGCCGTCATCCGGTTTCGCCGTGGGGTACGCCGACGAAGGGCTACCGCACCCGTAAGAACAAGCGTACGAATCATTTGATCGTGCGTCGTCGTCATCAGCGCAAGTAAGCGTTGATCAACGAATTGACTGATTAGGAGCCGGAAACGTGCCGCGTTCAATCAAAAAGGGACCGTTCATTGATGCACATCTGCTGAAGAAGGTGCGTGATGCGGTAGAAAGCAACAATCGTCGTCCGATCAAAACTTGGTCGCGTCGCTCGATGATCCTGCCGGACATGGTCGGTCTGACCATTGCTGTGCACAACGGTCGTCAGCACGTACCGGTTCTGGTGAACGAGCAGATGGTTGGCCACAAGCTTGGCGAGTTTGCATTGACCCGTACTTATCGTGGTCATGCAGCCGACAAGAAGGCGAAGAAATAAGCATCCGGATTGATCACGGATCAGTTCGAAAGAGATTGAGTAGGAAATACGCATGGAAACCATGGCTGTTCTGAAAACTGCCCGCATCTCAGCGCAAAAAGCGCGTTTGGTTGCTGACCAAGTGCGTGGCATGCGCGTAGACCAGGCGCTTAACAACCTGTCCTTCAGCAACCTGAAGGCAGCAGGCCTTGTGCGCAAGGTGCTGGAGTCGGCCATTGCCAATGCTGAGCACAACGATGGTGCTGACATTGACGAACTGAAGATTTCCAAGATCTACATTGACGAAGGTCCGACCCTGAAGCGCTGGAAGGCGCGTGCCAAGGGTCGTTCCACCAAGATTTTCAAGCGGACCAGCCATATCACTGTGGCGGTCTCTGACAAGAACTGAGGACGCAGGAATGGGTCAGAAGGTACATCCGATCGGCTATCGCCTCGGCTACATCAAGGACTGGACGTCCACGTGGTACGCCAAGGGCAGCGACTATGCGCAGAACCTGCATTCGGATCTGAAGATTCGCAAGTTCTTGCGTGATCGTCTGTCGCAGGCATCCGTGAGCCGGATTCAGATTGAACGCCACACGAATACTGCACGCGTCACGATTCATACCGCGCGTCCGGGTATCGTGATTGGTAAGAAGGGTGAAGACATCGAGAAGCTCCGCCAAGACGTCGCAAGACTGATGGGTGGTAGTCCGATTCAGATCAATATCGAAGAAATTCGCAAACCTGAACTCGACGCACAGCTGGTGGCAGAGAGCGTTGCTCAGCAGCTCGAGCGTCGCATCATGTTCCGTCGTGCGATGCGTCGTGCAGTGGGTAACACGATGCGCCTCGGTGGTCAGGGCATTCGAATCAACGTGTCTGGCCGTTTGAACGGTGCAGAAATTGCACGTACGGAGTGGTATCGCGAAGGCCGTGTGCCGCTGCACACCCTGCGTGCCGATATCGACTATGGCTTCGCTGAAGCCAACACCACCTACGGTGTGATCGGTATCAAGGTGTGGATTTACAAGGGTGATGTTTACCTGGGCGATGACGCTCCGGTAGACGCCGAGCCAGCAAAAAAGCCGGCTCGTGAAGCCCGCAAAGATAGCTAACAGGGAAGCGAGAATCGCCTGAGCGATTGCGAAAGGAAACGAGATGCTTCAGCCGAAAAGAACGAAATTCCGTAAGCAGCATAAGGGCCGTAACCGCGGTCTGGCGCAGAACGGCAACAAGGTCAGCTTTGGTGACTTCGGTCTCAAAGCCACGGATCGTGGTCGTATTACTGCTCGCCAGATTGAGTCGGCGCGTCGTGCAATTAGCCGTGAAGTAAAGCGTGGTGGCCGTTTGTTCATCCGCATCTTCCCGGATAAGCCAATTACCCAAAAGCCTCTCGAAGTTCGTCAGGGTAAGGGTAAAGGTAATGTGGAATATTGGGTTGCTCTGGTTCAGCCGGGCAAGGTCCTCTATGAAATCCAAGGGGTAACTGAGGAGCAGGCTCGTGAGGCGTTTCGTCTTGCTTCGGCCAAGCTGCCGGTTCGTACCACCTTTGTCAGTCGGTCGGTGATGTGATGAAAGCTGCAGAACTTCGTTCCAAAAATGCGTCCGAGCTGAAGGACGAGCTGTATGGCCTTCTTCGTGAGCAGTTCAATCTGCGCATGCAGCAGAGCACCAATCAGCTCTCGAACACCAGCCAGGTGCGTCGGGTTCGCCGCGATATCGCGCGGGTGAAGACCGTGCTTAACCAGCTGAACGGCTAATTTTTAGGTGTATTGAAATGAGTGAAGCCAATACCGCAGTTGAATCTGGTGCCCGCTCCCTAACCGGGGTAGTGGTGTCCAACAAGATGGATAAGACCATCACTGTGCGCGTTGAGCGCCAGGTGAAGCACCCGATCTACGGCAAGTTCATTCGCCGTTCGACCAAGGTGCACGCCCATGACGCCGACAATGCCTGTAACCAGGGCGACTTGGTGCGGGTTGAGGAATGCCGTCCGCTCTCGAAGAGCAAGCACTTCCGTTTGGTTGAGGTGCTGGAAAAGGCGGAAGCCTAAAGAGAATTTATGGGTTTTCGCGATTTTCGCGGAAACAAGGATATTCGGAATTGCTATAATCGCGCGTTTTCCCCGGGTGGCCGGGCAGGACGCGAAAAAGGATAGAAAGTCATGATCCAGATGCAGTCTACGCTCGAAGTCGCGGACAACAGCGGTGCACGTAAAGTTATGTGCATCAAGGTGCTGGGCGGTTCCAAGCGTCGTTATGCCGGGATTGGTGATGTGATCAAGGTCAGCATCAAGGAAGCGATTCCGCGCGGCAAGGTCAAGAAGGGTGATGTGTACAACGCAGTTGTTGTACGTACCCGTAAGGGCGTACGTCGTCCGGACGGTTCACTGATCCGCTTTGATGGCAATGCAGCAGTGCTGCTGAACAACAAGCGTGAGCCGATTGGCACACGTATTTTTGGACCGGTAACGCGTGAGCTGCGTGGCGGCTCTTTCATGCGCATTGTGTCCTTGGCGCCGGAAGTGCTGTAAGCCTCCGGGTCATTTGAAGATTTAAAGAGATAACGGGAGAGTGCGCCGTGCGCAAGATTCGCAAAGGTGACAGCGTCATCGTGCTAACGGGTAAGGATCGGGGTAAGACCGGTACTGTGACCCAGGTGATGCCGGAAGTGGATCGCATCCTCATTGAGGGCGTGAATCTGGTGAAGAAGCATCAGAAGCCGAATCCGAATGCAGGCGTTGCCGGTGGCATCGTCAGCATGGAAAAGCCGCTGCACGCCTCCAATGTTGCGTTGGTGAACCCGGCAACGGGCAAAGCCGATCGCGTAGGTTTCCGTGTGCTTGAAGATGGCCGTAAGGTGCGTTTCTTCAAGTCCAACGGTGAAGTGGTAGACGCTTAAGTCGAATTAACGGAAGACGACGATGAACCATCTTCAGGAACATTACCGCAAGAACGTTGTGCCAAAGCTCATGGAGCAGTTCGGTTACAAGAGCGTGATGCAGGTTCCGCGCATTGAGAAGATCACGCTGAATATGGGCGTGGGCGAAGCGGTTGCGGACAAGAAGATTCTGGATAACGCAGTCAATGACTTGATCAAGATTGCGGGCCAGAAGCCAGTTGTAACCAAGGCGCGCAAGTCTGAAGCAGGTTTCAAGATTCGCGAAGGCTGGCCGATCGGTTGCAAAGTCAACCTGCGTCGTGACCGCATGTACGAATTCCTTGATCGCTTGGTCAACATCGCGATTCCGCGTATTCGTGACTTCCGTGGTTTGAATGGTAAGTCGTTTGACGGCCGCGGCAACTACAGCATGGGCGTGCGTGAGCAGATCATCTTCCCTGAAATCGATTTCGATAAGGTGGATGCACTGCGCGGCATGGACATCACAATCAGCACCACAGCGCGTACCAATGAAGAAGGTAAAGCGTTGTTGGCGGCTATGAATTTTCCGTTCCGCAACTAAGCGGGCGTAGTAAGGACGAGGGCATATGGCCAAGACCTCCATGATTGAGCGCGAAAAACGTCGCGCCAAGACGGCTGCTAAGTTTGCAGTGAAGCGTGCAGAGCTGAAGAAGCGTGCGATGGATCCGAAGCTGTCGGAAGACGAGCGTTTGGATGCACGTCGCAAGTTCCAGGCACTGCCGCGTGACGCAAGCCCAGCGCGTCAGCGTAACCGTTGCAACGTAACGGGACGCCCGCGTGGTTATTACCGTCGCTTTGGCTTAAGCCGCAATCAGCTGCGTGAAGCAGTGATGCGTGGCGATGTGCCGGGTGTGAAGATGTCGAGCTGGTAAGCCGCATCTTTTTTTTACAGATTACGATTTTTTAGGACGAAAGCGACATGAGCATGCAGGACCCGATCGCGGACATGCTGACCCGCATCCGTAATGCCCAGGCTGTTGAAAAGAAGTCGGTCACCATGCCGGCCTCTCGCCTTAAAGGCGCAATTGCCCAGGTACTGAAGGATGAAGGCTATATCCGTGACTTTCATGTTGGTCAGGACGGCCCACGTTCTGTGTTGACGCTGGAATTGAAGTATTTCCAAGGCCGTCCGGTCATTGAAATGCTCAAGCGCGTCAGCCGTCCGGGTCTGCGAATTTATAAGGGCCGCAACGACCTGCCGGATGTAAACGGTGGTCTGGGTGTCGCGATTGTGTCGACGCCGGGCGGTGTCATGACCGATCGCTCTGCGCGTGCCGCAGGCCTCGGTGGCGAAGTGCTCTGCCTGGTCTACTAAGTTCAGGCGTAAACAGGATTCAGGTGACGTATGTCCAGAATTGCAAAAGCTCCGATTGAATTGCCGTCGGGCGTGAATGTAACCATCGCCGGCCAGAACGTAGCGGTGAAAGGTCCGAATGGTGCGATGTCTTTGGACATCCATGACTCGGTTGCTGTGGCTCAGGAAGGCAGTGCAATCAATGTGCAGCCGGTCGATGCCGCGAGTGGCTTTGCCATGGCCGGCACCATGCGCCAGTTGATCAACAACATGGTTACCGGTGTGAGCAAGGGCTTTGAAAAGAAATTGACCTTGATCGGCGTCGGTTACCGTGCGCAGGCCAAGGGTAAAGTGCTGGATTTGGCGCTCGGTTTTTCCCATCCGGTCAACTATGACGTGCCGGAAGGAATCACCATTGAGACCCCGAGCCAGACAGAAATTGTTGTGAAAGGTGCGGACAAGCAGAAGGTTGGCCAGGTTGCGGCTGAGATTCGTGCGTACCGTCCGCCAGAGCCTTACAAGGGCAAGGGTGTTCGCTATACGGATGAGTACGTCATTCGTAAGGAAACCAAGAAGAAGTAATCCGCGTTAACCGCAGGTAGATACTGACATGGACAAGAATAGCTCCCGACTGCGCCGCGCTACCCGTTCACGAGCCAAGATTCGTGAACTCGGCGTGCCGCGTCTGACTGTGCATCGCACCCCGCGCCATATTTATGCGCAGGTGATTGATGCCAATGGCAAGGTGTTGGCCACGGCTTCGACCGTACAGGCTGATCTGCGTAAAGGTGTAACCGGCAACGTTGCCGCTGCCGCTGCCGTAGGCAAGCTGGTTGGCGAGCGCGCGAAGGATGCAGGCGTAACTGCGGTTGCGTTTGACCGTTCCGGTTTCCAATACCACGGTCGTGTGAAAGCGCTGGCAGATGCTGCGCGTGAAGCCGGCTTGCAGTTCTAACGAACGTTTCGATTTACTAAAGAATAGGTAGCCAGTCATGGCAGATACAGATCGCGAATCAGAAGACGGCCTGCAGGAAAAGCTCATTAGCGTGAATCGCGTTGCGAAGACCGTGAAGGGTGGCCGTATATTTTCCTTTGCTGCACTCACCGTAGTGGGCGACGGCCAAGGCCGTGTTGGTTTTGGTTATGGCAAGGCGCGTGAAGTGCCGGTTGCGATCCAGAAGGCCATGGAAAAGGCGCGCCGCAACATGGTCAGCGTGCCGCTGGTCAACGGTACGCTGCATTATCCGATCAAGGCGCGTCATGGTGCGGCCAAGGTCTACATGCAGCCTGCCTCTGAAGGTACCGGCATCATCGCGGGTGGCGCAATGCGCGCAGTTTTAGAAGTGCTGGGTGTGCACAACATTCTGGCCAAGCGTAATGGTTCATCGAATCCGGTGAACGTGGTACGCGCAACGATCAATGGCCTTGCGGCAATGGGCAGCCCAGATTTCGTGGCAGCCAAGCGCGGCAAGTCTACCGACGAGATTACCGGCTGAGCCTAGCTCGCCGAGACGACGACAGAGGATCTTCCGATGAGTGGCAAGACCGTCAAAGTGACCCTGGTGCGCAGCACCAACAAGCGCCTGAAGAACCATAAGGCCTGCGTGGCTGGTTTGGGTCTGCGTCGCATGCATCACACCGTGGAGGTTCTGGATACCCCAGAAAACCGCGGCATGATCAACAAGGTTTCCTACATGCTGAAGGTGGAAGATTAATTCCGCCTGCAATTGGACAAGAGAAGGATACGGACATGCGTCTGAACACCATTAAGCCTGCAGCAGGTTCGCGCCCGAAGGGCAAGCGCGTTGGTCGTGGTATCGGTTGTACCGATGGCAAGACTTGCGGTCGTGGCCATAAGGGCCAGCACGCACGCGCCGGTGGCTACCATAAGGTAGGCTTCGAAGGCGGCCAGATGCCGTTGCAGCGTCGCTTGCCGAAGTCGGGCTTCCGTTCGGCGATGAGCCGCTATGTTGCTGAAGTTCGTTTGCATGAACTGGCCAAGGCAGCAGAGGGCGACGTGGTTGATGTATTGGCACTCGCTCAGGCTGGCGTGATTCCGCATCACATCCAGCGCGTGCGGGTGATTGCTTCAGGTGAACTGAATCGCGCAATTAAGGTGCGCGGTCTGGAGTTGACCAAGGGTGCGCGCGCAGCGATTGAAGCTGCGGGCGGCTCAATCGAAGCCTGAGTCGATCCATGGCCCGAGGGAATGCAGCAGGTTTAGCCGCAAGCCTGGGTCAGGGAGGACAGCTCGCTGAATTGAAATCCCGTCTGTGGTTTGTCCTCGGCGGGATCATTGTTTATCGACTGGGTTCGCATGTGCCCGTGCCGGGGATTGATCCGGTTGCATTGGCGGCGATGTTTGAACAACAGTCCGGCACCATCCTCGACATGTTTAACATGTTCTCGGGTGGTGCGTTGATGCGCTTGTCGCTGTTTGCATTGGGTGTGATGCCATACATCTCGGCGTCCATCATCATGCAGCTGATGACCGCGGTTTCGCCGAAGCTGGAACAGCTAAAGAAAGAAGGCGAATCCGGACGGCGCAAGATTACCCAATACACGCGTTACGCAACGCTGGTATTGGCAACCTTCCAGGCACTCGGGATTGCGATTGCGTTGGAAGGACAGTCCGCCGGTGGTGTGGGCGTGGTGTTGGATCCGGGCATGGGCTTCCGCTTCATTGCGGTCGTAACCTTGGTTACCGGAACGATGTTCCTGATGTGGCTGGGTGAGCAGATCACCGAGCGCGGCATCGGTAACGGCATCTCGTTGATCATCTTCGCTGGGATTGTGGCGGGTTTGCCGTCGGCGCTGGGTGGCACGTTTGAGTTGGCGCGCACCGGTGAACTGCACTTGATTACCTTGCTGGTGCTGTTGGCGCTGGCAGTGGCGATCACCGCTTTTGTGGTGTTCGTCGAACGAGGCCAGCGTCGCATCACCGTGAACTATGCACGGCAGCAGCGCGGCAACAAGATTTATGGCGGTCAGACCAGTCATCTGCCGTTGAAAGTGAATATGGCGGGCGTAATCCCGCCGATTTTTGCCTCGAGCATCATCCTGTTTCCGGCCACGATCGGAAGCTGGTTTGGTAGTGGCGAAGGCATGGGTTGGCTGAAGGATCTGGCGTCTACGCTGGCTCCGGGGCAGCCGTTGTACGTGGCGTTGTACGCCGGTGCGATCATCTTTTTCTGCTTCTTCTATACCGCGTTGGTGTTTAACCCGCGCGATACAGCAGAAAATTTGCGTCGCTCCGGGGCGTTCATTCCGGGCATGCGTCCGGGTGAGCACACCGCTCAGTACATCGACAAGGTGATGACCCGCCTGACCATGATTGGTGCGGCCTACATCACTGCAGTGAGTTTGTTGCCGGAGTTCCTGATTATTCAGTGGAACGTCCCGTTCTATTTCGGCGGAACTTCGCTGCTGATCATCGTAGTGGTGATCATGGACTTCATGGCGCAGGTGCAATCGCATCTGTTGTCCAACCAGTACGAAGGCCTGATGAAGAAGGCCAATTTGAAGAATTTCGGCCGCAGCGGGCTGTAATCCGCGACGGCATTTTGGGGGTAGAACGATGAAGGTTCGAGCTTCAGTCAAGAAGATGTGCAGTAGCTGCAAGATCATCCGCCGCAATGGTGTGGTACGGGTGATTTGTAAGGATCCGAAGCACAAGCAGCGCCAGGGATGAGCCATTTTTTGGCCCATTTTGTCGTTGATTTCGGGGTAGCGCAGGGGTATCCTTGCGCGCTTTCTGCGCGCGCACTGAGAATTTAGGGAGAGCGGGCGAATGGCACGTATTGCGGGAGTTAATGTCCCGGACAACAAACATACTTGGGTTGCACTGACCTCGATCTATGGGATCGGGCGTACGCGCGCCTACAAGATTTGCTCAGACACGGGCATCGAGTCCTCGCGTAAGATTCGCGACCTCGACGAACGTGAGCTGGACACGCTGCGTGATGCGGTCGGCAAATACATTGTCGAAGGCGATCTGCGTCGTGAAATCTCGATGAATATCAAGCGCTTGATGGACCTCGGTTGCTACCGCGGTATCCGTCATCGCCGTGGTCTGCCGCTGCGTGGTCAGCGTACTAAGACCAACGCGCGTACCCGTAAGGGCCCGCGTCGTCCGATTAAACGCTAAGAAGGTTTTTGAACGATGGCCAAGGACAACAAGGCAGCCGCTGCACGCCGTAAGAAGGTTAAGCGCAATGTGCCAGAAGGCGTTATGCATGTGCATGCGTCCTTCAATAACACCATCATCACCATCACCGACCGCAAGGGTGACACCCTGTGCTGGGCGACTTCCGGTGGTAGTGGCTTCCGTGGTTCGCGTAAGAGCACCCCGTTTGCGGCACAGGTTGCTGCTGAACGTGCGGGTCAGGTTGCGCTGGAATATGGTGTGAAGTCCGTTGATGTTTTGATCAATGGGCCGGGTCCGGGTCGTGAATCTTCTGTGCGTGCGCTGAACAACATCGGCATTCGCATCAACAGCATTACCGATGTGACCCCGATCCCGCACAACGGTTGCCGTCCGCCTAAGCGCCGTCGCGTCTAAGCGGTTACAGATTTCGGAGAGTACAGACAGTGGCCAAGTACATCGGACCCAAATGCAAACTTGCTCGCCGTGAGGGTACAGACCTCGGGCTGAAGAGCGGTGTTCGCGCACTCGATTCAAAGTGCAAGCCGGAACAGCTTCCGGGCCAGCATGGCGTTACCGCGAAGCGTCCGCGCATGTCGGACTACGCAACCCAGCTGCGTGAAAAGCAGAAAGTGCGTCGTATCTACGGTGTGCTTGAGCGTCAGTTCCGTTCCTATTACAAGGAAGCAGCGCGTCGTAAGGGCTCTACCGGTGAAAACCTGCTACAGCTGCTCGAATTGCGTCTGGATAACGTGGTTTACCGCATGGGCTTTGGCTCAACGCGCGCCGAAGCACGTCAGTTGGTGAACCATAAGGCGGTACTCGTCAACGGGAAGACCGTGAGCATTCCGTCTTATCAGGTCACTGCAAATGACGTGATCTCGATTCGCGAACGTGCGAAAAAGCAAGAGCGCATCAAGACTTCGCTTGAGTTGGCACCGCAAGTGCGTGAAGGCTCCGATTGGATTGATGTGGATTCCGGCAAGATGGAAGGTGTGTTCAAGCGCATTCCGGAACGCGCGGACCTCTCTTCCGACATTAACGAACACCTGATCGTTGAGCTCTACTCCAAGTAATAGCTTGAGCGCGTAGCGCTCCGATCGGAACCAGCCAAGAGGCTGGGTGTACTGAACCCATAGATTGAAGGATGACAGCATGCAGGGATCTGCCAGCGATTTTCTGACTCCACAGCTTGCCAAGGTTGAAGCGCAGGGCGCAAACCGTGTACGCGTGGTACTCGAGCCGCTGGAGCGTGGTTTTGGCCACACCCTCGGTAATGCGCTGCGTCGCATTCTGTTGTCGTCCATGCATGGCGCTGCCATCACCGACGCAGAAATTGACGGCGTGCTGCACGAGTACACCGCGATTGAAGGTATTCAAGAAGACGTCATCGACATTCTGCTCAACCTTAAGGGTGTGTCGGTGAAGATGGATGCTCGCACCCATGCGGAACTGACCTTGAACAAGCAGGGCCCGGGTGTGGTGACGGCTGGTGATATCCAGCTGGATCATGATGTTGAAATCATGAACCCGGATCACGTGATCGCCCACATCAACGAATCTGTTGCGCTGAACATGAAGCTGCACGTGGCTACCGGTCGTGGTTATGTACCAGCCAATCTGCGTGAAGAATCGGAAGAAGAAGGCACTAAGATTGGTACCTTGAAGCTCGACGCCAGCTACAGCCCGGTTCGCCGCGTCATGTACAGCGTTGAAAGCGCGCGTGTTGAACAGCGCACCGACCTCGATCGTCTGGTTCTCGACCTCGAAACCAACGGAACCATCGAAGCCGAAGAAGCGATTCGCCGTGCCGCCACCATTCTGCAACAACAGTTGGTGTCCTTCGTTGAACTCGAATCTGCGGGCAGCGCCAAGGCCAGTGGTCAGGCCGTTCCGCAGTTTGATCCGATGCTGCTGCGTCCGATCGATGATCTTGAGCTGACCGTTCGCTCTGCGAACTGCCTCAAGGCCGAAGCCATTCATTTCATCGGTGATCTGATTCAGCGCACCGAAACCGAGCTGCTGCGTACCCCGAACTTGGGTAAGAAGTCGCTCAACGAAATCAAGGACGTGCTGGGTGCACGCGGCTTGAATCTGGGCATGCGCCTGGAAAACTGGCCGCCAGAAGGCCTGCACGATAACGAAGCCGCGGCCTAACGCGCACGCGCATAGACAAGGAAAACGACCATGCGACACGGTAAAAGTGGCGTCAAACTGAACCGCACCAGCAGCCATCGCAAAGCGATGTTCCGCAACATGGCGGCTTCATTGATTGAGCATGAAGTGATTCAGACCACCCTGCCAAAGGCGAAAGAACTACGCCGTGTAGCAGAGCCGCTGATCACCCTGGCCAAGAACGACAGCGCTGCCAACCGTCGTCTGGCGTTCGATCGCCTGCGTAACCGCGACGTTGTACAGAAGCTGTTCAACGAAATCGGCCCGCGTTTCAGCGCGCGTCCGGGTGGTTACTTGCGTGTGCTTAAGGCAGGCTTCCGTGCCGGCGATGCTGCACCGATGGCGATTGTTGAATTGGTGGATCGCGCAGAAGGCTAAGCCGTCTTCGCCTCACCAGAAAAAACCGGGCATTGCCCGGTTTTTTTGTGCCTCAGTGCAGTAGGAGGAGTTGTGGAGCCGCGTCCTGTTCCATCCATAAAAAGCCATTCTGCTTAAAGGTCTTACCGAGCTCTTCTGCCTCATTTTTAGTCATTCCGGCAATCCACAGGCTCGGTTCGTCGGGCCATTTCCCGGTTGGGTCGCGGCCAACGGCGGGCAGATGGTGATATCCCAGTTTTTCGACCGCCTCGGTGAGGGCGAGCATGCGCGCGTGGTTTTCTGCGGCGCTCAGGACCTGACTGCGTGGGTTGCAGGCGGTGATCAGTGCGCTGGTTGTGCAGTTATTCTTTTTATGTAGATCTTCTAGCGAGTGTGAGTACTCACTGACTTTCAGTCGGATGACGGTCTCGGCATGAATTTCGTACACCGCGTCGCGGTAGGCTTGGATCAAATCTGGGTTCAGATCGGTCATTGCACCTGAGTGAGCAAAGGCTTCAGGAAGCGCCCAGTATGGGAGTTTTTGGCGGCGGCGACGTCTTCTGGTGTGCCGGCGACGAGGAGTTGGCCACCACCGGCGCCGCCTTCGGGGCCGAGGTCGAGAATCCAATCGGCGGTTTTGATCACATCGAGGTTGTGTTCAATGACCACGATGGTGTTGCCGTGGTCGCGCAGGCGATGCAGCACCTTGAGTAGTTGTTCAATGTCGTGGAAGTGCAGGCCGGTGGTCGGCTCGTCGAGGATGTAGAGTGTGTTGCCGGTATCGCGCCGTGAAAGTTCTTTGGCAAGTTTGACGCGTTGCGCTTCACCACCGGAAAGTGTGGTCGCGTTTTGTCCTAAACGAATGTAGCCCAAGCCAACTTCGAGCAGGGTTTGCAATTTGCGCGCAATCGCGGGCACCGCATCAAAGAAGACGCGCGCATCCTCCACGGTCATTTCCAAGACTTCGTGGATGTTCTTGCCTTTGTAGCGCACATCCAGCGTTTCGCGGTTATAGCGTTTGCCTTTGCACACATCACAGGGCACATAAATGTCGGGCAAGAAGTGCATTTCCACACGAATCACGCCATCGCCCTGACAGGCTTCGCAGCGACCACCTTTCACATTGAAGGAAAAACGCCCGGGGTTGTAGCCACGTGTGCGCGCTTCCGGTGTGCCGGAGAACAAATCACGAATGGGGGTGAACAGGCCGGTGTAGGTGGCCGGATTCGAGCGTGGCGTGCGTCCAATCGGGCTTTGGTCAATCGCCACAACTTTATCCAAGTGTTCAAAACCGAGGATTTCTTCATGTGCTGCGGCATCGGCTTGCGCGCGATTCAGTGTTTGCGCCGCTGCGGGATAGAGCGTGTCGTTAATCAGCGTGGACTTGCCGGAGCCCGACACGCCAGTGACACAGGTCATTAACCCCAGCGGAACATCCACATTCAGTTGTTTGAGGTTGTTGCCGCGTGCGCCGCGAATGCGCAGCTGACGTTTGGGGTCGTATGGAATGCGTTGTTGGGGGCGTGCGATCTGGCGAGTCCCGGAAAGGTATTGGCCGGTGAGTGATGCGGGGTTCGCGGCAATCTCTTGCGGTGTGCCTTGCGCAACGATGCGACCGCCATGCACACCCGCGCCGGGGCCGATGTCGACGACATAGTCGGCATGCATGATGGCGTCTTCATCATGTTCGACCACGATCACGGTATTGCCCAGGTCACGCAGGCGCGTCAGTGTCTCGAGTAAGCGCTGGTTGTCGCGTTGATGTAGACCAATGGATGGTTCATCTAAGACATACATCACACCAACCAGACCGGCACCAATTTGACTGGCTAAGCGAATGCGCTGAGCTTCGCCACCAGAAAGGGTGTCCGCACTGCGTTCAAGGCTAAGGTAGTCCAATCCGACATCCACCAGAAACTTCAAACGCTCTTGGATCTCACGCACGATACGGGTGGCAACCGTGCCTTTCCAGCCAGGCAATTCAAGCGTAGTGAAGAAACCATGTGCGTCCGCGATCGAGAGCGCGGCAATCGTGGGCAGGGATGCATTGGCAATCAAGACGTGGCGTGCTTCGCGGCGTAGGCGTGTGCCTTCGCAGCTTGGGCAGGGGCGCGTACTTTGCAGCTTGGCCAGCTCTTCGCGCACACTCGCAACGTCTACTTCGCGATAACGCCGGGCAAGGTTCGGCAGGACGCCTTCAAACGGATGTTCTTCGACGCGGGTGCCGCCGCGTGGTTTGAGGTATTCAAATTGGATGGCTTCTTTGTCACTGCCGTACAGCACGAGGTTTTGCAGCTCGGGGCTTAAATCTTGCCATGGGCTTTCGAGGTCAAAGCCATAGTGTGCGGATAGGCCTTGGAGGGTTTGGTAACTCCATGCATTGCGTCGATCCCAGCCACGAATCGCGCCGCCGGCAAGTCCGAGCTCGGGGTGCAGCACCACCTTGTCGGGGTCGAAGTAGGTCTCGATGCCAAGGCCATCGCAGGTGGGGCAGGCGCCATAGGGGTTGTTGAACGAGAACAAACGCGGCTCAAGTTCTTCGAGGCTGTAGCCACATTCGGGGCAGGCGTAGCGCGCGGAGAAGCGCAGCTCTTCACCTTCTTCCATCGGCGCAATTAACACCAGACCATCTGCAAGACCGATCGCGGTTTCCAGCGACTCCGCCAGGCGTTGGCGAATATCGGCGCGCACTTTAATACGGTCGATGACGATATCGATGTCGTGTTTGCGCTTGGGGTCGAGTTTGGGGATCGGATCGAGATCGATGACTTCGCCGTCAATGCGTGCCCGCACATAGCCTTCGGCGCGTCGCGCTTCCATCTCTTGCCGATGTTCACCTTTGCGCCCGCGAATCACGGGCGCCAACACCATTAACTTGCGGCCTTCAGGCAACGCCAGAATCTGATCCACCATCTGGCTGATGGTTTGGGTTTCCAAGACCGTCGCGTGATCGGGGCACTGCGGCGTACCGGCGCGCGCGAAGAGCAGGCGCAGGTAGTCATGAATCTCGGTCACGGTGCCCACGGTTGAGCGTGGGTTGTGCGAGGTGGTCTTCTGCTCAATCGAGATGGCCGGCGACAGACCTTCGATGGAATCCACATCTGGCTTTTCCATCAACGCCAAAAACTGGCGGGCATAGGCCGACAGGGATTCGACGTAGCGGCGCTGCCCTTCGGCATAGAGCGTGTCGAAGGCGAGCGAAGACTTGCCTGACCCGGACAGGCCGGTAATCACGATCAGCCGTTCGCGCGGCAGGTCGAGGTCAAGATTGGCCAGGTTGTGGGTGCGGGCGCCGCGAACGCGGATCTGATCCATGTGGGTTCGTTTGTGGGAGTTGGTGAATGTGAAAAGCGAGGTCGACCGGCTATTATGCGGCATTGGTCGTGTTTCGATAGTGATACTTGGCATCAACAGGAAGCGATCAGACAGAAAAAGAATCCGAAGGAGAATGAGATGCGGACTTGGCTGCAGATGACGGTGCTGTTGTGGGCAGGCATGAGTACCGCGTGGGCGGCGAATGTGAATTTTCAGCCGGTAACAGAGGGTGTTTATGCCTTTATCGGCGAGATCGATGACCGTACGCGTGAAAATCTTGGGCTGAATGCCAATATCGGTTTGGTGCTGACTTCAGACGGCGCGGTGCTGATTGATAGCGGCGCGGGCCCGGTTTCTGCGCAAGCGCTGGAAGCGGGCGTGCGCACGGTTACGGATCAGAAGATTGTCGCGGTGATCAATACCGGTAGTCAGGATCATCGTTGGTTGGGTAATCAATATTTTGCTGCGCGCGGGGCCACAATCTATGCGCTGCAGCGCACGGTAGACACGCAGAAGTCGATGCTTGATTCAATTTTGCGTCGTATTCAGAGCGTTGATCCAGTCTTCAAAGAGCAGAATCCGTTTTATGCGGAGGCGCCTTTTGCGCAAGATCAAGCGGATCTTATGATTGGTGAGGTGCGCTTTGAGCTGAAATATTTTAATGATGCGCACTTCCCGGGCGACATTGTGGTGTGGTTGCCTGCGCAGGAGGTTCTGTTCACAGGAGACCATGTTTACCTCGATCGCTTACTTGGCGTGCATCCGCAGACGCATGCGGGGAAATGGCTTAAGGCATTTAATCAAGCCATACAGCTTCCAGCGCGCTATGTGGTGCCGGGGCATGGCGGTGTTGCTGACCGCGCCAAAGCGCAGGCAGAAACGGGTGATTACTTGGCGCTCGTGGTCGCTGGTGCCAGCAAGGCGGCTGAAGATATGGAGCCGATGGAAACCGTGCTGTCTGGGTATGACTGGACCCCATGGCAACACCTGAAACACTTCGATAGCTGGCATGCACGTTCAGTGAGCAATACCCTTCAGCGTTTTGAACAGCAAGGGATGTAATTAAGCCCCAAACCACTTGCCAAGAGCGGGGTCGATTCGGCTACTATCCGCCCGCGGCATAGTTTCCGCACAGGGTTCCGTCGAACAGGTTTGGTACGTAGAAAAGGATGAAGCAGGACTCTCCCATCTCCATGTTGCCCAGTGAGCGCCGCGCCACGTTTGGTTTGGCCGGCATCTTTGCCTTGCGCATGCTGGGGTTATTTCTTTTGTTGCCGGTGCTGACGCTGCATGCCAGTGAATACACCGATTCCACGCCGTTGTTGATTGGCCTCGCACTCGGTGCCTATGGCCTGACGCAGGCGTTTTTACAAATTCCGTTTGGGATGTTGTCCGATCGCTTTGGGCGTAAGCGTGTGATCGCTGCGGGCTTGATTCTGTTTGCTCTCGGTAGCGCGTATGCGGCAATGGCCGACACTTTGGTTGAAGTGGTGATTGGGCGTGCCTTGCAGGGTGCGGGTGCGATTGCCGCTGCGACCATGGCGCTGCTTGCTGATCTCACGCGTGAAGAAAATCGTACGAAGGCAATGGCGATGTTTGGCATGAGTATCGGCTTTGCCTTCATGTTGGCGATTGTTTTAGGGCCATTGTTGGTGGAATGGATTGGTTTATCCGGTTTGTTCTGGATCACGGGCGTATTTGCGCTGCTGGGGCTGGTGGTGCTGGCGCGCGTGGTGCCGCATGCGACACACAGCCATACTCGCCGTGATGCGGTGGCCTTACGTAGCGAGATCGGAAGTGTGTTGGCGAATCCACAACTGCGCCGCCTCGACTTTGGCATCTTGGTGTTGCATCTCGTGCTCACCGCATTGTTTGTGGTGGTGCCGCTTTCGCTCTTGCATGAAGCGGGGCTGCCGAAAGAGCAGCATGGTTGGGCCTACTTCGGCGTGATGATTGCCTCGGTCGCGATCATGTTTCCGCTGGTGTTGATGGCGGAGCGTGGCGGCCGCATGAAGCATGTATTCGTCGGCGCAATCTTTACCTTGGCGATTTCAATGGTGTTGTTGTGGCAATTGCCGCACAGCTTATGGTTCTTGTTGGGGATGCTGGTTGTGTTCTTCGCAGCCTTCAATGTATTGGAGGCAACGCTGCCGAGTTTGATTTCAAAAACGGCACCAGTGGCGAACAAAGGAACGGCGATGGGGGTGTATTCCAGTTCGCAGTTCTTTGGCGCATTTTTGGGTGGCGCACTTGGTGGTTGGGTATTAGGTGCGTGGGGTGAGTCGAGTGTGTATTTGCTCTGCGCAGCGCTGTTGTTGGTGTGGGGCGTGTATGCCTTGACCATGGCGCCGCCGGCCCGTGTGAGTACGCGCGTCGTCCGTGTCGGGGTAATGACCAAGCTGCGTGCGCAGCACGTGGCGTTGGAGTTGCGTGAGATCAGGGGCATTGTTGAAGCGGTGGTCCTTGCCGAAGAGGGCGTCGCGTATGTGAAATATGACCCGGCTACGTTAGATGAACCAGCTTTGGCAGGATGGGTGTCGAATCCTGCGCGTGAACCGGGCGAAGCGAGGTCGGGTAACCCGCAAGCGACGGTTGCGACCTGAGACACAACTAAACCTTATTTTTTATAAGTTCGAACCAAAACGAGGATAGGACGATGTCGAGAGGGATTAACAAGGTCATTTTGGTGGGTAACTTGGGCGTAGACCCAGAGGTGCGTTACACCGCGGATGGGCGCGCGATTACCACCATTCGTTTGGCGACTTCCGAGCAATGGCGCGATAAGAACAGCGGTGAGAAGCAAGAACGCACCGAGTGGCACCGCGTGGTGTTCTTTGGGCGTATTGCCGAAATTGCTGCGGAATATTTGCGCAAGGGGGGTCAGGTGTACATCGAAGGCAAGCTGCGCACCCGCAAGTGGCAGGGTCAGGATGGACAGGATCGATACACCACCGAAGTGTTGGTGGATCAAAACGGTACCATGCAGATCTTGGGGCAGCGCGGTGGCGGTAGCAGTGCGCCCTATGATGCTGCGGAGGATCATGCCGATGATGGCTGGTCGGGTGGTGGCAACGCTGGTGGCGGTAATCGTGCGCCGGCTGCGGCGGCGGCTGGCGGTGGCGCGGTAGCATCCTCACCCTCATCCAGCGGCAGTGCCTACGACAGCTTCGATGACGATATTCCGTTCTAGCGTGCGCATCCGTGTGGTGCTCACCAACACGGCGCCTTAGGGCGCCGTTTTTGTTCGCATTGCGGTGTGTTGGTGTGCTTCTTATTCGACTTCTTCAATATGCTTGAACATTAAATTTCTGACGTACTTGGCATGGAGAAAATCTTGGGTGGAATTCCTAGAAGGTTTACAGACAAAGGCCTTGCCGAGTGTTGAAGCTTATGCGAAGGTATGACCCGCTTGTGACATCCCAGAGATGGATGCACAGAAAATATAACGATTAAAGACATTATGTTTGAAATGCCGGAGGAGGCACCTTCATGTCTATGAACCGTCGTCAGTTTATGCAGCTGATGGGAATGGCTGGCGCTGCTGGTTTGTTCCCAGGTTCGGTGTTTGCGTCACGCAAAGCGCCTGCAGATTTCTACGAAGTGCCGATGAAGGGTACTGCACGCATTCTGCACATCACGGATACGCACGCGCAGTTGTTACCGATTTGGTTCCGTGAACCGAGCGTTAACCTCGGTGTGGCGGGTGCCTATGGAAAAGCGCCGCATTTGGTCGGCGCGCGGTTGTTGGAAAATTTTGGTATTACCGCAAGCGGTGTTGAGTCGCATGCGTTTACCTATTTGGATTTTGAGAACGCAGCCAAGATCTACGGCAAGGTGGGCGGTTTCGCGCACATGAAGACCTTGGTCGATAAGTTGCGTTCGGAAGCGGGTTCAGGCAACAGCTTGCTGCTTGATGGCGGGGATACGTGGCAGGGTAGTGGTACAGCGCTCAAGACCCGTGGCATGGACATGGTCGGCGCGTGTAATTTGCTCGGCGTTGATGTGATGACCGGGCACTGGGAATACACCTACCTCGATCATGAAGTCATCAAGAACGTACAAGCGCTCAATGGTGACTTCGTGGCGCAAAACGTCCGCGTGCGGGAAGAGGCGGCGTTTGACTACAAGTTTGCCGATTTTGCTGATTTTGACGAAAACACTGGTAATGCGTTCAAGCCGTATGTCATGAAAGAAGTGGGCGGCGCCCGCATCGCGGTGATCGGTCAGGCCTTCCCGTATACGCCGATCGCGAATCCGTCGCGCTTCATTCCGGATTGGACCTTCGGCATTCAAGATGCTCGTATGCAAGAGCTGGTGGATCAGGTACGTGAAACCGAGCGTCCGGATGCAGTGATTGTGATTTCACACAATGGCATGGACGTTGACCTGAAGATGGCGTCGGTGGTCTCGGGTATTGATGCGATCTTTGGTGGCCATACCCATGATGGCGTGCCGCAGCCGACCGTCGTAACCAATGCCGGTGGCAAGACTTTGGTGACCAACGCGGGCTCGAACGGTAAGTTTGTTGGCGTGATGGATCTCGATATTCGCAACGGTAAGGTGCAGGGCTTCAACTATCGCCTATTGCCGGTATTCTCGAATATGCTCGAGCCGGATGCAGAAATGAATGCCTACATCACGGATGTGCGTAAGCCGCATCTGGATTGGTTGCAGGAGCCGCTCGCGGTTGCAGAAGAAACCATGTACCGTCGCGGCAACTTTAACGGCACCTTCGATCAATTGATTTGTGATGCGTTGCGCGTGCAACTCGATGCACAAATTTCCTTGTCAGCGGGCTTCCGCTGGGGCACCACCGTTCCGGCGGGTGAAACCATCACCATGGAGCATGTGTTGGATCAAACCTGTATGACCTATCCCGAAACCTACACTCGGGATATGAGTGGTGCGGAGTTGAAGATCATCCTTGAGGATGTGTGCGACAACCTCTTCAATGAGGATCCGTATTATCAACAGGGCGGCGACATGGTACGTGTCGGCGGCCTGAACTATGTGCTCGATACGAACGCCGGAATGGGCGAGCGGATCAGTGACATGACCCTCGACAATGGCGAAGCCATTGAGATGGGCAAGAATTACAAGGTGGCGGGCTGGGCAACCGTGGGCGCCCAATCGCCGGGTGCTCCAGTCTGGGACGTCGTTGCAGACTACTTGCGAGATCGTAAGAGTGCGAGCATTAGTAAGTTCAACACGCCAAAGCTCAAGAATGTGCGCGGCAACCCAGGCATCGCTGATTACCGCGGCGATGTGTTGAGTTGAGTGCGGTCCTTGAACCTTGGAGTTGAGCCCACGTCAAACGACACCCTGTAATACCACCACGATCGTTTCTCAACGGAGAGGAGTGTGCATATGAAACGTAGAACGTTTTTACGCGGTACTTTGGCCAGCAGTGCCATCATGACCGCTATGGGCGCGGGCCTGTTGGCGCCGCGTACTGTATTGGCTGCATGGCCAGAAGGCATCATGACGGCTAAGGATGTTGCTGGTGCAACCGGTGGCGGCGCAGGCGAAGCCTCCGCATCCATCAAACTGGATGTCCCTAGCATTGCTGAAAACGGCGCAGTCGTGCCGGTTAAGGTGGATGCAACGGCCATGTCGGGTGTGGAAAGCGTCAGTATTCTGGTTGATAGCAATGGTTCGCCTTTGGCGGCTACCTTTGTTCTTGGTGCGGATGGTGTGGCGTTTGCCTCAACTCGCTGCAAAGTGGGCAAGTCCGGCAACATGGTGGGTGTAGTGAAAGCAGGTGGAAAGACCTATCACGCATCTAAGGAAGTCAAGGTCACTGTCGGTGGCTGTGGCGGCTAATTTAGGAGGAAAACATCATGCGTGTAAAAGCCAAAGCAAAAGGTGGCGTTGTAGACGTCAAGTGCCTGTTCAAGCACCCGATGGAAACCGGTTCACGTAAGGACAAGAAGACTGGCCAGAAGATTCCGGCACATTTCATTCAGGAAATCCTGTTTGAAAAGAACGGCAAGGCGGCGGTCACTGCATACCTAAATGGTAGTGTCTCCACTAACCCATTGGTGCATGTGAAAGTAAAAGGAAACGCGGGGGATACCCTGAAGATTTCCTGGAAAGACAACAAGGGCGAATCCGGCGCGGAAGAAGTCACCGTCGGTTAACGCAATAAAAGAAATGGCCCTGCTTTGCAGGGCCATGCTATTTCACCAGGAGGATAAGTCATGAAGAAATTCGTGCATATGCTGGCAGCGGCGAGCCTTGCAGTTTCTGCAGGTGCTGTAGTTGCTGCAGACCACTCGGATAAAGCGCCTGAAGAAATTCTTCAGAGCTTGATCGATAAGACGGGTTCTAAGTATCTCGGCCAGAGTGAACAGAACTTGATGATGATGGAAGACAACCCTGCCCTCTATGTGGGTGAGGATGGCGAGAAGCTGTTCAAGACTGCGCGCGGTCCGAACAATGTTTCGCTTGAAGGTTGTGACTTCGGCAAGGGCCCGGGCGTACTCAAGGGTGCGTATGTCGAGATGCCACGTTACTTTGCAGATACGAAGAAGGTGATGGACCTAGAGAGTCGTTTGGTTCATTGCATGGTGACATTGCAGGGCTTTGATAAGAAAGATAACGCTGTGAAGAAGCGTCATGGCTCCGGTTCGGATGTCATGAAGCTGTTGACCTACATCGCGATGCAGTCCAATGGCATGCCATGGAACCCATCCATGTCGCATCCAATGGAGAAAGCCATGCGTGATGCGGGTGAAGTTATTTTCTACCGTAAAGCCGGCCCGATGGATTTCAGTTGCAATACCTGCCATGGCGAAACTGGCAAGCGCATCCGCGCCTCCGTACTGCCAAATGTGAATGAACCTGAGGAGTGGACTAAGGCGATTTCTTGGCCAGCAGAACGTGCGGGTCATAAAAACGTACGTAGCACACAGCATCGTCTGCGTGGTTGTGTCTGGCAAATGCGCCACCCAGGCTTGGTGAATGGCGGTGAAGCCTCGATCGCATTGGGTTCTTATTGGACCGATGCAGCACGTGGGCAGCCGGCGATTTTGCCGGACCTGAAGCGCTAATTGCTGACGCACAAGGAGATGAACATGAAGAAGAGAAACTCCCTTGCGGTCGCAGCGGCCGCTTCTCTGCTCGCTTTCGCAGGTGTTGCGATGGCGGACTATAAAGGTGGTCATGGCGATGATGTCGCGAAGACTGTCGCTGCAGCTAAGAAGCTGAATGCAGCCAATGTTGATTACACGGCGATGAGCCCAGAAGATCTTGCTGAGCACATTCTGTTCAACACCAAAAGCTACAAGCTGGATGTGAAGGTTCAGGAAGGCGGTGAGGCAGGTCAGCGTTTGGTGCAGGATGAGTTACAGAAGATCTGTACTCCGCTGCGCGGTAATACACCGGATGCTGCAACTTTTGCCAAGATCAATGAGATGGCAAAGGCCACGATCAAGTATCCGGAAGGCGGCATCAAGCTCGGCGACTGGAAGAAGGGTCGTGAGCTGGCATGGTCCGGTTTCGGCTGGCGAACAGGTCATAAGAACGATGATCACAGCAAGAAGGAGCCGGGTGGGAACTGCTACAACTGTCACCAGCTGGCTACCGATCGTACTGGTGGGAACATCGGTCCGGAGCTGACCGGTTATGGCAAAACCCGTGGTACTAGTGATGCGATGCTGAAGTATGCCTATGAGGTGATCTACAACCCGCATAGCTACTTTGCGTGCACCAATATGCCGCGCATTGGCGCCAATGGTTTGCTGACTCAGGAACAGATCAGCCATGTGATGGCTTATCTGTTTGATCCGGAATCCCCGGTGAATCAGTAAGCGGTAACGCCTTTGATCACTCCTGAGTGATCACTATAGGGCCATCGGTACTTTTGGTGCCGATGGCCTTTTTCTTTGCGGTATAAAAGACGGATGAGTTTGGATAGTACGGTGTTACAGGGCGCGTTCATCGCGTCTTTATTTTTGCTGTTGCACATGTTGGTGCTGGGCCTCGCCTTTTTGTTGGCGTTGATGGAAACCTTGTGGGTGATTACGGGGCGTCCGGTTTATCACGATATGACCCGCTACTGGGGGCAGCCCTTCGCGATTCTATTTGGCTTGATGCTCGCCAGCCTGATTGCGTTGGTTGTTCAGCTGGGGACGCATTGGAGTCCCTTTGCCCATATTGCAGGGGAGCCCTTTGCCATTGCCTGGGTGGTCGCGCTGTTGGGTGGCTTTATGCCCGCAGCGATTCTGTTTGCTTTATTTCAACAAGGCTGGACGCGGCTGACACGCAGTGAGCATCTCACTGTAACGTGGGGTTTGGCGCTGACGGTCAGCATTGCTTTGCTGGCTGAAATGGCGGCTTGGAATCTTCTACAAGATCCATCGGCAGCCCGCATGCATAGCGGCACACTGCGCCTGCAGCTGACCGATCTTGCCCAGCTGTTTGGTGAACAAGCGCAAATGCGTTTTTTACATCTGACGGGGGCGGCCTATGTCTGGGTGGCGCTGACCATGATGGCGGTGAGTGCGCATTGGCTCTTGCAGGGGCGTGACCTTGCGTTTGCCCGTCGCAGCTTTGCTTTGTCGGCGGGGTTTGGTCTCGCCGCAGTGCTCGCGGTTTTGGTCGTTCGCATGACGGACCTCTATCCTTTTGTATCCGATGCTGAGGTCCTGAGCTATAGCGCCTTCGCCGAAGCACGAGCGCTGGCGCAGGAGCTGCCGCAAGGGCAGGATGGGACAACGATTGCCTTGCCGGACACCCGTTTGCTCTATGCCTTTCGGATCATGACCGGCTCGGGTTTTGTTTTGCTGTTGTTGTTTGTAGCCGCGTTTTTGTTTTGTCATCGCCGCCAGGCCTGGGAGCGGCGCTGGCTGTTGCGCATCATTGCGTGGTCATGGCCCTTGCCGTTGCTCACGATTGCGGCCGGGTGGGTGTTTTCCGAAGCGGGCCGCTCGCCGTGGATGATTACCGGAATTCTCCCTTTTGAAGCAGCGCAAACGGTATTGCCTGTGTCCAGCGCTAGCTTCTCGCTCGCAGCGTATTTGATGTTCCTGGGCTTGCCGACCGTGCTGGGCCTGCTCTTGATTGGGCGCATGTTTCGCCAGGGGCCGAGTCTGTTAGCGACTGGGCGTTATCACTTTGAAGTCGGCATCCAGACCAGCTGGCTTGAGACGAAATCGCGCTGATGGAAGGCCTTGCAGGATTCTTGCACCCAGAAAACCTCATGCTGTTGTGGTGGGGGCTGCTCGGGGTATTGGTGTTGGGCTTCAGTTTAGGCGAGGGCGCGAATCTGGGTATTGCGATGGCGCAACCCTTCCTCGCGCGTAGCGAAGAAGAGCGCCGCGTCTTGCGTAATGCGATCGGCGGTTCGTGGGCGGTGCATCAATTATGGCTGTTGCTGTTGTTGGTGAATCTGTTGGCGGCTTGGCCGCAGGTGTTTGCGACTGCCTTGGCGCAGTGGCATGCGGTATGGGTGGTGTTGGCATTGGCGTTTCTCTTACGCGCGATGGCGTTTGAGTTGCGTAACCGTGCACAGGAACGCGGCTGGCGCGCAAGTTGGGATTGGGCGTTGTTCACCTCGGCCATCATCCCGGCTTTTTTGTTGGGTGTCTTGGGCGGGAATCTGTTCTTGGGATCGAACTTCCGCGTAGTCGACGGCGAAGCACTGCTGTGGACGGGCGGCTTATTGGATTTATTCAACCCCTTTGCGTTGTTGGTTGGGGTGCTAACAGTTTGCTTGGCTTTGCTCCATGGTGGCTTACATTTGTTGGGGGTCACGGTGTATCCGTTATACGACCGCTCGCGCCGACTGGTGATGGTGCTGAGCGCAGCCTCACTGTTGCTGTTGTTGGTGTTGAGCCTGTGGCTTGCGTTAGGCATCTCAGGCTTTTATCTCAATGACGGGCGAATTCAGAATGAACTGGGTGCGTGGGTGTGGCGCTTTGCCCAAGATCCGTTATGGATGTTGCTGCCGGTGGTGATGTTGGCGGCATGGGCCATGGTGTTGTGGATGACGTGGGAAGATCAGTTCCGCAGCGCGCAGCGTTATGCCGTGTTGGGAACGGCAGCGTTGTTGGCGTCCGGAGCGATCAGCCTCTATCCCTTCTTATTGCCATCGCAGTTGGATCCAGCCAGTAGTTTGTTGGTTACCAGCGACGGCGTACGCCCAAGCATTCTTGCCTTGTTGATTGGGTTGCATTTGATTCTGTTGCCGCCGTTGTTGCTGTTGATCGCATTGTTGCAGCGGCGGATGCGCGGTCGGCTCACGGTGGCTTCGCTGCGCCGCAATGCACGCACGCTGTATTAATGGAGCTAGGAGAGATAGATGGGATACGCACTTTGGTTGTTCGGCGTCTTAGCGGCGGGTTTCGCTACGTTGCTGCACGTGCTGTGGTTGGAGGCACGCGAATGCTTACCCCAGCAAGACGATCTACCGCGTTGATTGGATGCTGTGTTGGCGGATAACCGCGCACAAAAAAACGGCCTCTTGCGAGGCCGTTTTAGTCTCCTCCAGAAGCAGTTTTACTGCCCTGGCGGTGCCATCGGCGGCGCCATCATTGGCGGCATACCCGGCTGGCCGTAGCCATACGGAGCATAGCCATATGGCGGATAGTACGGGGCACCGTAACCACCACCATAGCCATTGCCACGACCTGCCCAGTCACCGCGCATGTCGGTGTTTGCGGAGCCCTTGCCGCGGACGCTCATATCAAAGTCGCCCGAGCCAGAACCGGTACCGGCGCCACGGCCGCTACCATCACCTGAGCCATAGCTGCTGCCTTGGCCTTGGTTATCGCCACCACCCCATGGGCCGCCAAATTGTGCTTGAGCGGTACCAAGTGCGAGTGCGGATGCTGCCGCAATGCCGGCAGCGAGTAAGGTCTTTTTCATTGAGTTCATCACATCCTCCAGTTGTTTTGTTGTGAGGAAGGCTGATAGTGCGAGTGCAGAATGGTCTTGTCAAGCTTTTGAATAGGCATAAAAGTATTAGTAATCAGTCATTTGCCAATATATTCGCAGGTCATTTTTGTATGTGTCGTTTTACTTCAGCGCGGAAGGAACAGGAACGTGGCCGCTGAATGCGAATCGGGGTACGCTGCGCGCATGGCAGTACAGACTCCTGAACCGATCATTCCATGGAAATGGATTGGCCTCGTAGGCGTGGCCTTCTTCGCGATGCTTGCGTTGTTTATCCCAATGAACATGGCGATGAAGAAGATGAGCGCCGACATGAATCGTATTGGTACCGGAATGAATTCGGTGTCTGCGGATTTCGGTCAGATGAGTGGTTCGATGCAGACCATTGCTGGTGATGTGACTGGGATCGCGCAGGGTATTGCCGGGATGGATCGGAACTTCACTGCGATTAATCAAGATGTTTCCGCAATCCAGCAGGATGTTCAAGCGGACCTTGCGGCGATTCGTGAAGGACTGAGCAACATGCGTAGCCAGACGGGAAGCATGACTGAAGACGCGAACGGATTGAGCGACAGCATGCAAAGCCTGGATGGTTCTGCCGGTCGTTTAAGCGGGTACACCACCCAGATCCGGGGCGATGTCCAAGGCATGATTGGGCGTTTCCAAGAACCTTGGCGGATGATGAGCGACCAACCACCGCCGATGCTGCCGCGCTGGTAAAATCCCGCGCCCATGAATCTTCACGAATTCCAAGCCAAGCACTGGCTGGCGCGCTACGGCGTTGCCGTTCCTCAAGGCGTTGCGGTCCGGACGATGGCCGAGCTGGATCAGCTTCCTGCCGCACTCGCTGCATTGCCGAAAACGGTGGTGAAGGCGCAGATCCATGCGGGTGCGCGTGGCAAGGCCGGTGGCGTACGCGTGGTTGAGGGCGATGATGCGTTGCGCGCCGCAGTCGAGGACTTGTTAGGGAGTCGTCTAGCAACACCGCAAACCCATGGCCGCGCGTTGCCGGTGGAAACCGTCTTGGTGGAAGAGACGCTCGAGGTTGCACACGAGTACTACCTTGCGTTGTTGGTCGATCGTGCGCGTGAGCGCGTTGCGGTGATGGCCTCCGCCGATGGCGGTATGGACATCGAGGCGGTCGCGGAAAAAACACCGGAGCGGATTCACACCGTGCATGTCGATCCTGCAGCCGGACTCCAAGGCTATCAGGCGCGCCAGCTTGCCTTTGCCATCGGTTTGCCGGCAACGTTGGTCGGTAGTTTCAGCAAGCTGGTATTGGGCTTGTATCGTTTCTTCATGGAAAGCGATGCCAGTTTGGTAGAGATCAACCCGCTGGTGGAAACCATGGACGGTCAGCTGATTGCCTTGGATGCAAAGGTCAATTTGGATGACAACGCCATTGCCCGCCATCCCGACTTATTGGCGCTACGCGATCGTGCGCAAGAAGACCCGGCTGAATCTGCTGCGGCAGAGCATGAACTCAACTTCATTAAGCTCGATGGCAACATCGGTTGCATGGTCAACGGTGCCGGGTTGGCGATGGCAACCATGGATTTGATTCAGTTGCATGGTGGTATGCCGGCAAATTTCCTTGATGTGGGGGGCGGCACGACCGCAGCGCGTGTTGCAGAAGCGTTCAAGCTAATCCTGCAGGATGACAAGGTCAAAGCGATTCTAGTGAATATTTTTGGTGGCATCGTGCGTTGCGATTTGATTGCCGAAGGTATTCTGCAAGCGGTGCAGGAGGTGGGTGTGCCGGTCCCCGTGGTGGTGCGCTTGGAGGGGACGAAGGCCGAAGAAGGTCGCGCATTGCTGGATCAGTCTGGTTTGAATCTCCTGACCGCGAGCGGCCTGACAGATGCCGCACGGCGTGCAGTTGCCGCAGCAGGGGTGCAGGTATGAGCATACTGATCGACAAAGACACCAAGGTATTGGTGCAGGGCTTTACCGGCAAGCAAGGCACCTTTCATGCCGAGCAATGCATTGCGTATGGCACGAAAATTGTCGGTGGCGTGACTCCGGGTAAGGGCGGGCAGCGGCATCTCGAGCGCCCGGTGTTTAACACTGTGCGTGATGGCGTTGCGGAAACGGGCGCGAATGCCAGCATGATTTATGTGCCTGCAGCCTTTGCTGCGGATGCGATTTTGGAGGCGGCCGACGCGGGCATTGACGTCATTGTCTGCATCACCGAAGGCATTCCAGTGTTGGATATGTTGCGCGTCAAGGCGGCGCTGAAGTCGTATCCGGAAGCTGCGTTGATTGGTCCGAACTGTCCCGGGGTGATTACGCCGGGTGCAGCCAAGATTGGCATTATGCCAGGCGCGATTCATCAGCCGGGCAAGATTGGCATCGTGTCACGTTCCGGTACGCTGACTTACGAAGCGGTGCATCAAACTACATTGGCGGGTCTTGGGCAGAGTACGTGTGTTGGGATTGGCGGCGACCCGATTCATGGTCTTGAGTTCATCGACTGCCTGCGTATGTTCGAAGCCGATCCGCAGACCGAGGGGGTGATCCTGGTCGGTGAGATTGGCGGCAGTGCTGAAGAAGAAGCTGCTGCGTTCATTCAAAGTGAAATGAGTAAGCCGGTGGTTGCCTATATTGCCGGCGTTACTGCGCCACCGGGACGGCGTATGGGGCATGCCGGTGCGATTGTCTCTGGCGGTAAAGGCACAGCGACCGACAAGATCGCTGCGCTGGAGCGCGCGGATGTGGTGGTCGCACGTTCGCCTGCGGAAATGGGTGTGCGCATGGCCGAACGCCTCGGCGTGACTTCGTAATTTATGGGGCACGTCTGAACATGAACGCCAGCGGACCGCGTATCGCGCTGGCGCAATTTAACCCGCTGGTCGGCGACCTGCAGGGTAATGTGCAGCGTATGCTGCAGTGGTGTG
>CAZZIQ010000012.1:0-30716 GCA_964654355.1 uncultured Piscirickettsiaceae bacterium
ATCTGCTGCTGGCTTATGGCTTTGGCAGCGGCTTGGCGCCGATGGCGCCCGGCACGTTTGGTTCGTTGCTTGCTCTGGTGTTGTGGACGTTTGTCCTGCAAGACCTCTCACCCGATCGTTACCTCGGTGTGATTATTGCAAGCCTAGGCCTGGGGGCTTGGTTGTGTCAGCGTGCGATTGCCGCGCTGGATAACGAAGACCCCTCGGAAGTGGTGTGGGACGAGTTTGTCGGCCAGTGGATTGCATTGCTGCCCTTGGTGTTCGGTCTGCTTGAAACCAATCCCGTGACCTTGTTTCTCGGCTTCTTGATGTTTCGTTTGTTTGATATCTGGAAGCCATGGCCGGTACGCTACTTTGATCAAAGCATGCACGGTGGCTGGGGCGTGATGCTCGACGATGTGATCGCCGGCCTCTACGCCGCGCTGTTTTTGATCAGCTTTGCGCTGCTGGATTCGCGCTCCGGCTTGGGCAATCTCTTGCCGCAAGCCTCATTTCTCTAGCTGCCCAGCTCAACTAAAGCACAACCACGTGATCGGCTTCAACCTTGAGGCCCACCATCTCACCCGGCGCATGATCATGATGGCTGGGGAAGACCGAGAGTACGGTCTGACCATTCTCGAGTTCTAAGGTGTAGAGCGTTTCTGCGCCACGGAAGGCGCGTCGAATCACCTTGGCCTTGAGATCGGCATTTGGATCAGGCAATAAATCATCGGGTCTGAGGAGTACGGTGACTTTTTCGCCCAACGAGGCATCCGGTACTTGATGGCTGTGCAATGTGCCGAGTGCAGTTCGTACAGCATTGCCAGCAACCCGTTCGCCCGGCAGAAACACCCCTTGGCCAATGAATTCTGCGACAAAGCGGTTGCGTGGGCGGTGATACAAATCAAATGCGCTGGCCCATTGCTGCAGTTTGCCGTTGTTGAGTACGCCGATATGATCGGCCATGGCGAAGGCTTCGAACTGATCATGGGTGACCAGAATCGCGGTGGCATCGGCCTCGCGCAGGATGTCACGTACTTCGAGTGCGAGTTGTTCACGCAGGCTGACATCGAGGCTGGAGAATGGCTCATCCAGCAGGATCAGTTCTGGCATCGGTGCCAATGCGCGTGCGAGCGCGACACGCTGTTGTTGTCCACCCGATAGTTCATGTGGGTAGCGCTTCTCGAAGCCGCGCAGACGGACGCGTTCAAGATATTCACTGACGCGCTGTTTGCGTTGTTTACGCGACAGTGCGCGCAGGCCGAACGCTACGTTGTCGGCGACTGTCAGATGCGGAAACAGGGCGAAGTCTTGGAAGACCATGCCCAGCTTGCGTTGCTCGGGGGGCAGGCTCGCGCCGGTGGAAGAGAGTAAGTGCTCTTGCAGCCAGATCTCACCGCTGCGGACGGGTTCAAACCCGGCGATGGCGCGCAGTGCCGTGGTTTTGCCACAGCCGCTCGGTCCGAGCAGGCAGGCAACCTCGCCACGTGCGACCGAGAACGACAGATCTTGCAGGACGATCTGCTCGCCATAGCCACAGACGACGTTCTTTAGGTTTACGTGACAGGAATCCGACATAATGTGCACTCAGAGCCGTCCATTCTAACTGCAAGCCATTCTCATTTAATAGCCGCTATGTCTTTTCCCATCGTTTTCCGCATTCTGCTCAGTACCGCCATTCTGCTTGGCATGATTTTCGCTTGGCATTGGGTCAAGCCAAAGGTCGAGATCAAAGAAGATGTTGGTGCTTATGTGCTGACGGTTGGGGTCTATCCTGACCCAGTCGAGGCGGCGCAGATTACCGAGCAACTACGCAACCATGACATCGCGGTGGAGTTGGAGTTTGTGGAATTGGTCTCGGGTGCGCAGGGGTATCGCATTGCCTTGCCGCCGATTGAAGGCGAGGCTGCGAAAGAAGCGATGGAAACGCGGCTGGATGATCTTGGCTATCGCCCGCGTGTGCGGCGCGTCGATAAGATGTACTGAGACCTAACGTCGTATCTAGCTTTTGCTCGGGCGCATGTTGACTTTGCCCACCTGATCCAACCAGTCTAAGCGTAAGCGCAATGGAATGAATTCATTGCGGGCAAGCAGCCACTCGGCACCGTCTTGTGTGACTAAGTCTTGCAGCATCGCATCCGTGATTTGTGGGCCTTTTTCAGGGTCCTGCCAACGAATCACAACCGGCTGTTTGCGAAGGATCAGCCATTCGAGTTCGCTGTGCAGATCGCAATCAATGGGGTGGTAGTCGCTCATTGAATTCAATCCTCTCGATTGCTCAGTGACTTTTGAGCAGTAAAAACTCAATCAATGCTTTCTGGGCATGCAGGCGGTTTTCAGCCTCATCCCAGACCACGCTTTGCGGGCCATCAATCACTTCCGCAGTGACTTCTTCTCCACGATGTGCGGGCAGGCAATGTAAAAACAAGGCGTCAGGATTGGCTTGCGCCATGACCTCGGCGTTGACCTGATACGGCGCAAAAATTGCGCTACGCTCATGGCTTTCGTCTTCTTGCCCCATGCTGGCCCAGACATCGGTTGTGACGAGGTCAGCGCCTTGCGTGGCTTCGCGTGCATCGCGGAGCAGTGTGACGCGATCGCCTGCTGCCGCCAGAATTTCTGGATCGGGGTCATAGCCTTCGGGTGCTGCGATGCGCAGTTTGAAGTCAAACTGGCGCGCGGCATTGATCCACGAATGACACATGTTGTTGCCATCGCCAATCCAGGCGGCCGTCTTGCCTTGAATGCTGCCGCGGTGTTCCACATAGGTTTGTACGTCTGCCAGTAACTGACAGGGATGGTACTGATCGGTTAGCGCATTGATCACGGGCACCCGAGAGTTCGCAGCGAATAGCTCGATCTTGTCGTGTTCAAAGGTGCGAATCATGACGATGTCGACCATGCGTGAGAGCACGCGCGCACTGTCTTCGATCGGTTCACCGCGCCCCAGCTGGGTATCGCGTGGCGAGAGGAAAATGCTACTGCCGCCGAAATGCGCCATCGCAGTTTCAAACGAAACCCGTGTGCGAGTGGAGGACTTCTCGAACACCATCCCGAGCACTTTGCCCGCAAAGCTGCGTTCCGCAGTGCCGGCGTAATGCGCTTGTTTGAGCGTGATGGCGCGTTGGATCAGTGCGTTCAACTCGCTCGGCGAGAGGTCTAAGAGAGTCAGAAAATGACGGGGTTGAGACGGAATAGGCATAAGCAAAAACCGGTTGGCGCGTGGCGCAACGTTTACACGTCAGGCGTGAAGGCGCGAATCAGGGGTGCGAGGCGCGTGACAATTTCATCGGCCTCAGCATCGGAAAGAATGAGGGGAGGAAGGAGGCGGACCACTCGATCTGCAGTGACGTTGATGAGGAGGCCTACATCCAACGCTTGTTTCACCAAAGTGCCACACGGCGATTTCAGTTCAATCCCGATCATTAAGCCGCGGCCACGGATTTCGCTGACCTGCTCACAGCCTTCCAGCGCAGCGCGGAAACCGGCAACGATACGATCGCCCAGCGCAGTCGCGCGTGCACCGAGATTTTCTGCTGCGATGGTATCGAGTGTGGCTTTGGCTGCGGCCATTGCCAATGGGTTGCCGCCGAAGGTGGAGCCGTGATTGCCGGGGCCAAATACCTCGGTGGCTGCGCCGCCAGCGAGGCACGCACCGACCGGTACACCGTTGCCTAAGCCTTTTGCCAGACTGACCACATCCGGTTGAATGCCGCTGGCTTGGAATCCAAACCAGGTGCCGGTGCGACCGATTCCGGCTTGGACTTCGTCGACCATCAACAGCCATTCGTTTTGATCGCACAGTGTCCGTACACGCTGGAGGTAGTCCACGGGTGGGATCTGAATGCCGCCTTCACCCTGGATCGGCTCCACCAAGACCGCAACGATCTCTTTGTTGCTGCTCAAGTTTTCCAGAGCGGCAACATCGTTGTAGGGCACGCGCACAAAGCCGGGTACGAGTGGCTCAAAGCCAGCCTGGACCTTGCGGTTGCCCGTGGCGGTGAGTGTTGCGAGCGTGCGACCGTGAAAACTCTTTTCCATCACCACAGTGGTGGGTTGGCTTACGCCGCGTTGATGGCCGTACAGGCGAGCGAGCTTGATGGCGGCTTCATTCGCTTCGGCGCCGGAGTTGCAGAAAAATACGCGTTCCATGCCGGAGAGGGCGCAAAGCTGATCGGCCAATGCATCTTGCAGCGGAATGCCGTAAAGGTTCGAGGTGTGGATGAGCGTACCCGCTTGATCGCAGACGGCTTTCTGCACCGCCGGATGAGCATGCCCAAGGCCGCAGACCGCGATGCCCGAGAGGGCATCCAGATAGCGGTTGCCGTGGGTATCGGTCAGCCACGCGCCTTCTCCTTTGACAAAGGAGACCGGCAGGCGGGCATAGGTTGGCATCAAGTGCGGTGTGCTCATCGCAGTCCATCTCATGCGCGTGTTTCAATGCGCGTTAAAACGAAAAACGGCAGCGATGTTGCGCGGACGGATGGGATTCCGCGGCGCCGGCGCTGCCGAAACGGGCAAATCTACGGAATTCTGGTGGGCAGGGCAAGGCTGAGGACGACCACAGGATTTTCTTTTCAGGGGGCGCTCTTCGCCATCCATGGCTCACTCGACGATCGACGTCCTTGTCGATCGACGCCCCTGAACGAGAAAATCCTGCGCCCGTCCTTTAAAAAAACAAGAAATTACCGTGTCTGAGAGGCACAAAAAAGCCCGCCGAAGCGGGCTTTTTCGGAGTGCCGTGGCTTAGAACGGCAGGCCATGACCCTGTCCGATCATGCCCATCAGCATCGGGATCGACAGCGCCACGTTGATGCGGGAAGCCATGAAGGCGACCTTTTTGGCCTTGGCCACTTCTTCCGCAGTCGCGGTTTTCATGCCGAGGATTTTCTTCTGGTTTTGCCAGATCGGACCCCAGACATTGAGCAGCATGATGGTGCCCAGCCACGCGCCCATGCCAATCACGGCGAAGCCTTCTTGGAAGGTAAACGCAGCGACGAAGCCAGAACCCGGGCCCTGATGCATGACTTCAAGGGTCATGGCGCCAGTGAGCCAGGTGAGCAGTGCAGCCCAACGGAACCAGAACAGTGCGCGCGGTGCGATGTATTTGTTGATCGCTGCCGGACCTGGCTCCTTATCGGCCAATGCAGCCGCCACAGCGGGCGCTTGCACAGCATTGAAGTAGTAGAGCAGGCCGATCCAGGCGATGCCGACCACCACGTGGACCCATACCCAGAAGGCCCAGGCATTGAATGCACCGGCCGCGCCGAGCGCAAAGACGGCGATGATGGCGAGGACGATACCAAGAATGATGGTGCCGCCGCGCGTCTGCAATGGATTCATAAGTCGCTCCTTAAGATTGTTTTGTTAGGTTTTGCTCGTTCCGTTGGCCTGTCTTGCTTATAGGTGAGCAAACCAGTCAGGAATTGTACGGGAGCCGTGGCTGCATGCAAGCGGGATCACTCGGTATGTGGCGAAGCACCTCACTTCGTGTGTGCGGCGCTATAGTGCGGGCCGTATGCAGGACTCTTCGATCAACACCACAGTACTCGACCCGATTGCGCGCATCTTGTTTGTGAATCGCCTCAATGCGGTTTGTGATGAGATGGGTGCGTTACTCCAGCGTGCGGCATTCTCGCCCAACATCCGGGATCGCTTGGATTTTTCCTGTGCGGTATTTGATGCGCGGGGAGATTTGTGTGCGCAAGCTGCGCACATTCCCGTGCATCTGGGCAGCATGGCCTATGCCATGCGCGACATCGTGGCGGCACAGGCTTGGCGCGAAGGTGAGATGTGCGTCCTCAACGATCCTTATTTGGGTGGAACTCATTTGCCTGACGTGACCGTGATCGCACCGGTGTTTGTTGAAGGTGTCTTGGTGGCCTTTGTCGCCAATCGTGCGCACCATGCCGATATCGGCAGTGACACGCCAGGCTCCATGCCGGTATCGCGTACTTTGGAAGAGGAAGGGTTAGTGATTGCGCCAACGGTGTTGTCAGCAGACCCTGTTGCCCGCGCGCGAGTATTGGATGCGATTTGCGCCAAGTTGCGCAATCCACAGGCCGCGCGTGGCGACTTTCAGGCGCAGATCTCCTCGAATGGTGTGGCGATGCAGCGTGTACAAGCGCTTGCCAATGAACTGGGTAGCGATGCCTTTGCTGCAGCTTTGGTCGCGGTGAATGACTATGCCGAGGCTTTAGCGCGTAGTGCCTTGCAAGATTTGCCACAAGGCACATGGACCTTTTGCGATGTGCTGGATGACGATGGCCTGGGTCAGTTGGATATCCCGATTGAAGTGCAGATCACCCATCGCAATGCTGTGATCAGCGTGGATTTCACCGGCACACATGCTCAGGTCGCGGGTAATGTGAATTGTCCTTTGTCGGTTGCGGCGGCCGGTGTGTATTACGTATTTCGCTGTCTGATGCCGGATTACACGCCCGCGGCGGCCGGTGCGTTTCGTTCCATTCAGGTGCATGCACCTGAAGGTTGTTTATTGAATGCGAAACGCCCGGCTGCAGTTGCTGCCGGCAATGTCGAAACCAGTTCGCGCGTGGTGGATGTGGTGATCGGCGCTTTGGCGCAAGCGATTCCAGAGCGCATGGCCGCCGCAAGTCAGGGCAGTATGAACAATCTTGCGATGGGCGCTGCGGCGACCGCGATGTCTGCGGGTTGGGATTATTACGAAACCATGGGCGGTGGTATGGGTGCGAGTTCGCGCGGTCCGGGTCTATCCGCGCGGCAAACGCACATGACGAATACCCGTAACACTCCGGTTGAAGTGTTAGAGCTGCTGGCGCCGATTCGCGTAGAAGAGCTTGCGGTGCGTCGAGGTTCTGGTGGTGCGGGTCGATTCCTAGGTGGCGAGGGTGTGCGTCGGCGTTATCGTTTTCTGGACGATGCCCATGCAACCTTGCTGACCGAGCGTCGTCGGCATGCACCGTGGGGCTTCGCCGAAGGCGCAGCGGGCGCGGTCGGGCGGAATGTCTTGGATGAGCAGGTGTTGCCAAGCAAGATCTCATTGCCGATTCGCGCGGGCCAAGTGCTCTCGATTGAAACGCCGGGCGGGGGTGGTTGGGGCCGGCCAGCATCGGGATCGACATCACCGTCCAACAAGGATTGAGCATGTGTGGCTTTGTGGGTGAGCTGAGGCTCGATTCTTCTTCACACAGCGAGGCGGTCGCTGCAGATCTAGCGCGCATGTTGGCGGTGTTGGCGCCGCGCGGACCCGATGATGTCGGTGAATGGCATGATGAACAGGTCACGCTGGGACATCGACGCTTATCGATTCTGGATCTCTCTGCGCTGGCGCATCAGCCGTTCGTCGATGACGCCAGTGGCTGTGTGTTGGCGTTCAACGGAACGCTCTACAACTACCGCGAATTGCGCCATGAGCTGCAAGCCTTGGGGCATGTCTTCCGTAGTAGTGGCGACACGGAAGTGTTGTTGCGGGCGTGGTTGCAGTGGGAGCGGCGCGCGCCCGAGCGTTTCCTCGGGATGTTTGCCTTTGCTTTGTGGGATCCGCGCGCGCAGAAGCTGTTCCTTGGGCGCGATCGTTTCGGCATCAAGCCTCTCTATCTCAGTCGTCAATCTGGCCGTCTGCGTTTTGCTTCAACCTTGCCGGCGTTGCTTGCCGGTGGTGGTGTCGATACCCGCTTGGATGCGGAGGCCATGCAATTTCAGTTCTCACTGCATGGCGTCGTGCCGGCGCCGCGCACCTTGTTGCAGGGTGTGCGTAAGTTGGAGCCTGCGCATATTTTGGAAGTGGATGCGCACAGCGGTCGTGAACAGTTCCACCGCTTTTGGCATTTGGAATCCGAACGTCCGGCGATGGCAATGGATGCGCGTGAGTGGCAGGCAGAGATGCATGACGGATTGGTGCGTTCGGTGCGACGTCGGGTGGAAGCGTCCGATGTGCCAGTGGGTGTGTTGTTGTCGGGTGGATTGGATTCCAGTTTGATCGTGGCGCTACTTGCTGAAGAAACCGACGTGCGGGATTTGCACACCTTCTCGATCGGTTTTGAAGATATGCCGGAAGAGAAGGGCAGTGAGTTTGAATACTCAGATCAGGTCGTGGCGCGCTTCAATACGCGGCATCACCGCATCACCATTCCGAATGATCAGGTGCTTGCGCGCTTACCCGATGCAGTGCAGCACATGAGCGAACCGATGTTTGCGCAGGATGCAGTGGCGTTTTATCTGCTTGCCGAACAAGTCGCCAAGGACGTCAAGGTCGTGCAGAGCGGGCAGGGTGCAGATGAGGTGTTTGCTGGCTATTTTTGGTACGGACAAATGCAGGCGGATGGCCTGAGTCCGCCGGCACAACGATTCGCGAAGTTCTATCTCGATCGCAGCCATACAGAGTGGGCACGAATGGTGCAACCGCAATGGCAGGGCAGTGACCTATTGATGCCGTGGTTGACCCAAGAGCTGACCCGGCCCAAGGCCAGCGAGTTTTTGGATCAAGTGTTGCGCCTCGATGTCACGACCTTGATCGTCGATGACCCGGTGAAGCGGGTGGATAACATGACGATGGCCTGGGGCCTGGAGGCGCGGGTGCCATTCTTGGATCATGAGTTGGTCGAGCTGGCGGCACAAATGCCTTCGCAGATGAAGCTCGCAGACGGCGGCAAGGGCATGCTCAAGCAGGTGGCGCGAGGGCGCGTGCCGGATGCGGTGATTGACCGTCCCAAGGGCTATTTTCCAATGCCGGCGCTGAAGTATGTGCGCGGTGACTTTCTTGCGTTCATGCGCGGCATTTTGGATTCACAGGCCTGTCGCGAGCGTGGCCTCTATGATCGTCGCTATATCGATGCTTTATTGGCGGAGCCGACCGCAGAATCTGCATTTACCCCAATCCGGGGCAGTAAGCTGTGGCAGCTGGCGTTGTTTGAATTCTGGCTGCAGCGTCACCACATCTAGCCTGAGCGCCGGTTGACCCCGGCATCCGAGACCACTAGGATCTTGACCAAATTAGTCAGAATTAGCGTATTTAACAGGAGAACGCCATGGATGCCGCGCTGCAACGCATTGATCAAATCGTCAAAGACAACCCGATCGTGATTTTTATGAAGGGAACACCACAGTTTCCGATGTGTGGTTTTTCCAGTCGCACCGCTGCTGCGATGCAGCAGACCGGCATTCCTTTTGCCTTCGTGAATGTGCTGCAAGACGCGGATATTTTTGAAAACCTCCCGCGCTATGCAGACTGGCCGACCTTCCCGCAGGTGTACATCAATCAAGAGTTGGTTGGGGGTTGTGACATTACTCTGGAACTTGCGGCCAACGGTGAGCTCAAAACCATGATGGAAGCGGCGGCACCTGCTGAGGCTTCTTGATCCACCCCTGACGCAGTATTCATCAAAGGAGCGGCCATGAAATCCTTCGCGCGATCACTGACCTCGATTTCAGTTGCTGGTGTGTTGAGTCTTGGGATGTTCTCGCTGTCATCCGTTCATGCGGCAGAACCCGAGAACTACATCAAGTATCGCCAAGCCATCATGAAAGCGGTTGCGGGGCATTCGAGTTCGAGTGGCCAGATCCTGCGCGGATTGGTGGATGCTCAGCCGGGTGAGCTTGCGTTCCATGCGGATGCGCTCGCACGTTTGAATGCCGATCTTGTGCGGCTGTTCCCGGAAGGCTCCGACTTTGGTGAAACCGAAGCATTGCCCAAGATTTGGGAAGATCAGGCGGGTTTTGCGCAGCGCGCTAAAGAAGCTGCGGACGCCACCGCAAATTTCGCCAAGGCGGTGCAGAGTGGTGATGCAACGGCCATGGCCACTGCGTATAAAGCCGTGGGCGAAAGCTGCAAGGGCTGTCATCAGAACTTCCGCGAGCGCAAGCGCTAATCACAGTTGAACTCTACTGCAGCCGCCGTCTGCAGCGTCATGCGTTGCGCGGAATGCTCACGTATTTCATATACGCTCCGCTTCCTGTGCTGCTCTTCCTTGCATCCAGCTGACTGCAGCGCGTTCTGATCCATTGATCATGTTTTTTGCGCGCCCCTATTTGCTTGCTTTCGCTATTCTTGCATTGCCAGCGAGCGCTGAGCAGAGCGTGGTCGAGCGTGGCGATTATTTGCTGCAGATCGCTGGATGCGTGACTTGTCACACCGCAGAGGGGAGTGTGCCTCTAGCGGGCGGGCATGCCTTTAAGACCCCATTCGGCACCTTTTACTCGCCTAATATCACCGCGGATCCACAGCATGGGATCGGGCGTTGGCGTGAGGGTGACTTTATTCGCGCCCTCAAGCAGGGTCGTGCGCCGAATGGTCAGGCCTATGCGCCGGTGTTTCCGTATCCCTCCTATCAAGCCATCACTGATGAGGACGCCGCAGCCATGTTTGCGGCTTTACAGGCCAAGCCTGCCGTCGCGCAGGCCAATCGCCCGAATGAAACGGTGTGGTGGTTGGCGGATTGGATGTTCACGCCTTGGCAGTGGTTGTTCATGCCGGCGCCATCCGATTGGCAGAGTCAGCCGACTGAGGAGTTACAGCGCGGCCGTTACTTGGTCGATGTGTTGGGGCATTGCGGTGAATGTCATACGCCAAGGCAGCCTTGGGGCGCTGTGTCTGCGGAGCGAAGTTTGGCGGGAGCAGACGAGGGGCCGGATGGGAAGCCCGTGCCTAACATTACGCCACATCGTGAAGATGGAATTGGAAAGTGGCGCGCCAATGATCTCACTTGGTTTTTGCAAACCGGCGAATATCCGGATGGGGATTATGTGGGTGGCGCGATGACGCCGGTGGTGGACAACGCGACTTCGAAACTTACGCGTCAGGATCGTCAGGCGATGGTGGCCGATCTTCAGGCCCGAACGCCGTATGCGGGTCCATAAGATCCCAGCGATTCACAATCGTACAAAACAAATCTGCAGTCTGTTCGGCGTCATAGGCGGCTGAATGTGCTTCTTCTTCGTTCCAGCTTAATCCCGCTTCACGCGCAGCGCGTGCTAACACCGTTTGTCCGTAGGCTAGGGCCGCAAGGCTGACCGTATCGAATGTGCTGAATGCATGAAACGGATTCTTTTTGATCTTGCAGCGTTCGGCGGCAGTTTTCACAAAGCCCAAATCAAACCACGCGTTGTGCCCGACTAAGATGGCTCGGGTACAGCCGGTGGCTTTCACTTCTTTGCGAATCGGATCGAATACGGCTTCGAGTGCATCTTTTTCTTCCAATGCCATTCGAAATGGATGCCAAGGATCTTTCAGTCCAATGAACTTGAGTGCGGCGGGATCGAGGTTGGCGCCTTTGAACGGAAGCACCTGCTTGGCAATGGTTTCGCCGCGTTCGAGCTGGCCTGCATCATTCATCTTCAAGAGTACGGCAGCAATCTCGAGTAAGGCATCTTTGCGGCTGTCGAATCCGCCGGTTTCAACGTCGACGACCACTGGCAAGAAGCCGCGGAAGCGTTGTGCAATCGTGAGCGCCATGAAACGAAGCGGCCGTTAGGTCGCAGACAGTGTTTTACACAGCACCTTGGAGTTGCGCTGATGGTTATAGAGCGCGCGCCGCGGTGCGGGCAGGGCGTCGCGGGTGGCCGGCAAGAAGCCATGCTCACGGAACCAATCGCTGGTGCGTGTGGTGAGCAAATAGAGTTCTTGCTCGCCGGCTTGAATCGCAGCGCGCTCGATGTGTTGCAGCAAGGCTTCGCCACGCCCGGCGTTTTGGTAATCCGGATGCACCACAAATGCGGCAAGCTCGGCCTTGTGCTTGCCCAGCGGGATGCGCGCAGCACAGGCAATGATGGTGCCGTCACGTTCCATCACGGTAAAGTGCGGGAGATCTTGCTCCAATTGTTCGCGCGGGCGTGAGACCAACACACCACTTTGTTCCAACGGCTGAATCAACTCGAGAATCCCGCCGATATCATCAATCGTTGCGGCACGCAGAGTTTCATAGCGTTCTGCAGTGATGAGCGTTCCAGTGCCGTCACGCGTAAATAACTCCAGCAATAAGCCACCGTCGGTATGCGCGTCGACCAGATGCGCGCGTGCTACGCCAGCACGACACGCGTCGATTGCGCTTTGCACCTGCCATTGAATGTCTTCGGAAACGGTGCGCTTGTTTAGCCATTCCTCTGCGGCATCCGGACGTAGTTCGCGAATCAGACGCTTGCGTCCATCGAGCAGACCGCGGCCATCAATCAACTGCACGAGTTTGTCAGCGCCCAGCGCGATTGCGGCGGCGGTCGCAACTTCTTCAGCGCGCAAGTTGTAGGCCTCGCCGGTTGGCGAAAAGCCGAGCGGAGAGAGCAGCACGATGTGTTGTTGTGCCAATAAGGTTTCGATGGCGGCGTGATCCACGCGGCGCACCTCACCCGTATGCTGGAAGTCCACGCCATCACGCACACCGAGCGGGCGTGCGGTAATGAAGTTGCCGCTACTGATGCGGAGGTGGGCGCCCGCCATGGGTGAATTGGCTAGCCCCGCAGAGAACTGCGCTTCAATCTCGATGCGTACCCGTCCAACTGCTTCGATCACGCTTTCCATCGCTGCGCTGTCGGTGACGCGCAGACCCTGTGCGCGCTCCGTCTTGCGTCCGGCGCGTTTCAGTTGTGCATCAATTTGCGGACGTGCCCCATGCACCAACACCAGCCGCACGCCAAGGCCAGCCAGCAGCGCGAGGTCGTGTACCAGCGCGGTGAAGCCTGCGTCTTGCACCTGCTCGCCGCCCATCAACACCACGAACGTGCGGCCGCGATGGGCGTGCACATACGGCGCGGTCTCGCGGAACCAGCGAATGCGTTCGAAATCCGGTTTTGGGTTCGGTTTGGTGGCCATGCGCGGCATACTCTCCCATGCTCTTTGCGTGCTGTCACCTATTTGCCGGTAATCCAACAGGACTTTGAAAGGATTTGATGATCATGCATTCCACGTCGATTACCCCGCTTTGGCAAAATTCAGAAGATGCGTCTTTCTTGCTAGCAGCCTTGGCGCTCGGTCCCATGGACAACTTGGTGCATGTGCTCATCGATCGTGCATCGGACAATGCCGCTGTGGTCGATCCGGCGTGGGAGCCGGACGCGATTCTGCAGTTTGTGGCGCAAGAGGGTGCGCAGCTCACCGACATCTACCTCACGCATACGCATGGTGATCATGTGAATGCGGTTGCGCCCTTGCTCGAAGCGATTCCAGCGTTGCGCGTGCATGTGCATCCGCTGGAGCGTTGGCGCGCACGACCATCTTCGGCGGTGGATTGGCAGATCGGGATGAATCGGTTGCGTGAAACCGAGTTTGAGGTGTTGTTCACGCCAGGGCATACCGCAGGCGGCGTGTGCTTGTTGTTACCCGGTCATGTCATCAGCGGCGATACCTTGTTTGTGTTTGGTTGCGGGCGTTGTGATTTGCCGGGCGGGGATCCGCGCCAGATGTTTGCTTCACTGCGCCAACTCAAAGAACGATTAACGCCCGAAACGATGATTCACTGTGGTCATACCTATTCGGTGCAACCGGTATCGACATGGGCTGAGGAGTTAACCAGCAACCCGTTTCTGCATTTTGAAAATGAAGATGATTTCGTGCGCTACCGTATGGAGGTGCATGATCGGATGAGGAATTCACCCTATGGTCCAGTGACGGTTGAAGAAGCGCGGAGGCAGTTGGCCGCCTAGGCCCGAGGTGTTGCGCTACGGCCTAGCGTAGGAGTAGATCGAGTGCGGCGTTGTCACGATAAACGCGCAAGGTCATGGCATTGGCACCATGTTTCAGGGCTCGGCGTGCGGCCGCGAGGTCGCGCACGTTTTGTCGATTGATCGCAACGATCACGTCGTTTTCACGTAAGCCGGATTCCCATGCCAAGCTGTTGGCGTCAACGCCATTGACCACAATGCCACTGCGGCGGCCTTGGAAGTCACGCCCTACTGGAATGCCGCTCAAGGTTGCGCCGAGTAGGCGCGGATGCAGGCTCTCGCCGGGTGCTTGGCTGACTTCTTGTGGGCTGATCACGGCAGTCGTGACGCGACGTGAGCCATCCCGTAGGTAACGAATCGATACGCGTTCCGCAAGCGGTGTGAGGCCCACTAAGTTACGCAGTCGAGTTGCATGCGGGATGTTCTCGCCATTCATGGCCAGGATTAAATCGCCGCTTTGTAGGCCGGCGTTATCTGCAGGTGAGCCCACTTCGACATCGGTGACCAGTGCGCCTTGCGCCTGTTCGAGGCCAAGCGCTTGTGCTTCGAGTGGGCCAACATCTTTGATGCCAATGCCCAAATAGCCGCGACGCACTTCGCCATAACGTGCAAGTTGATCGGCGACGCCGCGCACCATGTGAATGGGAATCGCAAAGCCAATACCGACATTGCCGCCACCGGGTGCGAGGATGGCGGTGTTGATGCCGACCAATTCGCCGCGCAGATTCACCAGGGCGCCACCGGAGTTACCAACATTGATGGGCGCATCGGTTTGAATGAATTCTTCAAATCCCTCGAGGCCGAGGTTGCTGCGACCTAATGCGCTGACGATGCCGGAGGTTACGGTTTGGCCGAGGCCAAATGGATTGCCAATCGCAACGACAAAGTCGCCAACGCGTAAGTCATCGCGCTCGGGTGTGCGCATGCCTTGTAGGCCGTGGCTGGGGATTTCGAGTAAAGCCAAATCGGTTTGGTGATCACGACCAATGACCTTGGCCAATACGCGGCGCTGATCATGGAAGGTGACCAGCATGCTTTCTTGTTCTGCGATTAGGTGATCGTTGGTGATGATGTGACCAGCATGTGCATCAATTACCACGCCTGAGCCGAGCGTTTCGGTGCCGTTGTTGGGTGTACTGCTGCGTTGCTCGTTGCCGTCAAAGTAACGGCGATAGAACTGCTGCGGATCGCTCGAGGCGTCGCTATTGGGGCTGGAGATGCTGACCACGGCGGGCAGCACGCGTTCCAGCATTGGCGCCAGTGAGGGCACATCACCCATGCCCGGTACAGTGTTGGGCAAGACGGCCTGCGCAGGGGTGGTCAGCAAGCTCAGGCAGAGCGCGAATGGCGTTGCGATGCGACCTGCGCGCAAGTTCAGAAATCTAGGCATGCGGGGATTGTAGCCGCGCTCAGCGGTGGAAGTGAGCGCGCGGATCGAAGTCGCTGTGTTGGCTCAGGCGTTCGAGCAGTTCACGTGCCTCATCGTCGAGTTGCTCTTTGGGTGGATTCACGATCTGTACGATTACAAACTGATCGCCGTCGTGCTCGCCGGCCTTGCGTGCCGGCATGCCGCGGCCACGAATGCGCATTTTTTGCCCGCTCTGTACTCCGGCTGGAATCTTGAGGTCGATGGGTCCGCCGAGGGTGGGCACCTGAATCTTGGCACCTAAGGCGGCTTCCCATGGCGCAAGAGGCAGGTCGAGCAGGATGTTCATTCCATCCACGCGAAACAGTGGATCAGGCTGAAATTCCACTTCGAGGTAGAGATCGCCACCACTGCCGCTCTGGCCGCTGAGGCGAATGCGTTGGCCTTCGCGAATGCCCTTGGGAATGCGGACTTGCAAGGTCCGCGTGCGCGAAACGACTTGTCCATGGCCACTGACTTCAGGGATTTGAAGTTGAAGGCTGCGGCTAGCACCCTGGTACGCGTCTTCTAAGCTGATCAGAACTTTGACGTGTTGATCGCGGCTACGAGCGGAGGCCCGAGCGCCACCAAAGCCACCCGGCCGGCCGCCCATGCCACCACCGAACAGGCTTTCGAAGAAGTCGCTGAAGCCAGCGGCTTGGCCGCCCTGTCCACCACGAAACAGGTCTTCCCATTCTGGCGGTGGTTGGAAGTTTTGCCCATTTTTCCAATTCGCACCGAGTTGGTCATACGCCTGACGCTTCTCAGCATCTTTTAAGACTTCATAGGCCTCATTGAGCTCTTTGAAGCGTTCTTCAGCATCCGGCTCTTTGCTCACGTCAGGATGATATTTGCGCGCCAAACGGCGATAGGCGCGCTTAATGTCATCTGCCGAGGCGTCACGGCTGAGACCGAGTATTTGGTAGTAATCCTTGAATTCCATAGCCGAACTGCGGGCGATGCGCACTCTAACGTGGGTGTGTACAGGCGTGCACGATGGGGCTGGGGACGGCCGAATGCAAGCCGGCAGGCGATTTTCTCCCGTGCCTGTGGATAACCCGTGCGTAACTTGTCGGAAACACAAGATCTTGTGTTTTGTTGTTTTTCCTAAAGTGCGCGCATCTTGCTGATTTGGAAAGAAAACAGTCCATCGTTAAAGGCTAAAATACTTTGATAAACAAATAGTTAGACAAATACAAAAAACTTCTGGGGGATTGCTTGACAGCATTTCTTGAGGCGTTACTCTGTCGAGCTATGCACTACATCTTGTGGTGCGGCGCCGAACCGCCACAACGTTCACACCAACAACAATAACCATGTGTCATGCCATAACGGTGTGCCAAAAGATTCAAAGGGGAACCGCAGGATGAAATCTGCTCATCTCAAACCCGTAAAAACCCAAACCACCGAAGCACATGCGGTGGAGGAGATCCCATTTCAGCCGGCATCCCAAGATATTTGGGATAAGAAGTATCGCCTCAAGGCGAAGGACGGCACTGCGGTCGATCAGAGCATGGATGACACCTACCGCCGCGTTGCGAAGGCGCTGGCTGAGGTCGAGCCCAAGGATAAGCAAGCCGAGTGGGAAGCCCGCTTTGTCTGGGCGTTGCAGCACGGTGCGATCCCAGCAGGCCGGATTACCTCGAATGCAGGTGCGTTAGAGCACAAGCCCGCAACCTCCACCATCAACTGCACGGTGTCGGGTACGGTCAAGGATTCCATGCGTGGCATTCTCGATAAGGTCCAAGAAGCGGGCATGACCTTGAAGGCGGGTTGTGGGATTGGTTATGAGTTCTCCACTCTGCGTCCGAAGGGCGCATTTGTGGCGGGTGCCGGTGCGTATACCTCTGGCCCGCTGTCGTTCATGGATATCTACGACAAGATGTGTTTCACCGTATCTTCGGCCGGTGGCCGTCGCGGTGCACAGATGGCGACCTTTGATGTCGGTCATCCGGATGTCATGGATTTCATTAAGGCGAAGCGTGAAGACGGGCGTCTGCGTCAGTTCAATCTGTCTTTGTTGATTACCAAAGAGTTCATGGAAGCGGTGCGCAACAATGCGGACTGGAAACTTGCGTTCCCGGTGACCGCACAAGAAGCGGACGTGGATGGACTGGACCTCAATAACAGCAGTGAGGTGGTGTGGCGTGATTGGCCGGATAGCAACGGTTATGTCACCAATGATGCAGGCCAAGTGGCATGCAAGGTGTACAAGACCTTGCGTGCACGCCGCCTGTGGGACCTGATCATGGCCTCTACCTATGACTATGCAGAGCCTGGCTTCATCCTCATCGACAAGGTCAATGAGATGAATAACAACTGGTTCTGCGAAAACATTCGCGCGACCAATCCTTGTGGCGAACAGCCGTTGCCGCCGTACGGTGCATGCCTGCTCGGCTCCGTCAATTTGACGCGTTTCGTACGTGAGCCATTTACCAAGAATGCGCGCTTCGACTGGGATGAATATCGTGAAGTGGTGCGTGTGTTTACGCGCATGCTCGATAACGTGGTTGAGATCAATGGCCTGCCGTTGGATGAACAGCGCAAGGAAATCGAAGCTAAGCGCCGTCACGGCATGGGCTACTTAGGTCTTGGCTCGACCATGACCATGCTCGGCATGAAGTATGGCTCTCCTGAATCGCTTGAGTTCACCGAACAGGTGACCAAGGAAATGGCCATCGAGGGTTGGCAGACCGGTCTGGAGTTGGCGCGCGAGAAGGGCATGGCGCCGGTACTGGATGACGATTTCACAGTGAATCCAGAAATGCTGCGCCTGCGTCCCGAGATGCTGAAGGACGGCTGGAAGGTCGGCGATTCGATCAAGGGCCGTGTCTTGCATGCGCGGTATAGCCGTTACATGCAGCAGATCGCGAAGGAAAATCCAGGCTTGGTCGCATCGATGGAAGAAGAGGGTTGCCGCTTTACCCATCACAGTTCGATTGCGCCAACGGGCACGATTTCTCTGTCTTTGGCGAACAATGCCAGCAATGGTATTGAACCGAGTTTCGCGCATCACTATTCGCGTAATGTGATCCGTGAAGGCAAGAAATCAAAAGAGAAGGTGGATGTGTTCTCGTTTGAGTTGTTGGCGTATCGAGAGCTCGTGAATCCGGATGCGATGCCCTACAGCGAAGACCCAGCGCAAGCGCTACCGGACTATTTCATTTCTTCCGAAGACATTACTCCGACCGCACATGTGGATGTGCAGGCTGCCGCACAGAAGTGGATCGATTCTTCTATTTCTAAGACGGTGAATGTGCCGACGGATTTTGACTACGACGCATTCAAAGACGTGTACCAATACGCCTATGAAAAGGGCCTGAAGGGCTGCACGACCTTCCGTTTCAATCCGGAGGTGTTCCAGGGCGTCTTGGTGAAAGACAAAGATCTAGAGAAAACAACCTACCGCTTTACGTTGGAAGACGGCACGGTCGTGGAAGCCAAGGGCAACGAAGAGATTGAGTACGATGGTGAAACCCACACTGCGGCCAATCTCTACGATGCCTTGAAAGAAGGCTACTACGGCAAGTTCTAAGCGTCGGTTGTATTTCTAAGGAGTGATGGGATGAGCATTAAAATCGAAAAAAAGATTGTCAGTTACAAAGTTAGAGATGACGAAAAAGCCGACGCGCCGAAGGCCGTTCCGGTTGCGGAAGAGGGCTCTAATGTTGTGCGCATGCACGAAAAGCTCGAGCGTCCGGACATGCTGGTCGGCTCCACCTACAAGGTGAAGACGCCGCTGTCGGAGCATGCGCTGTATGTGACGGTCAACGATGTGGTCCTGAATGCGGGTACCGAGCATGAGCATCGTCGCCCGTTTGAAGTGTTCATTAACTCGAAGAACATGGACCACTTCCAGTGGATTGTTGCCCTGACCCGCATCCTGTCTGCGGTGTTCCGTAAAGGCGGCGACATCACCTTCCTTGTTGAAGAAATGCACTCCGTGTTTGACCCGCGTGGTGGCTACTTCAAGAAAGGCGGCAAGTTCATGCCGTCACTGGTGGCCGAAATTGGTGACGTGATCGAGTGCCACCTGCGTGGGATTGGCATGCTCGATGACTGCGGCATGGATGACCACCAAAAGGCCTTTATTGCGAAGAAGAAGGCTGAGTATGAAGGCAAGGCCGCGCCAGCCGCAGATGCAGGATCGGAAGGCAGTGCTGGTGATTTTCCAGAAAATGCCCAGCTCTGCGCTAAGTGCAGCACCAAGGCCGTGATCAAGATGGATGGCTGCCTGACGTGCCTTAACTGCGGCGATAGCAAATGTGGCTAACGAGTTTGAGTGAATAGATGATGTGTTTCCCTCACGCGCGTTCCAGAGGGATGCGCATCTACTAGGAGAGTGCCGATGGTGCTGCTTTATAACCAGTTGCGTGGGATCGGAATGGATCATGAAACAGCTTGGTTTTACGTGCGGCACCTCTACGCGGGGAATGGGATTTGGAGGGAATCCACTCCCGAGCTGGTGCAGACTTATCCGCATCGGCCAGTGGTACTAAAGCGGAGTAATCGTTGTGGTCAGCGTGCTGAGCGCGTGCTGTAACGATTAGATACAGATTTTACAGAGTGCGTGCGATGCCATGGATGGGATGGCACGTTGTTGAGCACTCCTCCAGCACTCCGACCCGTGCGGCTAGGATGGCTAAGCGGGCGGTTTTTTGATTTCAGGAGTACAGCACATGTTAGGTTCTAAGGTTTTTTCAGGAATTGCGGCGGGCGCCTTGTTGCTGGCCTCTATGGGCAGCGTTGGTGCGCAGTATGCGCCGCAAGGTCCATATGCGCCGGGTGGTTATGCACCGGGTTATGGTTTGGCATATCAGCCTGCACGTGAAGCCACACCGGATGAACTGCTTGAGCAGGGCATTGAGCGCACGATGGATTTCATGCGTCAGTCGGGCGGTGCCGACTTAGGTGAGATCCTTAATTTCATTGATCGTGAGATCGCGGTTTATTTTGACTTCAACTACATGGCGCGTTTGGCCGCAGGCCCGCTGGTGCGTGAAGTAAGTGATGAGCAGCTGGGTTTGGTAACGCAGCGTTTGCGTGAAATGTTTTTGTCTGCCCTGGCACAGCAGCTTGCAAGCTATGCCTTTACCCACCATAAGGTCACGTTCTATCCAGCAATTCGTGATTCGCGGAGTAATGATGTGACCGTCACAGCGCGTATTACTCATCCACGTGGTTACCCGGTAAAGGTGACCTTCCGCTTCCATGCGACGCCAAATGGTTGGCGTGTATACGATGTGGCTGCGAATAACAGCAGTGCTGTAATGTTTTATCGCCGCCAGATTGCCATGATCGCGCAGCGCTATGGTAAGGATGCCCTCTTTAAGGGCGAAGCCTGTTGTTAATCAGCATTCTGTGAGCGCAACAAAAAACCGGGCATTGCCCGGTTTTTTGTTGCGCGTCCGTTTTGTTCAAACGCCATATTCGCTGCGATAGGCTTGGATGCGAGCGAGATCCTCACTGCGCGCTGGATCGGCGCCGAGAAAATCAATCAGGTCGCCTAGGGTCGCGATCCGTACCACCGGGACCTTGAACTGTTGCTCCACTTCTTGAATCGCAGATTGGGTGCCTTGGCCGCGTTCCTGGCGGTCGAGGGAGATCGCAACGCCTGCGAGCGCTGCACCAGCGCCCTGAATGATGTCGACGGCTTCGCGGATGGCGGTGCCTGCGGTGATGACGTCATCAATGACCAGAACGCGGCCTTGCAATGGCGCGCCCACGGTATTGCCGCCCTCGCCATGCTCTTTGGCTTCCTTGCGATTGAATGCCCAAGGACGATCCATGCCGTACTCCTCGGCGAGATAGGCGGCTGTTACCGCGACCAAAGGAATGCCCTTGTAGGCGGGTCCGAACAGCAAGTCGAACTCAATGCCACTTTCGGCGATGGCGCGCGCGTAATGGCGTCCGAGCTGAGCAATCCGTTGTCCGGTATTGAACAGTCCTGCGTTAAAGAAATAGGGGCTCTTGCGGCCAGATTTGAGGGTGAATTCACCAAAGCGTAAAACGCCGGCTTCGAGGGCAAAGTCAATGAATTCGCGGGTACGTGCGGACATCAGCAGGTCTCGGTTGGAGTGAATGGGGCTGCGGGGATGGGATTCACCGCGTTGGCCGGGCATGATACCGGGTTTGAATGCGACGGTCGTAGCCGATTGCGTGCAGGCGAGTCTGAGGAGTGTGGGTGAAAATCATTTCGGTCAATGTGAATGGGATTCGTGCGTCTGCCAACAAGGGCCTGATTGCATGGTTGGAGAGTGAGCAGGCCGATGTGGTCTGCATCCAAGAAACCAAGGCCCAAGTCGACCAGCTCGATCCCGCAGTGCATGTGCCGCAGGGTTATCATGCCGCCTTTTGTGACGCGGAGCGTAAGGGTTACAGCGGCACGGCGGTGTTTAGTAAACGTAAACCTGATGCCGTTGTGAATACGCTGGGCATGCCCGAGTTTGATGCGGAAGGGCGCTATCTAGAAGCCCGTTTTGGCGATGTGCGGGTCGCATCGCTCTATCTTCCTTCAGGCTCTTCTGGGCCTGAACGCCAGGCTAGCAAAGATCGTTTCTTAGCGCAGTTTCCTGCGCATCTACACAAGTTGCGGCATAAAAAAGGCGAGGTGATTTTGTGTGGTGACTGGAACATCGCACATAAAGAAATCGATCTGAAGAACTGGAAATCCAATCAGAAGAACTCGGGCTTTTTGCCACATGAGCGTGCGTGGATGGATCAGTTGGTGGGTGAGTGGGGTTGGGTGGACGCCTTCCGTCAACTTTGTCCGGATCCTGATCAATACACCTGGTGGTCTAATCGCGGTCAGGCATGGGCAAAGAATGTTGGGTGGAGGATTGATTATCAGATTGTCACGCCAGGTCTCGCGACCAAGGTTTCGCGAGCGTCCATTTATAAGGAGGAGCGGTTTTCAGACCATGCGCCCCTGATTGTTGAATACGAGGGGATATTGTGAAGTCATGGCGTGAAGCGTTTCGGGTCTATCAGGACCCACAAGTCCTTGCGATGTTGTTTTTAGGTTTTGCGGCGGGATTACCCATCTTGCTCGTGTTTGGCACATTGTCTGCATGGCTGAATAGCGAAGGTATTGATAAGACAACGATTGGTTTCGTGAGCTGGGTTGCCTTGGCATATGGGCTCAAGTTTATTTGGTCGCCATTGGTGGACCGGCTTCGTTTGCCGCTTCTGACCGGTTGGTTGGGACAGCGGCGGAGTTGGATGTTGCTGGCGCAAGTAGGGATCATTTCCGGTTTGTTATTGATGTCGCAAAGCGATCCACAGCAGGGTCTAAGCTGGCTCGTGGCTTTTGCTGTCTTGACGGCATTTTCATCGGCGACTCAGGACATCACGATTGATGCGTGGCGCATCGAAGCCGTTGAGGAGGAAAAGCAGGGAGCGATGGCGGCAACGTATCAGTTGGGTTATCGCATTGGCATGATCATTGCCGGAAGCATGGCCTTTGTGATCGCGGACTTCATTTCTTGGCCAATTGCTTATCTTGTGATGGCCGGCTTCATGTTGATTGGGGTGTTCAGCACATTACGGATCAAGGAGCCAGATCATACCGGCGCTCATGCAGAGTGGGAGAAAGAAGATCTGGTGGTGCGATTGATGGCGAAGAATACACATTTGCCGTATCGAATCCGCCGTATGCAAGCATGGTTTGTTGGGGCGGTGGTTTGTCCCTTTACCGACTTCTTCCGTCGTTTTGGCTGGCACGCGCTCTTGATTCTGGCATTCATTGCTGTGTTTCGGATTAGCGACATTACGCTGGGAGTGATGGCCTATCCGTTCTATCAAGACATGGGATACAGCGGTTCTGAGATTGGCTTGGTGAGTGGCTTTGTTGGCAAGTTTGTCACCATTGGTGGCGCACTCGTGGGCGGTGTTTTAGTGGTTCGATACGGAGTAATGCGCATGCTCATGGTCGGCGCATGGATTGTGATTGCGACAAATCTATTGTTTGCATGGTTGGCAACGCAGCAACCTTTGCTGGTCTGGCTGATGTTGGTGATCGGTGCGGATAATCTTGCTGGTGGAATGGCGGGCACTGTCTTTATTGCGTACCTTTCGAGCTTAACCAACCGGCTCTATACGGCCACGCAGTATGCATTGTTCAGTTCGATGATGTTATTGCTGCCTAAGTTTGTCGGTGGTTTTTCTGGAGTTGTGGTCGATGCCGTTGGGTACAGCTGGTTCTTTATTTATGCAGCCACTTTGGGGCTTCCAGCGGTGATCTTGATTGCGTTACTGATGCGAACGGAGCGTTTGCGTTGATCCAGGAGCTCTCGCTACTTTCGGCGTTTCTCGTTGGGTTTTTGGGTGCTGTGCACTGTGCAGGGATGTGTGGTGGTGTCGTGACCGCGTTGAGTTTTTCTACGGCGCCTTCGTCGGCCCAGCAGATGCGTGGTTTTCTGCTGGCCTACAACCTCGGGCGGATTTCCAGTTATGCGCTGGCGGGCGCGCTGGCGGGCGGCGTTGGCTGGCTACTCTTGCGCAGCCAATCGTTCTTGCCGGTTGCTGAGATGTTGCAAGGTTTGGCTGTGTTGTTGCTGTTGGCGATGGGGCTTTGGCTTTCCGATCTGTGGCGTGGATTACGTTATCTTGAGGCGCTCGGTGCGCGCTTGTGGCGCCGGCTTGAACCTTTGGCGCGACCTTGGCTGCCGTTACGAAGTCTGCCTAAGGCCTATATGGCTGGTTTATTGTGGGGCTGGTTGCCTTGTGGTTTGGTCTATAGCGTGTTGGTGTGGTCACTCAGTAGCGGCTCGCCGCAACAAGGCGCAAGCCTGATGTTGGCGTTTGGGCTGGGCACTTTGCCTAATCTCTTGTTGTTGGGCTGGCTTGCGCAGCGTTTGCAAGGACGCCTGCGTATGGGACTGCAGAATGCTTGGGTTCGGCGTATGGCGGGCGCTTTGGTGTTTGCGCTAGGTCTGTATCAGGCCTGGCTGTATTGGGGTTAAGGAAAGGGATCAATGAAGAATCGTTGGAATGCGCAAGATGCTGCGCAACATCAAGATGCGCTTGCACAGCGTGTGTATAGCGCACGACTCTTGGGAGAAGATGATGAGTTGGTGCTACATGGCGGCGGCAATTGTTCGGTAAAAATCGAAGAAGCCAACCGTTTTGGTGAGCCTGAATGGCGCCTGTATGTGAAAGGCAGTGGCTGGGATCTCGCCACCATTGAAGCCGAGGGTTTTCCAGCAGTGCGTCTAGATCCGGTCAAGCGTTTAGCACAACTTCCGAACTTGTCTGATCCAGATATGGTTAATGCATTGAAGGCCGAGATGTTGCGTGCAGACGCGCCTACGCCGTCAGTGGAAACGATTTTGCATGCCGTTTTACCTCACCGCTTCGTTGATCACACCCATGCAGATGCGGTCGTTACGCTCAGTAATACACCTAAGGGCGAGGCACACATTCGTGCGTGTTATGGCGATGACGTGGTGGTCGTGCCTTATGTAATGCCAGGTTTTGATTTAGCGCGCGTGGTTGCCGATCAATTTTCGCGTGAAGCGCATGCTGGAACTCAAGGCATGGTGTTGTTGCAGCATGGGATCTTTTCGTTCGCGGAAACTGCGGAAGAGTCTTATGTACGGATGATTGCATTGGTCGCGCGCGCCGAAGCGTACCTTCAAAACCAAAATGCATGGGCATTGCCTGCGGCGGAAAACACACCGGCGTTGCCGGATTCGATTGTCTTTGCTGAGCTTCGTCGTCAGCTGAGTGATGTAGCGGGTGCGCCGATGATCCTGCGGCAATCCTGCGACCCGCGCGGCCTACAGTTTGCGCAACAATCGGATGCCGCAGAAATCGCGGGACGCGGTCCGGTGACACCCGATCACGTGATTCGCACCAAACCTTGGCCCTTGGTAATGCGCGGCGAGCGCGCCGCTGCGCCGTTTGTGGCGCGTTACCAGGCCTACTTTGATGCGCACGCACCGCAGGCAAAAGAGCCCAAAACGATGCTGGACCCAGCGCCACGGGTTCTGTTGGATGCGGCGTGGGGTCTGCTCACGGCAGGCCGAAGCGCCAAAGATGCGCAGATCGTTGCCGACATCTATCAACACACGCTGCAATGCATGCAACGTGCGGAGCAATTGGGAGGGTGGCGCGCGTTGCCCGAGTGTGACCTGTTTGATATGGAGTATTGGGATCTAGAGCAGGCCAAGCTGCGTAAGGGCGGCACGCCGCCTGCGTTGCAGGGCGAGGTTGTTTTGATCACCGGTGCAGCATCTGGGATTGGCCGTGCCTGTGTCATGGCCTATGCAAACGCCGGTGCCGCTGTGATTGCGTTGGATCGCGATGCGTCCGTGGAAGAATTGGCTTCGGTTTCTGTCTGTGCCTTGCGGGTCGATGTGACTGACCGTATCGCCATGCAGGAAGCCATGGCACGCGGGGTCGCTCAGTTTGGTGGGCTGGATATGGTGGTGTTGAACGCAGGACTATTTCCCGCAAGTAAGCGCATTGCGGAATTGGAGGACGAAGTCTGGTCGCAAGTGATGCGTGTCAACTTGGATGCCAACCTCGCCTTGCTACGCATGACCCATCCTCTACTCAAGCGCTCGCCACGGGGTGGACGGGTTGTGGTGATGGGTTCGCGCAATGTGCCCGCGCCCGGTCCGGGTGCAGCGGCGTATTCTGCCTCGAAGGCCGCACTGATCCAATTGATGCGCGTGGCGGCGTTGGAGTGGGCCGAGGATGGGATTCGAATCAATGCCTTGCATCCTGATGCCGTCTACGACACGGCCATCTGGGAGGGTGGAGTGTTGGAAGCGCGTGCCGCCCATTACGGCATGAGCGTGAATGCGTATAAGCGGCGCAATGTGCTGCAAACCGAAGTGAAGAGTGCGGAGGTTGCGAATTTGGCTGTGGCCTTATGTAGCCCTTTGTTTGCGCGCACCACGGGCGCACAGATTCCGATTGATGGCGGCAATGAGCGCGTGATCTGACGCTGTCGATGTTGCTGAAAGCGTGCGCATGAAAAAGCCGGGCAGCGCCCGGCTTTTTCAATGTGGGAGCGCTGCAGGTTTAGCGGGTATAGAACTGTTGCTCAAACTGCACGCTGTGGCTGGCAGAGCCATGCTCTGGTGCAATCTCTAAGCTAAAGCGCAGGGTTTCACCGTTGTGCACGCGGAAGTGGTCGATGTAATAGACCGCACCCGGTTCTTTAATTTCGCGCGGGACCAATACAGTCAGCTGGTTGTTCAGGTTGGTTGCTGAACCGCGCACATAGGCTTCAACTGGTGTGCCGGTGCCACCGTCTTTGCGCACCACAGCGATGTTGATCATGGCGCGATTGCGACTGCGCGGAATACCGTAGTTGCGTGCTACATCGGCAGGCAGTGTGTCGGCGCGGAAGGCATTGTAGTGCACCACATAGTTACCGATGTCGACGGCCTTCTCGGCCTGGGCGGTCGTCGGCAACAAGCTGAAGCCAGCGAGTAGAACGCAAGCTTGCAGGAACGAGGCTATACGGGCGCGGTTCTGCATGGGGGACTCCTTTGGTTTGCCGGATCAAACCGGCTGGGGTGTTGTTTTGCCGCTCATCGTATGTGAGCGTGTCCCCCCATTATCAGGGGCAAAAGACAGGGGTCAAGCGCCGATCGCAGCTTAAGTGAAGGCTGAAATACTTAACGAGTCAGACGCTCGACCCGAAACAGTGCAACCTCGCCGAATAGGTTGGGAGCGAGGCGGGACGCGAGATTGCGGTGTAGGCGCTCATTCAAAACGGCCGATTCGAGTACACGCAGGCCGAGCTTGCGACAGAGCTTTTCAAAGTCGCGCACTGTGCATAGATGGATGTTGGGGGTGTTGTACCACTCATTCGGTAGGCTTTCGGTGACCGGCATCTGGCCTTTGAATAAAAGCTGGGCGCGGTTATCGAGATTGCCAAAGTTGGGGAAAGTGACGATGGCCTGACGTCCAACGCGAACCATTTCGAGTAAGGTCTGATCAGGGCGGCTGAGTGCTTGCAGCGTCTGGCTCATGATGACGTAATCAAACGAATCATCATCGAAGTATTCAGAGAGGCCGCGTTCGATGTCAGCCTGAATCACGGGCACGCCGCGAGCCATGCTGGCGAGGATGCGTTCGTCTTCATAATCAATGCCGTAGCCGCTGACATCTTTCTGTTGCATCAGGCAGTGGAGTAAGGCGCCATCGCCGCAGCCGAGATCGAGCACGCGCGAGCCAGGCTTGATCCAGTCAATCAAGATTTGTTGATCGGCACGCATGTCGTCGCAACCGCTGCTCATGCTGCGCACTCCTGTGCCACGCGCTGCATATAGTTTTGGAATGCGCTTTGGTAATAGGTGCCCGGCATTAAGAAGGCATCGTGCCCGTGCGGAGATTCAATCTCGACGTAGCTGGTCTCAAGGTCGTTGTCCAACAGTGCGCGTACGATTTCGCGCGAGCGGCTGGGTGAAAAACGCCAGTCACTCGAAAAGGATGCGACAAAGAATTTCGCCTTGGCTGTGCGCATCGCGGCACTGAGGTCATCGCCATGTTCGCGTGCAGGATCAAAGTAGTCGAGCGCTTTGGTCATTAACAGATAGGTGTTGGCATCAAAGCGGCCCACAAAGCTTGCGCCTTGGTAGCGCAAGTAGCTTTCGACTTGAAATTCGATGTCGTAATTGAACTGCAGTTTGCCTTCGCGCAGCTCACGCCCGAACTTGGCGCCCATCGATTCGTCCGACAAATAGGTGATATGTCCCAGCATCCGCGCGAGGCGTAGGCCATGCTCCGGGACCGCGCCTTGTTCGAGGTAGCGACCACCATGGAAGTTTGGGTCGTTGGTGATCGCTTGGCGGGCGACTTCGTTGAAGGCAATGTTTTGTGCGGTCAGGCGGGGTGCAGCGGCAATGACCACAGCATTCCGGATACGATCGGGATGGGCGATGCTCCATTGCAAAACCTGCATACCACCCAAGCTACCACCCACTACCGCGGCCCATTGTTGAATACCGAGATGGTCGGCAAGCCGTGCTTGGCTCTCGACCCAGTCTTTGACTGTCACGATCGGGAAATCGGGTCCATAGGGTTTGCCGGTTTCGGGATGTGGAGTGGTCGGGCCGGTGGAGCCATCACAGCCACCAAGGTTGTTGAGACAAACGACAAAGAAACGATTGGTGTCGATGGCTTTGCCAGGGCCAATGCTGGTATCCCACCAGCCTGGCTTGCGATCATCCATGCTGTTATAGCCGGCCGCATGGTGGTTCCCGGAAAGGGCATGGCAGATCAAGACCGCATTGTCTTTGTTGGTGTTGAGTGTCCCATACGTCTCGATCACAAGATCGTACTTTGGCAGGACCGAGCCACTCTCCAGCGTCAGCGGTGCCGCGAAGTGCAGAGTCTGAGGAGTGACGAGGCCGACAGAGTCGTCGGGGAGTTGGCTGGGCATCGCGACAGTGTAGTGATCAATTGGCGAGCTGAGCAAGGTCCAGCAGCATGCCTTGCACTAAGGCTGGCAGAATGATCAATAACAGCATCAACACCATCGGGCTGAGGTCAAAATTTCCGAGCGTGGGCAAACGTCGTTGCAGCGGGCGCAGCAGTGGTGCATTGAGTTGGCTGATTAAGCGAATGCCCGGATGTGCGTGACGGGGCGCAACCCAGCTAAGGATGACCTCAATTAACACCGTCCAGAAGAAGAAGGTAGCCGCCAAGTCAATCACTGAGGCCAAACTCATGAGCAGCAGCGAAAGCGGTGGCGCAAGTGTCTTACCCAAGAGCACTGCATCTAGGGATAGCCGGAGCAAGGCAAGCGCCCAGAGCAAGAACCAACTCATGCTGTCGATGCGCTGGCCAGGGGGGAGTAGACGATGTAGTGGCATCAACACAGGACGCGTCAGACGCAAGATCACTTGTGTCATTGGGTTGTGCCAATCTGCGCGGGTGGCATGCAATAACGCGCGCAACAAGAACACAAACATCGCGATGCTCACAAGGATGTTGAACAGTAGAGCAAAGGCGGCGCCGCTGTGTTGCATCACTTAGTCCTGCTTTTGGTTGGAGTCGTTGGCGAACTGGTCGGCTAATTCGTTGGCGCGCTGCGCAGCGGCGCGCAAGGCTGTCGCAAAGTTTGCTTCAAGGCCGGATTGCTGGAGACTACGTATCGCGGCTTCGGTGGTGCCGCCTGGCGAAGTGACCTTCTGCCGAAGCGTTGCGGGATCATCTGGGCTTTCCAGTGCCATGCGTGCTGCACCCAATGCGGTTTGCAGGGTGAGCAGGCGTGCGCTGTCGGCGGGCAGGCCAAGTTGTTCGCCGGCGTGTTGCATGGCTTCCATGACCAAGAAGAAATAGGCAGGACCGCTGCCTGACAGGGCGGTAACCGCGTCCATCAAGGCTTCATCTTCGACCCACAGTGTGAGTCCAGCTGTGCGCAGAATCGATTCGGCAATCGTGCGTTGCGCTGGGCTGACCTGAGCATTGGCATACAGCCCGGTTGCGCCACTGCGTAGTAATGCCGGAGTGTTCGGCATCGTACGTACGACCGGAAGATTTCCACCCAGCCAACGCTCCAAATCGGCACTGCGAATCCCGGCAGCGATACTCAAGATCAGCGGTCGCTGGCTTTGGGCAAGGGAGGCCAAGGCCTGGGCAATTTCGGGTAGGACTTGCGGTTTGACTGCCAGAATCCAAACCGAACTTCCGGTTACGGCTTCTGCTGCGGTCGCAAAGGTCGCTACCCCGAATTTCTGGGTCAGCGATGCTCGGGCCTCGGCGCGGGGCTCAGCAACCCGAATGGCTTCGCCCGCAACGTGATCGGCCCGCAGGCCGCCAATCAAACTGAAGGCCATATTGCCGCCGCCGATGAAAGCGAGCGTTGGAAATTCAGTGTGTTGCGGGGTTTTGGGCATGGGCTGATGTGCAGGCAATCCGTGGGTGATCAATGAGGCGGGTGCAGAAATGCACGAAGCCCTGCATTCTAGCGGGGTTTTGCCGAGTTTTTCGATGGGTGCGAGGATCAGTTTTGCTGCGAAATGGGCGCAACGCGCATTATTTCAGTCTAGAACGAGCTACCTCGGCCGGGATACCCACTGTGGCGCGGGCAGTTTGAGAGGGGCTTCGCTATACTGACGCGATGAACTGATGTGTTCTGGCGTGGTCTCAGCCTCGCCCTATATTCACAAATAAGCAGGAGATATGCGATGGAAGCCGCAGCTCAAATCAAAGATGCCCTTGGTGGTAGCCCCGTTCAAGACAGCTTCAACATTACCGAAGCTGCGCGTGGCAAGCTCGCAGAGTTGGTCAACAACGGCAAGCAAGATAATCCGGAAATTAAGGGTGTGCGCATCTACGTTGCGGGCTCTAGCTGCAGCGGCGTCCAGTGGGGGATGACCTTCGCCGATTCTGCCGAATCTTCTGATACTGTAATTTCTGCCGCAGGCTTGGATGTTTTCGTGGATCCGCAATGTCTGAGCACCTTGGATGGCGTGCATATTGAATTCGAAGATGGTGACAACGGTGGCGCATTCCGCTTCGTGAACACCAAGGCCTCCAGCGGCGGTGGCTGCGGAACTTGTGGTTCTTCTTCCGGTGGCGGTTGCGGTTAATCCCAACCGTTGGGACCCAAAAAAAACGGCCGCTCTGGCCGTTTTTTTTTGGGGGTCCCATCCTGTGATCCGTGCGGCTTTTTTTTCACGTTTGAGAAATAAATCCGAAAACCGGTGGCGATAGAGTTGTCCGCGAAGTCACACGC
>CAZZIQ010000013.1:0-28319 GCA_964654355.1 uncultured Piscirickettsiaceae bacterium
AAGACCGTAACAAGCGGATTGATCCGGCAACCTTCGTTACCACCCGGCTTAAACTGAAAACCAGCGAAGGCGAAGACTGGCGCACGGAGCACGCCCAAGGCCACACCGCTCGCGCCACAATCAAAGTGGGCGGAGAGCGCCGCGAGGGCTGGGTTAGCGTGGTTTATCTTGATCAGGGTCGCAGTGAGCGTGCGTATGTACTGCTCGGTGCATCCGATCCAGAGTCACCCGAGCAGTACACCGAAGCCTTGACCAAGGCGCCACAGACGCTGCGTCGCCTCACGCGCGAGGAAGATGCCTTGGCACGCGGTCTGCGCATCACGCTCTACGAAGCGCAGGTGGGTGATACCTGGGAGAGCCTCGCGGCGCGCAATGGGCTCGCGACCGCGGATGAACTCCAGCTCATGAATCAGCGTTGGCCCGATGGCGAAGTCGAGCCGGGACGACTCCTTAAGCTGGTAGAATGAGCCGCGTATGACCCCACTTCAAAACGACCGTTTCCTGCGCGCGCTTAATCATGAGCCCGTGGATGTCACCCCTGTCTGGATGATGCGCCAAGCCGGTCGTTATCTACCGGAATATCGCGCCACGCGCGCCAAGGCCGGTAGCTTCATGGACTTGTGCAAGAACGCCGAGCTGGCTTGTGAGGTGACCTTGCAGCCGCTGGAGCGCTATCCATTGGATGCGGCGATTTTGTTCTCTGACATTCTCACGGTTCCGGATGCCATGGGCTTGGGCCTGTACTTCGCTGAAGGCGAAGGCCCGCATTTCGAGCGTCCGCTGCGCAGTGCTGCGGACATTAAGAAATTGTTTGTGCCCGATCCGGAAGGCGAACTGCAGTATGTGATGAATGCGGTGCGCACCATCCGTGGTGCTTTGAACGGTCGCGTGCCCTTGATTGGGTTCTCGGGCAGTCCGTGGACGTTGGCGACCTACATGGTTGAGGGCAAGTCGAGCAAGGAGTATGACCGCACCAAAACCTTGATGTATTCCGAGCCGAAGTTGTTGCATGACATCTTGTCAGTGACAGCCGATAGCGTAACGGCCTATCTCAATGCGCAGATCGCTGCGGGCGCGCAAGCGGTCATGTTGTTTGATAGCTGGGGCGGCGCGTTGTCGCATCGTGCCTATCGCGAGTTCTCGCTCGACTATATGACGCGGATCATTTCCGGGCTGACACGTGAGGCGGACGGCCGCAAGGTGCCGGTGATCCTGTTTACCAAGGGCGGTGGCTTATGGCTGGAAGCACAGGCAGAGAGCGGCGCGGATGCCCTAGGTCTGGATTGGACCGTCGACATTGCACAGGCGCGTGCGCGTGTTGGCGATCAGGTTGCTTTGCAAGGCAATATGGATCCAGCGGTGTTGTATGGCACGCCGGAGCGCATTCGTCAGGAAGTGGGTGACATCCTTGCGGGCTTTGGCGCGGGCAATGGCCATGTGTTTAATCTTGGTCATGGCATTCATAAAGATGTGCAGCCCGAAAACGCCGGTGTGTTTGTCGACGCGGTGCATGAACTGAGTCGGCCTTATCACGCATAACTGTATCGATTGGGCGCAAAAAAACCCGGCAATGCCGGGTTTTTTTAGATTGGGGGGGTGGCGATTGTTGCAGCGCGTTACATCACACGCGAGAGTCGAAAGGCTTCGACCGGGACTGCGCGCTGATTGCCGAGGAAGTGGAGCAGGACGAGTGCACGATCAATGCCGTCATCCATTAGGAATACGCCTTCCAAGTCATGGAAAGGGCCCGTGGTGATGCGTACCTTGTCGCCCTTCTGGAAATCGAGCGATTGCGGTTGGTGCAGGCCCTGATTGTTTTCCTGTGCCTGAATCGCTTCGACCATACCATCGGGACAGGGAATGTAGGAGCGTTCACGGTTCCCGAAGGCAACTAAGCCACTCACGCCGGGGGTTGAACGAATCGGCGCCCAATTCATTTCATCGTTGAGACGAACGAACAGGTAGCGCGGGAACAAAGGCTCAACGCCCGACTTGCGGTTGCCGGCCTTGCGGCGTTCGCGCAGCACGCGCGGTAGATACACGGTATAGCCTTGGTCCTGCAGATTTAAAAGCGCCCGCTCTTCATCGCGTGGCTTGCTCATGAGCAAATACCAGCTGGTTTGAACGGCGTGCAGGGGGCGAACGAACTCATGCATAGGCTGCGTAGGATACGCCGACGAAAGCGCGGTGCAAATTGAGAGCGTTACACAGCATAACAACCAATCGTTTTAGTCAGGATTGATCGGGCCCATAAAAAAACCCGGCTGAAGCCGGGTCTTTTCCGAAGCGTGAAGGACTTAACCCTTGACGGCATCCAGACCATCGAAGATCTGCTTGGTGATGTCGTCGACACCGCCCACGCCATTGACCTTCACGTAGGTGCAGCCACCGGCATTCGCTTCCTTGCTGTAGAAGTCGATCAGCGGCTCGGTCTGATCGTGGTAGACCTTGAGGCGTGCCAATACGGTGTCTTCCTGATCGTCATCACGCTGGATCAGATCTTCACCGGTCACGTCGTCCTTGCCTTCCACCTTCGGTGGATTGAACACCACGTGGTAGGTGCGACCTGAAGCCACGTGGACGCGACGACCGGACATGCGCTTCACGATTTCCCCATCCGGTACGTCAATTTCAACGACCGCATCAATCGCGATACCGGCAGCCTTGAGGGCATCAGCCTGTGGGATGGTGCGCGGGAAACCGTCGAACAGGTAGCCGTTGGCGCAATCCGCTTCCTTCACGCGCTCTTTGACCATGCCCATGATGATGTCGTCGGAAACCAGTCCGCCGGCATCCATGATCTTCTTCGCAGCAACGCCGAGCTCAGAGCCGGCCTTGACGTGCGCACGCAGCATGTCACCGGTGGAGATCTGCGGGATGTTGTAGCGTTCTTTGATGAAGTTGGCCTGGGTGCCCTTACCTGCGCCCGGACCGCCAAGAAGGATTACTCGCATATTCCGCTCCTAACTGGGTCATGAGTGATCAAAAGTCGCCGGATTATGCGGAAATTGCAGGGTAGACGGCTACACGAGCCTTTCGATGGGGGGATGGCCGGGGTTTATAAGGTCGGAGGGTGAGCGTTAGCGAACGGCGGCAAGCAGTCGCTCGGTCATGCGCAACGCTTGGTCGGCATAGCCACCGCCGAACAAATTGAAATGGTTGAGGATGTGATAGAGGTTGTAGAGATCCTTGCGCTGACAATAGCCGGGGTCGAGCGGAAACGCCTCGTTGTAGGCGGCATAGAAATCCGACGGAAAGCCGCCAAACAATTCGGTCATGGCGAGATCGGCCTCGCGATCGCCGTAATACACCGCCGGATCGAACAGTACCGGCACCCCGTTTTCATCCGCGCCCCAATTGCCACCCCACAGGTCGCCATGCAGCAGCGATGGCTGTGGTGTGTAGTCGGTAAAGAAGTGCGGTAAGGCTTCTTGCAGTTGTTCGCCAGCACGTAACAGCGTGCTGGCTGCGCCGTTACGTTGTGCGAGACGCAACTGAAACCCGAGGCGCTGATCTCGATAAAACTCGACCCACTCCGTCGTCCAGGGGTTGGGCTGGACGGTACTGCCGAGGGTGTTGTCGCGTTGCCAGCCGAAGCGCTTCGCGGTGAGGCGATGCTGGGCGGCGAGTCCATGCCCGAGTTGGATGGCCGTTGCAGGTTGCCCGCGTTCCAGCTGAATGTGCTCAAGCACGAGGTAGGCGGAGGCCCCGATGATGCCCTGCGCGATGACCTGGGGAATACGCAGCGTCGAGTTGTGTGCCAGTTCGGCGAGACCCTCGGCTTCGGCTGCAAACATTTCGGTACGTGCCGCCTGGTTTTGTTTGACAAAGAACAACGTCGTAGCGCCATGCGGATCGGTGAGCGCGAGCCTCCAGGCGCGATTGATGTCCCCACCGGGAATAGATGAGTAAGTATTTACTTCGTATTTAATTATTTTTGATTCTGAGATCTGCTCGCACAATGGTTGAAAGAATTCAGTCGACACGGGCGAATTCCTTGGTTTTTTTCCGTTCAGGGCAACAGGACTTTGCAGAACAAGCGCTTGCAGAGCGTGTCCGTGGTGGTTTGGGGCAGGTCGCGACATCAGGATCCACAGACTTATGCACAAGGAAATTAGTGGACTCTTTCATTAAGAAATTAAATTGATCAATTGAATCTATGAAATTCAGTAGCTCATAAAACACGCTAACTCATTGATTTATTGATGCCTGTCATCGTTGCGTAATTTTTATGCAATGTGCGGCCGTGATGTTTTTTGTCTTGCAAATTCGTTGACCGGTCCAGTTCTCCACAGGCTTATCCACAGGAAATGTGGACAACGGTAAATTCCCTATAGTGTAGCTGGGTCTTTTCTGGAACTTATCAGATGTGTCCGCGGAAGTGCGCATAACCTCTTGATCAGATGTCTGATTTTTGATGCTTAGGGCGACCGTTTCGGTTTTCGGGTCGCTCAAGGGCATCCTTGGCACGTTTGTGGGCCGACGTCTTGTCGGTCCACGCCCCTAAAAAACGGAAATCGACCGACCTGAATCGACCCGATCAAGGGCTAAGAATCCCAGTGTGTGGCGTAGCTTGAGGTGTGTTCGCTGCGGTCGCGCAGGATGGCGCGGAACGCATCGGGGTTCTTGGTGTGGGTCATTTCCCCGTCGCGTGGGAAATGATGATCCAACAGGCGTGAGGTCCAGAAACGCACGCCGCCTGCACGCAAGAGGTGTGGCCACGCGGCGCGCTCGTCGGCATTGGGTTTGCGTTCGCGTTGATAGCCGTGCAGCAGCGCTCGCAGCTTAGTGGGTTCGAAACGGCCATCTGCGCGCACGCACCAGTCATTGGCGGCAATTGCTACGTCGTACAGCAAAATGCCATTACAGGCGTAATAAAAGTCGATGATGCCGCTAAGGCGTTCGCCATCGAACAGGACGTTGTCGCGAAACAAATCCGCATGAATGACGCCGCTCGGTAAGTCCCCGCCGTTCAAATCGACGGGTAGGCGTTGGTGCAGGTCCACGATTTCTGCGGCAAGGAAGGCATGATCCGCTGCGGGCATAACGCCCTTGAGTTGCGGCAGGGCATGGGCGGCCCAGTCCAGCGCACGACCATTGCGACGCTGTGGTGCATAGTTCTCTGAATGACGATGCATGTGCCCGAGCACGGCGCCAAAGGTTTCGATTTGTTGCAGGCTGGGGCCATCGACGTCACTGCCACGCAGGCAGTGGACGAGCGCCGCGGGTTTGTTGGCGAGCTCTCCGAGATAGGTTCCGCTACGATCGGCAATGGGATGTGCGCTGGGCACGGCATGCTCGGCCATAAACGCCATGACGTGTAAGAACCAGGGTAGGTCCTCAGCGCGCTCGTGTTCGAACAAGGTGAGGACGTAGCGTCCGCGCTCGGTATCGACGAAATAGTTGGTGTTGGTGATGCCGGCCGCAATCCCTTCGAACGCGACTAGGCGCCCGAGCGCATGCTCAGCGAGAAAGCCCTCGAGGGCCGCGTGATCGACGACGGTGTAGACCGACATACAAGAAATTCAGAGTGCAGGGCTGCGCGATGCGCAGATGGGGTTACCAGCGGAACAGAATCCAGTGCGGAACCTGCAGGTTGTCGGCTTCGTGCCGGCGGGTTTCCAGCGCGCCGTCGCCATCCATATCGATCAGGTAATACGACGGACCGGAGGTCGGCGTAATCTTCACTTTGAACAGACGACCGTTGATGCGGTATTCCTCGGCGGTATAGTTGGGCCGCTCCACGATGGTAACTTCCGGCTCAATCTGTTCCTGTTGCGGTGGTGGCGGTGCGTCCTGCGGCGCACTCGGTGCCATCGGTTCCGGAATGGGTGGAATCGGCGCCGGCGCAAATTGCGCAGCAACCAAGCCACTGAACAGCACGCTGCTGGCCAGTAGGGTGGCGCGAGTCATCGGGGCAAATACGCGAGCGGTGCGAGACATACGAATTTCCAGAATGCAGGGGTTTCGAGAGCGAATGATACGAGAACACGAGCGGGCTTGCTGATGAAACCGGATTACATTTTGGTGGATGGCTCTTCTTATCTATTTCGGGCCTATCACGCGCTGCCGCCGCTCACCAACGCCCATGGCGAGGCCACGGGCGCGATCTATGGTGTGGTCAACATGTTGCGCCGCCTACATCGTGACTATCCAGGCGCGCAGGTGGTGGTCGTATTCGATCCTCCAGGAAAGACCTTTCGCGACGACCTTTATCCTGAATACAAGGCACACCGTCCGCCGATGCCGGACGATTTGCGTGAGCAGATCGAGCCCTTGCTCGACGTCATTCGCGCTATGGGCCTGCCGCTGATCATCGAGCCCGGCTTTGAGGCGGACGATGTGATTGGCACCTTGGCTAAACAGGGCCGCAGTGGCGGGCATGAAGTGTTGATCTCGACCGGTGACAAGGACATGGCGCAGCTGGTCGGCCCGCACATCACCTTGGTCAACACCATGACGAATACGGTGATGGATGCGGAGGGCGTGTTTGCGAAGTTTGGCGTACGCCCAGATCAGATCATTGATTACCTGACCTTGGTCGGCGACAGCGTTGACAACGTGCCTGGGGTCGACAAGGTGGGCCCCAAGACCGCTGCGAAGTGGTTGGCTGAACATGAGAGCCTCGATGCCATCATGCAGGGCGCCGATTCATTCAAAGGCAAGATTGGTGAAAACCTGCGAACAGCACTGGATCACCTGCCACTGTCGAAACAGTTGGTCACGATTCGTTGTGATGTGCCGATTCCTGAAAAGATTGACGCACTCCAACAAGCCGAACCCGATGCGGAGGCGTTGCGGACGTGGTTTGCCCGACTCGAGTTTAAGACGTGGCTGCGCGAGCTGAGTGGTGGCGATGCGGCGCCGACGTCGAGTCAGAGCGAAGCATCTAAATCTGCGCCCAATCAAATCGATGCATCTACGGCAAATGCTGACGCAACGAAGGTGGCGCTGCCACCGATCCCTGTGTTCGATCCAGCTCAGATTGAAGTGATTCAAACCGAAACCTCGCTCGCACAATGGATTGAGCGGTTGCAAAAAGCCGAGCGTTGGGCGGTCGATACCGAAACGACGAGCCTGGATGGCTTGGAAGCACAGATTGTGGGTTTGTCATTCGCGATTGAAGGTCAGCTGCCGGCCTATCTGCCGCTTGCGCATGATGCTGAGTTAGTCGATGTGCAGCTGGCGCGCGACGAAACCTTGGCGCAGTTGAAGCCGTTATTTGAAGATCCTGAGCCAAGGAAGGTCGGGCAAAACCTGAAGTATGACATGGGCGTGTTGGCCAATCATGGCATTGCGTTACGCGGCATTGCCGAAGACACGATGCTGGAATCCTACGTGTTGGATAGCACCGCGACACGGCATGATCTGGATTCGCTGGCTACGAAGTATCTCCACCACGCGATGGTGGCGTTCGAAGATGTCGCGGGAAAAGGGAAGAACCAGCTGACCTTCAATCAGATTGCCTTAGAGCAAGCGGCACCCTATGCCGCAGAAGATGCATGGGCAACGCTGGCTTTGCATGCGCAACTAGCGCCGCACCTACGGAGTGCGCCACGCTTAGAGCAGGTCTATCGCGAGATTGAGTTACCGTTGATTCCGGTGTTGTCACGTATGGAGCGCATCGGCATCTTGGTGGATGCACAACATTTGCAAGAACAAAGTGCAGTGTTGGGTCAGCGTTTGGTTGAGTTGGAGATGAAGGCGCATGAAGCGGCCGGCCAAGTCTTCAATTTGTCTTCACCCAAACAACTGCAAGAAATCTTATTCGACCAGCTAGGTCTTCCGGTGTTGAAGAAAACGCCAAAGGGCCAACCTTCAACTGCGGAAGAGGTTTTAGAGCAACTCGCGGAAGAACACAGCGAACAGTCGCCGTTGCCCGGTTTGATTCTGGAGCAGCGTGGATTGAGCAAGCTGAAAAGCACCTATGCCGATCGTTTGCCGGAACAGATTCATCCTAAGACCGGGCGTGTACATACTTCGTTTCATCAGGCCGTGACCGCAACCGGGCGTTTGTCGTCATCGGATCCAAACCTTCAGAACATCCCAATCCGTACGGAAGAAGGGCGCCGTATTCGCCAAGCGTTTGTTGCCCCTCAGGGCATGCGTATGGTTTCGGCAGATTATTCGCAGATTGAATTGCGCATCATGGCGCATCTTTCGGAAGATGAAGGTTTGTTGCATGCGTTTAATCAGGGCGATGATGTGCACCGTGCAACGGCGGCTGAGGTGTTTGGGGTTGCCCCCGAAGTGGTGACCAGTGATCAACGCCGCAGTGCCAAGGCGATTAACTTTGGCCTGATCTATGGCATGTCTGCATTTGGGTTAGCCAGGCAGCTCAACATTGGCCGGGCCGAAGCGCAGGACTATGTGAATCTCTATTTCCAGCGCTACCCTGGTGTGCGCGAATTTATGGATCGCACTCGAGAGCAAGCGCGTGCGCAAGGTTATGTTGAGACCGTGTTTGGTCGTCGGTTGTACTTGCCGGAAATTAACGCGCGTAACGCGCAGCGCCGTCAGTACGCGGAGCGTACGGCGATCAATGCGCCAATGCAGGGTACGGCAGCGGACATCATCAAGCGCGCAATGCTTGCTGTCGATCACTGGCTCTACGATGCAAATACGCAGCTTACCGCGCGCATGGTGCTACAGGTGCATGACGAGCTGGTGTTTGAAGTTGCAGCGCAGGATGTCGACGCATTGATCGCAGGTGTTACCCAACGCATGCAAGCAGCTGCCGAATTAAAGGTGCCTTTGGAGGTCGGTGTGGGTGTGGGTGCAAATTGGGACGAAGCGCACTGAGTTCCGCCTGCAGGTTCGTTTTAGGGTTCCGCGTGCGGCCATTCCAGCCAGGCATCGAGCACAGCATGAATCTCTTCGATGCCAGTTTGTTTGAGTGCGGAAAACAATTGCACAGTCGTTCCGGGGTAATCCGTCTTTAGGGCGTTACGAGTTTTTTGTAGGCTGCTTGATGCCGCGCCGCGACTCAGCTTGTCGGCCTTGGTGAGCAAGATGTGTATGCGCAACTTGGCCCACTTTGCCCAGTCCAGCATGACGCGATCGCCTTCGGTGAGCGGGCGGCGCACATCCATCACCACGACCACCCCTTTGAGTGCGCTGCGTTGTTGCAGGTACTCGGCCATATTGGCTTCCCACGCCTTGCGCATTTCCAGTGGCACCTTGGCATAACCATAGCCCGGAAGGTCGACCAGGCGATGCGTTTCATCCAGCGTGAACAGATTGATCAGCTGAGTGCGGCCGGGGGTTTTGCTGGTGCGGGCGAGGCCGCGAATCCCCGTAATTACGTTCAAGGCGCTGGACTTGCCGGCATTGGAGCGCCCGGCAAAGGCAACTTCAGCGCCCAAATCCGGTCCACATTCTTGCAGGCGGCTGGCGCTTTTAAGGAATTCCGCCGCGTGGTAGCGCGAGCTGCGGGCAATCAGGGAGGTGTCGTTCGACATGCGGGGCTCGCGTGAGTGGTTCGTGTGAGAAAAGAATTGCTGTATGGGCCCATCAGGGACATCTGGGTTTTAGCTTTTGGCGCAATAAGTAGTCGTGGATATACTGATGCGCCCCCTAAGGACGGGCGAACGCTGTAGCGGCTCATAAGAAGACGCGCAACGATCAGTAGGATTTTCGTCATCTCTCTCATTCGAAGCAAACGGAGTGCATTTATGAACAAGATGATTCTGATCGCTGCAGCAGCAGCACTGTCGGTTCCTGCCATTGCATCGGCCAATGGTGAAGCCACTTACATGAAAGCATGCATGGCCTGCCACATGACCGGCGCAGCTGGCGCACCGAAGCTCGGTGATAAAGCGGCCTGGGCTCCACGCATCGCTAAGGGCATGGACGCACTGTACAACAGTGGGGTCAATGGTATCCCGGGTACCGCGATGGCGGCCAAGGGTGGACAGAAGAATTTGGCTGACGCTGATGTGAAAGCGGCAGTTGACTACATCGTTTCCAAGAGCAAGTAAGTTCGTTGCTGTTGGCTGAGTTGCGTGCCATTGCACGCCTGTTGAATTGCAAGAAAAGGACGTACCCATGAATCGTCGTCATGTTGTTGCCCTAGCTTTGGCTGCGGGTTTGTTTTCAACGCCGAGCATGGCTGCTCCGGTTGGTGATGTTGCTGCGGGTAAGGAAAAGGCTGCGGCTTGTGCGGCGTGTCATGGTGCCGATGGCAACAGCACGGATGCGGTCAATCCGAAATTGGCGGGTCAGAATGCGAGCTATCTCGTGAAACAGCTGACTGAGTTCAAGGAAGGCAAGCGCGTCAATGCAACCATGCAGGCGATGGCGGGTCCTTTGAGCAAGCAAGATATGGCCGACCTCTCGGTCTATTTCGCTTCGCAAAAGACCAGCGGTGGTGTGGCTAAGCGCAAGCTGGTGGAGCGTGGTGCCAAGATCTACCGTGGTGGCGACCAGGCGCAGGGCATTACTGCGTGCATGAGCTGCCATGGCGCCAAAGGCAACGGCAATCCAGCAGCCAAGTTCCCGTCCTTGGCGGGCCAGCATGCGGCATACACCGTTGCACAGCTGCGTAACTTCAAGCTTAACGATCGCGCCAACGATCCGAATGCCATGATGCGTAATATTGCAATGCGTATGACGGATGCGGACATGGAAGCCGTTGCGACCTTCATCGAAGGTCTTTATTGATCGGTTCTGTGATGCAATAAAAAACCGGGCTTCGGCCCGGTTTTTTATTGTCTGAAAAGGCGCACGGTTCTCAGTAGCGGCCACCGCTACCGAACAGATAGCCTGAAAGGTTCGCGGCACTCTTGCCCATGCGGCGGACAAGGTGATCGAGGCTGATGATGGCTTGCTCGAGCACGTTCACAGCAATGTAGGGGTGTTCAACGCGAAGGCGCTTGTACATTGCGCGGCTCATGCGCAGTACTTCAGTTTGTTTCTTGCGTGCCTTCAGGCGTGCTGAGCGCGGCTCGCGGTCGAAGAACGACATTTCGCCCATCAGTTCGCCGGCGAGCATGCGTCCGACCTCGACCTCGTTTTTGCCGGAGACATGAAACAGGGTGACCTCGCCAGATAGGACGAAGAACAGGGCTTCGCCAACCTCGCCAACATCGGCGACCAGATCATCTTTGTTGAACTCGACGCATTCGGTGTACTCCAACAGTGTGCCGATCTCGGCGAGCGTCAGTGATTGCGCCAGATACTGCTGGGAGAGAAAGTGTTCGAGCTCTTTGCGGTCGCGTGCCATGGGGGGTCTCCGGTGTGCGCATTCGGCACAGAGATTGCGGTAGCATGCTGCGCCAGAACAACGATTTTATGAGTCGCTTCACGAAGGATTTTCGCACATGATTCAGACCTTGCGTCGCGCGCTGATTGGTTTTTTGCTGTGTTTGCCACTGGCTGCACATGCCGACTATTTCTTTGAAGGCGTTGATTATCATCGCCTCGAAACCCCGATTCCGGTGACAACAGCGCCGGGCGAAGTCGAGGTCTTGGAGTTGTTTTGGTATGGCTGCCCACATTGTTTCCGCCTCGAGCCTTATTTGCAGAAATGGTTGCCCAACGCGCCGGCAGCACTGCGCTTTCGTCAGCAGCCTGCGGTCCTAAGCCCACGTTGGGCGCCGGCTGCGCAAGCGTTCTACGCCGCCGAGGCGTTGGGGGTGTTGCCACAAATCCACCACGCGCTATTTGATGGAATTCATGTGAGTGGCAACCGTGCGTTAGCAAGTGATCGTGCCGCGATTGCGAAGCTGTTTGCTCAGCAAGGCCTAAGTGAAACCGATTTCAATCAGGCCTGGGACTCGTTTGCGGTCCGCGGCAAGCTGCGTCGTGCCGAACAGTTCACCCAGCGCAGCGGCATTCAGGGTGTGCCCACGATCCTTGTGCAGGGCAAATACCTGACCGATGGCAGTAGTGCGGGGAGTTATGAAAACCTGATCAAGGTCATCGAATATCTGGTGGCGAAAGAGTCGGGCGCTGCCGAGTGAACGCGGCGCAGCTGTTCATCCGCTGTCTCGAAAACGAGGGCGTTGAATACGTCTTCGGGATTCCGGGCGAAGAAAACCTAGATCTAATGGATGCCTTGCTGGACTCGCACATCGAGTTCATCACGGTGCGACATGAGCAGGGCGCGGCCTTTATGGCGGATGTCTATGGCCGTCTTACCGGACGTCCCGGTGTGTGCATGGCGACGCTGGGTCCGGGCGCGACGAATCTGCTGACCGGGGTCGCCGATGCCAATATGGACCACGCGCCAATCGTGGCCATTGCGGGACAGGCGGCGACCACGCGGCTCCATAAAGAGTCGCACCAGGTGCTCGATTTGGTGCGCTTGTTTGAGCCGGTCAGCAAGTATTCGACCCGCGTGTTGGAGCCTGAAATCGTTCCGGAGGTGGTGCGCAAGGCCTTCAAGTTGGCCGTGACGGAGAAACCCGGCGCATCCTTCATTGAGTTTCCAGAAAACGTCGCCGAGATGGAAACGGACGAGGCACCCTTGCCAGTGCACAACCCGCCGGTGCCCGAGCCGCCAGAAGAGCAGATTTTGGCCGCCGCCGCTCTGATTAGCCGTTCGCAGAATCCGATGATCTTGGCTGGGCATGGTGTGGTGCGGACGCAAGCGCATCTGGCCCTGGCCGACTTCGCCCGCGATCTGCGCATCCCAGTCGCGAACACCTTCATGGCCAAGGGTGTGATCCCCTTCAAGCACCCGATGGCGCTGGGCAGCGCGGGGCTGCAGAAAAACGACTTTGAGAATTTCGGATTTGATAAGGCCGACCTCATCATCGCGGTCGGTTTTGACTTGGTGGAGTGGCATCCGTATTTGTGGAATCCCGGGCGCGAATGTCGCATCGTGCACATTCATGCTTCGGCGGCCGAGGTGGATGCGAGCTATAACGTCGATGTCAGCGTATTGGGCGACATTCGCTACAGTTTGCAGCGCATTGCCACCCGAGTTGCGGCGCGAACCGTGGATCCGGCGCGTCCGATGCGAGAGTTTCTGATCGAGCAGATGCAGCATTTCTCAAGCGATCTCAGTATGCCGATGAAGCCGCAAAAGATCGTGTGGGATTTGCGTACCGCAATGCATTTGGAGGACATCGCGATCTCGGATGTGGGTGCACACAAGATGTGGATGGCACGCACCTTCCGGGCCGAGTTTCCCAATACTTGCATCATCTCCAATGGCTTTGCCGCGATGGGTATTGCCTTGCCGGGCGCGATCGCGGCCTGTCTCGCGCGTCCACAGCAGCGCGCCGTCGCGGTCACCGGTGATGCGGGCTTTCTGATGAATGTGCAGGAGCTGGAGACTGCCGTGCGTCTCAACTTGTCGCTGGTGGTTCTGATTTGGAACGATGGCGGTTATGGCTTGATTGAATGGAAGCAACTGAATCAGTTTGGCCGGCCGGCGCATGTGCACTTTGGGAATCCTGATTTTGTGCAGCTTGCTGAATCCTTTGGTGCACATGGCTATCGCATTGGGCGCGCTGAGCAACTGCAAGCGGTGTTGGCGCAGGCCCTCGAGGAGCCAGGTGTGAGCGTCATCGACTGCCCGGTCGACTATCGTGAGAATGCCTGGCTGACACAGCGTCTCGGCGAAGTGGTCGGTTAGGCGTCTCTGAAAAGGTTGCTGTGGTCGAGATGGAAGCGCTTGATCATGCGGCGATATCGGCCGAACTTTCGAAAATTGGCGGCGATTTCGCGCAATCTTCATCCATCGATATTTTTCCGCAGTTGCCTTCGACCAATGCGTGGCTGTTACAGCGCGCCCGCGCATTTGAAACGGAAGTGGAGCTGAGCAACGGGGCAGTCTGTCTCGCTGAGGCGCAGACCCAGGGGCGTGGTCGACGCGGTCGGACCTGGGTTTCGCCGTCGGGTGGAGGCGTCTATCTTTCCCTATTTTGGGCGTTTGATCGACCGACGCAGGTATTGAGCGGGCTGGGGCTGGTGGCCGCGGTGGTTGCCGCGGAGACGCTGCGAGGCGCTGGGGCCGCGCCGGTGGAATTAAAATGGCCGAACGACTTGGTGGTGAATGAGTTCAAATTAGGCGGCATCTTGATTGAATTGACGCAAATTTCGGGAAACGAGCAGGGAGTCGTCATTGGCCTTGGGGTCAATCGTGCCCCCCCTCAGCAACCCGTATCCGAGCGCGATGCAGCGGTTGCGCCGTGGACGGGTTGGGCGGCATGGATCGATCCGGCGCGACCGATTTCGCGCAATGCGCTCGTTGCCCGGCTGATTGCGGGGTTACGGTCGGCGTGCGCGGAGTTTGCCAGCCAAGGTTTCGCGCCTTGGATTTCGCGTTGGGAGGCCTTGCATCGCGATCAGGCGCAGACCGTTCGCGTGGATTTGGAGTCGAGCAGGTTTGAAGGGATCGCGCTGGGACTCAACCCGGAGGGCGGCTTGCGCCTGATGGTGGGCGGTGCCGAGCGTGTGGTCTACAGCGGCGATGTGACGCGCCTTCGTCCGGTTGAGGTGCGCAGATGAGTGCGGCGGCGCCAAGCGAGATGCAGGCTTGGGCTTTGCTCATCGATCTTGGGAATAGCCAGCTCAAGTGGGCTTGGCATCATCCAGACTACGGACTGTTTCCATCTGCACCGTTGCCGAGCGCTTCGGAAAAGCGGCCTCAGTTTTGGCATGCGCTGGAGGCGCACCCCCTGCAGGCGCTGGAAAACGGACGCTTTGCGGGACAGTCTGTGCGACAGGTCTACCTCGCGAACACCCGTGGCGTGGAAGAAGAGGCGGAATTTTTGCGTCAATTGGCCGAGAGAACCGGTGTTGATGTATGCAGCCTTGAGACACCTGCGACAGCCTTTGGTCTGACGGTTGGCTATGCCGACCCGGCGCGCTTGGGGATTGATCGCTGGCTTGGCTTATTGGACGCAACAGATTGTTTTCCAAGAGAAAACCTGGCAGTTTTGAGTTTGGGTACGGCCATTACACTGGATCTCATTGAGGCCGATGGAACTCATCTGGGGGGCTGGATTTGGCCGGGTGCACGTCTCATGCGACGCTGTCTCACGGAGCAGATTGCGACACTCAAAGATGTTGCTGTCTCAGATTCGGTGTTGACACCGGGATGCGACACTGCGGGTGCGGTGTCCAGCGGGTTGCAGCATCTATTTTGGGGCGGGCTCAACAGTGGCTTAGCGGAAGCGGCCCGTTTGTGGCAGCAAAACGGCGCGTCGTTTGGGCGGGTCGTCGTGCATGGTGGGGGCGCGCCTGGCCTCATGGAGCAGTGGTCTTCAGAGCCGCAACGACTGGCGCAACCCTGGCAATTAATTTACCAGCCAGATCTCGTTTTGCGCGGGCTGTCCCGCTACAATTCCGCTTCATTCAAAACGCCGGTTTAGCACAGTTGGTAGTGCAACTGCCTTGTAAGCAGTAGGTCCGCGGTTCGAGTCCGTGAACCGGCACCAATTTTCTCGCTCTTCATGTCATTTTCTCCGGACCCGGAATCCTCCGCCCTGCAGCAGGTCTGCGCCGTGGTCTATGCGCCACGCAAAACGCGTGGGCGCTTCCATGCCAATGTGGTCACGGTGCATGCGGATGAGGAGTCGGCGCGTTTGGCCGCAGATCCGGACAAGCATCTGTTTGCGGCGCGTGTGCATGGGCCGTCGGTCTCTTCGGAGGGCCAGCGGATGTATTACTTGGTTCGGTGGATTCGCTGAGCACGCGGTATCCACTGGTGAGTCGGAAGAAATAGGCACATGGTAGGCAGGCGCATTCTTGTGATCTCAGTTGTTGCAGCCATCGGGCTGAGCGGTTGTGTCGCGCAAGAGCTTAAAATGCCTTGGGATCGATCAGCGCCCCCGGTTGAGTCCCCAGCGCAGCCGCAAGCGAAACCCGTGCCTCAACCGAGCCGGCCTTCCGTGCCTGAGCCTGTGCTTGAGTCCGTCACGGCACCGCCGCCGCAGAAAGAATCGGAAGCTCCTAGGGTGGTAGCGGCTCCTGCCCAGGAAGCACAGAACGTGGCTGCGGTCTCTGCACCTGTGGAGGCAGCGCCTGTTCTTCCAGCGTCCTCTGCACCTACACCATCGGCGGTGGTTGAGACGAAGTCTGTGGAACCTCAGCCCGCGACGGAACCGGCGCCGGCACCCCAGGTTGCGCCCACTCCTGTGGACCCGATGGACGAGATGCGTGATCAAGCCCGCGTCGCAGCGCAAAGCGGTGAAGCCGAAGTCGCCGAGGCGCTGTGGCAATTGATTTTGCAAACCGCGCCGGACGATTCCGAAGCGCAAGAAGCGCTGGCGGCACTGGAACAGGCCAAGCTGAACAAAGCCAAGGCGGATGGCAAGGTGATTTTGCTCGGTGAGAAATCGGCTGGCTGGGTGGTGCAGGTGGCAACCTATCGTGCCGATGGGCGTGAACAAGCGTTTGAGTGGCTTGGCAAGATTCGGCGCGCGGGCTACAAGCCGTTTCTAAAAACCGTCGAGTTTCCCGGCCGAACCCTGTATCGTCTGCGCCTCGGCGCCTACCCAGAACGCTGGATGGCCGAAGAAGTCGAACGGCGTTTGCTCAACAACTTCCCGAATGAAGGTCTGCGTCCGCGCATCATGCAGCAGGACGACTAAGCTCGTCTTTAGTTAAGACCCTACCTCAATTGATTTTTTACAACCGGTCATGGATGACCGGTCAGGATTCCTATGACCGACAAACTTCGTAACGTCGCCATCATCGCGCACGTAGACCATGGCAAAACCACCTTGGTGGATAAGCTGTTGCAGCAATCTGGCACGCTCGAATCGCGCGGCGAACAAGTCGAACGAGTCATGGACTCCAACGCATTGGAGCGTGAGCGCGGTATCACCATTCTGGCGAAGAACACCGCGATTCGTTGGGGCGACTATCGCATCAATATCGTTGACACGCCGGGCCATGCCGACTTTGGTGGCGAGGTTGAGCGCGTGTTGTCGATGGTCGACTCGGTGTTGTTGTTGGTCGATGCCGTGGATGGGCCGATGCCGCAGACTCGTTTTGTGACGGAGAAAGCATTGGGTCACGGCCTGCGTCCGATTGTCGTGGTGAACAAAGTGGATCGCCCCGGCAGCCGCCCGGATTGGGTGGTGGATCAGACCTTCGATTTGTTTGATCGCTTGGGTGCGACCGAAGATCAGCTCGACTTCCCGGTGATCTATGCTTCTGCCTTACAGGGCTGGGCAAGCTTGGAAGCGGGTGAAACGGGTACCGACATGGAGCCGTTGTTTGAGGCGATTGTGGATCATGTTTCACCACCGACAGTGGATGCGGATGGCCCGTTCCAGTTGCAGGTGAGTGCGCTGGACTATTCCAGTTATGTGGGCGTCATTGGCATTGGCCGCATTCGCCGCGGTCGCGTAAAAACCAATACCAGCGTTAGCATTCTTGGCGCAGATGGCAGCAAGCGCAGTGGGCGCGTGCTGCAGGTGCTTGGGTTTCATGGTCTCCAGCGCGTCGAGGTGGAAGAGGCTAGGGCGGGCGACATCATTGCCTTTACCGGTATTGAGGTATTGCGCATTTCCGATACGTTATGTGAGCCAGGTCACGAAGAGGCACTGCCGCAACTCACGGTGGATGAACCAACCGTAAGCATGACCTTCCGCGTGAATAATTCGCCGATGGCGGGTCGCGAGGGCAAGTACATCACCTCACGCAACCTGCATGAGCGCTTGCAGCGTGAGCTGATTCATAACGTGGCGCTGCGCGTTGAGCAAACCGATGACCCCGATCGTTTCTTAGTGTCGGGGCGTGGCGAATTGCATTTGTCCATCTTGATCGAAAATATGCGACGCGAAGGCTATGAGTTGGCGGTATCGCGTCCGGAAGTGATCGTGCGTGAGATTGATGGTGAGCTGAAAGAACCGTGGGAATCGCTGACCGTTGATGTGGAAGAAAACCACCAAGGCGCAGTGATGGAATTGCTCGGTGAGCGTCATGCGCAAATGCGTGATATGCAGCCGGACGGCCGCGGTCGTGTACGTATTGATTACTTCATTCCAGCGCGTGGTTTGATTGGTTTCCGAACGGATTTCATGACGGCCACTTCCGGCACCGGTCTGATTTTCCACACCTTTGAAAGCTATGGCCCGCGTGTGCAGGATGACATTGGTCAGCGCCACAACGGCGTGCTGATTTCGAACTGTCCGGGTAAGGCATTGGCTTACGCGCTGTTTAACCTGCAGGATCGCGGCCGCTTGTTCCTTGGTCATGGTGAAGAAGTCTATGAAGGCATGGTGATTGGTATTCACAGTCGGGAAAATGATTTGGTGGTGAACCCGACTAAGGCCAAGCAGCTGAGCAATGTGCGTGCGGCAGGTAAAGATGAGTCGTTGATTTTGAGCCCGCCGATTCGCTTGACGCTTGAGCGTGCGCTGGAATTCATCGACGACGACGAGCTGGTCGAGATCACGCCGAAGGCGATTCGTGTGCGTAAGAAGTTCTTGCTCGAGCATGAGCGCAAGAAAGCCTCACGCGAGGGTTAACTTGACCGTCGCTTAGACCCCAAACCAGCTGGCTAAGGCGGCGCTGTTGGCCCAGCTGTGCCAAAGCGGCAGGGTGAGCAAAGACAGACCCGTGGTCAGGCTCACCGCTGCGGCAAACAGCGACGTATCCAGTCCATAGCGATCACATAGCACGATGCCGAGCAGCATGCTCGGCATCGCGGCTTCGAGCAGAACGGCACTCAACGTTAGTCCGCTTAGCCCCACCCCGAATCCAGTCAGGCCGACCACCAGCGGCATCAAGAACAGTTGAATCGCGATGACCGGCAGCAACAGCGGTAAGCGGTTCCAGCGCAACACATCGAGACGTAAACCCAGCCCGAGTGCGATCAGCATGAGTGGCGGGACCGAGCGGCCCAATAGTTCGAGTAATTGATTGAGCCAGTCGGGGATTGAAATTTCGTTCAGGTTCAGTCCAATCGCAATCGCCGCAGCCCACAGGGCGGGAACGCCGAGCAGGGCTTTGAGTGGCGGCTCGCCGCGTGCATTGCCGTGTCGGATTGCAATCCAGGCACCCATGCTGAGTAAGAGTGGTGTATTCGAAAACAGGTCGTATTGCAGCGCCACACTGCGCGCCCACGGCCCATACAGGGCTTCGAGTACCGGCAAGCCGAGGTAGGTCACGTTGGCCCAAGCGCTGGCGAGGATGAGTGCGCCGCGAATTTGCGGCGAAACCTTGAGTGCCCGAAATACAAAATAGGCGGCACTTGCGGTGACCAAGGTGCCGACCGTAGCAGCCATCGCAATGCGTACGCTGTCGAGACTGAGGGGGGCTTTCCATAACACCTCGAGTACCAACGCTGGCAACAGTAGGACGTAGACCAAGGCGGTCAACGCGCGACGCAGGGCATCAGCGTCCATCGACATGGGTTTGAGCACACGCCACAACACGCCGCCACCCAGCAGTAGGAACATGGGGAAGAGGATTTCGGTCATGTGGATGGGCGTTCTTTAGTGAGCTTGCTGCAGTTCGCTGAGCGTTTCTTCGGCCGCTTCGGCCACCAGCGCATTTGTATCCGCGCGCGCATGGTTCACGGCTGCGTGCACCATGTCCGTGCGCGAGGACGCGCGTGCGTGGCGCAGTTGGTGAATCGCATCACCGCGCACGGCGGGATCGTCGTCATTGAGGAGCGTGAGTAGTGCATCAATCACCGATTCAGGGAGTCCTGCGTCGGTGGCGGCCTGGGTTTCAAACAACACATCGATCCCAAGCTGTACGGTCAGGCCGGCATCGCGATCCGCAAGCTGTCCGACCAAAGCGAGTAGAGCCGGCTCATGGTTGAGAACACGCGCTTGGATTGCATCGAGTCGTCCTGCGCGCAGCTCCTCGCGCAGATAAGCACCCCAGCCACCATCGGCTTCGCTGGCGGCTTCGAGCCAGGTCTTGAGCTCGCCGGGCGTGAGTAGGCCGTCGAAGCGCAGCTCATTGATAAAGGTGACCGGTGCGGCTTGGATGTTGTGGGTCGTGACCTCGTCGGGGTAAGCATCCACCAGTCGGGCGTCGATGCGGCGTAGACGACCTTCCTTCATCAAATACTGCAGGCCATTGAGAACGGTTTGGCAGTGCGAACAGCCCTTGGCGACATAGACCCGAACCTCGGGAAGTGAGACGTTTTCCAGTGGAACAGGGTTTGCTGATGTTGTCATGAGATTGTCGTAATGGGTGCACATACTGTGCGACTTCAGAGTAGGATAGCTCGGAATGAACGACAACACCCTCAGCAATACGATCCGTCGGCAGCATGATGTTCTGCGTGGGCACTTAGAGAAGCCGATGCGTGATCTCGCGCAGCAATTGATGCCGCTGTGGGGTGATGTGGATGCGATCGACACGGAGCTGAACCGGGCGATGTCGACTTGTGATGAGCTGCCTTGCAATCTCGTCTATGTCGTTGCCCCCGATGGTCATCAGCTCAGCTCCAACGTGACTCCAGAGCAGACCGATCTCACCGCGCGCGGACAAGACCTGTCGATGCGTCCGTATTTTTCCGCAATTGAACCGATTGACGGTTGCGCGCTTTCGGGGGTTTACATCAGTCGTACCACACGCCGCAGTTGTGTCACCGCGGTGTGTGAAATTCATGCTGATAATGATCGTGAGCAGCCGTTGCTGGGTTATCTCGCTGCAGACTTTGAGCTGCGCGATTTGCCACAGCCGGAAGTGGCTAGTGAAGACCGCCGCGTTTGGATGCAGGTGAAGGGCGACCCCGCGATTCGTGGAACTTTATTCCAGCAGACGCGTACGCACAGTGCGATGGATGATCGCATGGAAGAAGTAGTGGACTTGATGACCGAGCTCATGACCGAGCGTGGTATTTTTCATGGCAAGCTTCATTTTTCCAGCGCACGCTCGACCATGTGGTTGTATGACGATCCCTATCGCTATCGCGTCCACCCGATTCAGGAAATTCTCGACCCAAACCTGTGTTTGGCTTATCCGCGTCGTCCTTATCCAGAACAGGCGATCGTGCCTGCTGACCAAGTGCGGGTGATTTTTGAGCGCTTTGCGCGCTTGCGTTCAGCGGATGAGATCATTTATTTACGAGCCGCATCGTTGAACACAATCAATGGCATTGTCGGCCTCAATTTCTCCTGTGATGGATCGCACTACATGCCGTTTGAAGAGTTCCTTGCCAAAGGTGATGCTTTTTGGTTTGGTGAGGCAGTTTCCTGTCCGCTCCCAACTTCATGAGTTGATCGCTGCTCAATAAAAAACGGCCCTCATTGAGGGCCGTTTTCGTTTCTAGCAGAAGGCGTTTCGTTTATAGGTCGCCGTTCAGGCCCGCATCAACAATGCTGTACACGCTGTCGCGCACCTTCCCAGCCAATTCTTTCAGTGCGGGCGGCATATCCACGGCGTGCAGCATCATGTCCATGTTCATAGTCACGACCCAGTTGTCGCCATGCTTGTCTTGAACGACAGCGACACGGCACGGTAGATAGCCTGCAAATAAGAGGTTGTATTCAACCATTTCCTTTGCAATCAAAGCATCACAGAAGGCAAGGATTTGCATCTTGTTGGATGTTTTGCCCATGGATTCAATTTGCTTAGACAGCGGCAGATCAGCGACCAGTTTGAAGTTCAGCGTATTGGCGCGCAGCTTCATCGACTCGACGATTTCTTCAAAGCTGACATCTGGTGAGGCGCGTTCAATGCGCATACTTTCAGCAACCATCGCCTGCATCATTTGCGGTGAGATTTCTGGGTTTTCAGCTGCGATTGCGGTATTGAGGCTGGTCGAGCAGAGGGCCGCAGTGGTTAGCATCAGCACATTGCGACGCAGCGTGCGCAGGAGAGAGTGGATCAATTGCATGGTGTCCTCCAGGGTTGGTTTTGTAATCCGTTCTTAGCCGGGGTAGCCAAGCATACCAGCCTCTCCCGCGGTCGCGAAATGGGAGTAGAGTAGCCGCCCATGTGGCATGCCATTACGCGTTCGCTTCGTCATTCCAACTATCGCCGCTATTTTTCCGGACAGCTGGTTTCCCTGATTGGCTCACAGATGGCACAGGCTGCACAGGCCTGGCTGGTGTGGCGCTTGACCGAATCGGCTTTTTGGTTGGGGCTGACTCAATTTGCGATGTTGTTACCGATTCTGTTGTTCGGTCTGTATGGCGGTTCGCTCGCCGATCGGTTTCCACGGCGTTCGCTCATGTTTGTGACGCAAAGCTTGATGTTGGTACATGCCCTCGCACTCACCCTGTTGACCTTCAGCGGTCAAGTCGAAGCCATCCATGTGGTGGGTTTAGCGGTGTTCTTCGGTTTACTTAATGCGGTGGACATGCCGGTGCGTCAGGCTTTTCTCAGTGAGTTGGTGCCGCGTACAGAATTGGCTAATGCGGTTGGCTTGAACTCCAGCATGTTTAATTTTTCGCGTTTTGTCGGCCCAGCTATTGCCGGTGTGGTCATTGTGGCGGTTGGTGAGGCCAGTGTGTTTGCCTTGAACACCTTGACCTATCTTGCCGTGCTGTTGGCCTTGTGGTCCCTCCAGCTGCCGAAGACGGAACATCGCCAGCGCCCACACAGCCGTATTCGCGAGGGCTTGTTTTATGTGTGGGAGAACCCGCCCCTGCGGCGGATGTTGCTGCATGTCGGGGCGATCAGCCTGATGGGTTCAAGTTTTGTAGTGTTGATGCCGTTGTTTGCAGCCGAGCGATTTGCTGGGGATGCCGACCTGATGGGCTGGTTGTTAGGTGCAGCGGGGCTTGGGTCGTTGCTGGGGGCGCTCAACTTGGCCCGTCATCAGCAAGATGTGGATTTGTCCCTTTGGATTCAGCGCTTTGGTCGCATGGGCGCCATTGCCTTGTTGGGTTTTGCCGCGTTACCGCAACTCTGGACGGCATTGGGGCTGCTGGTCTTAACCGGTTTTTCTGTGACCACAGTGATCGCCAGCACGCACGCCTACTTTCAGGTGCGCGTGGATGATGCCTATCGTGGTCGGGTGATGGCCTTGTTCTCGGTGATGTTTGTGGGACTCATGCCGCTGGGCGGTATGCTCGCTGGAACGCTAGCCGAATATTGGCATGCGACCTGGACCGTCGTGAGCTTTGCCGTGATGGGTCTAGGTGTTTCGCTTTGGTACAGCTATGCGCGTTCGCGGGCAATGGCGCGATAGCCAATGTCGCGGCGCATAAAGCATCCGTGCCATTGAATCAGTTCGGCTACGGCATAGGCCTTGGCTTGGGCTTCCGCAACCGTATTGCCCAGTGCAGTTGCGCACAATACACGACCGCCGCTGGTTACGACGTCGCCTTGGGCATTGTTCGTTGTGCCGGCATGGAACACTTTCTGGGTGCCGTTGGCTGAAGCCGCATCCGCTGCATCGAGACCCGAGATGACATCGCCCTTGGCATAGTCGCTGGGATAACCACCGGCAGCGAGCACTACGCCGAGAGAGGCACGCGCATCCCAATGTGCATCCACTTCGTTGAGTCGGCCATCAAGCGCGGCATCGCAGAGTTCGGTCAAATCACTTTGTAGGCGCAGCATGATCGGCTGGGTTTCTGGATCGCCAAAGCGGCAGTTGTACTCAATCACCTTCGGTGCGCCGGCAGCATCAATCATCAGTCCGGCATAGAGAAAGCCGGTGTAGGGATGGCCTTCGCTGGCCATGCCGTGCACGGTGGGCTCGATCACTTCGCGCAGGATGCGTGCATGCACTGCGGCGGTGACGACCGGCGCTGGGCTATACGCACCCATGCCTCCGGTATTCGGGCCGCTGTCGCCATCACCGACGCGTTTGTGATCTTGGCTAGTGGCCATGGGCAGAATATTTTTGCCATCGACCATGACGATGAAGCTGGCTTCTTCGCCTTCAAGAAACTCTTCAATGACGACGCGATGACCGGCTTCACCAAAGGCATTGCCAGCGAGCATGTCACGAATCGCGGCTTCGGCTTCGGCTTCGGTCATCGCGACAATGACGCCCTTGCCGGCTGCGAGACCATCGGCCTTGATCACAATCGGCGCGCCTTGTGCATTCAAATAGGCGAGCGCGGGATTAATTTCCGTAAAGGTTTGATACGCCGCTGTCGGGATGTGGTGACGCGCCAGAAAATCCTTGGTGAAGGCCTTGGAGCCTTCGAGCTGAGCTGCCGCTTGGCTTGGTCCGAAGCAACGCAGGCCCGCTGTCTGAAATCGATCAACGATGCCTGCGACCAAAGGGGCTTCAGGACCGACAATCGTAAGGTCAATGGTTTGTTCTTGTGCAAAAGCGAGTAGTGCGTCGATGTCTTCTGCGCCAATGGCGACATTTTCTAGTTTGGTTTCGCGCGCGGTGCCGGCATTGCCCGGTGCGACATAGACAACCTCAACCCGCGTCGATTGCGCCGCCTTCCACGCCAACGCATGTTCGCGGCCACCGCCGCCAATGACCAAGACCTTCATGTTTAATCCAAATTTCGGAGGAGGGTAACTTCGCTGGTGCCACTGAGTACGGCCTTGCCAGCCGTGTTAGTGATTTCGCCGGTGAGATAAATGCGTTCTTTGTCGAGGTCGAGCGCGGTAATGCGCATGCATGCGCGTACGGTCTCATTCATGTACACCGCCCGCAGAAAGGTTAGATTCTGTCCAATATAGATGCTGCCGGGGCCCGGTAGTCGTGTCCCTATTAGCGTTGAGAACAGGGAGGCGGTGAGCATGCCATGCACGATGGGTTGTTTGAAAAAAGTGCGGGCGGCGAAATCTGCATCCAGATGCAGCGGCTGATTGTCGCCACAGAGTGCGGCGAAGTGCGCTACATCTTCTGCTGAGAAGGTATGTTCGAGGCAGGCCTCTTGGCCAACCGCGAGGTCTTTCCATTGTGTGATCGTAGTCATGTTTTAGTGGCGGAAATGACGCATGCCAGTGAAGACCATGGCCATGCCATGTTCGTCTGCAGCTTTGATTACTTCCTCATCGCGCATGGAGCCGCCCGGCTGGATTACCGCGGCGATGCCCGCGGCGGCGGCGGAGTCGATGCCATCACGGAAGGGGAAGAAGGCATCCGATGCCATCACCGATCCAGCAACCGTAAGTCCAGCGTGATCGGCTTTGATGCCGGCGATACGGGCAGAGTTCACGCGGCTCATCTGGCCAGCACCGACACCAATGGTCATGCCGTCTTTGCCGTAGACGATGGCGTTGGATTTAACGTACTTGGCGACGCGCCAGCTAAATAGCAGGTCACGCATTTCATCTTCGCTCGGCTGGCGTGTGCTCACAACCTTGAGTTCGTTGTAGAGCGCGAGATCAGCGTCTTGCACCAACAAGCCACCGGTGACGCGTTTGAAATCCATGCGTGTGCCAGATTCGGCGGTCCAAGCGCCGCAAGCCAGCAGACGAACATTCTTCTTCTCTGCAACGATGGCTTCGGCATCGGCATCTACACCCGGAGCGATGATCACCTCAACGAACTGGCGCTCAATGATGGCTTTCGCGGTCGCAGCATCGAGGGGTTGGTTGAAGGCGATGATCCCGCCAAACGCAGACTCCGGGTCTGTGGCATAGGCGCGATCATAGGCGCTGAGCAAATCGCTGCCGATTGCGACGCCACATGGATTGGCATGCTTAACGATGACGCAGGCTGGACCTTCATTGAATTGTTTAACGCATTCCAGCGCCGCATCGGTGTCAGCAATGTTGTTGTACGACAATTCCTTGCCTTGCCGCTGACGCGCACTGGCGACACTGGCTTCTGTATTGTTGGCTTCGATATAGAAAGCCGCACTCTGATGCGGGTTCTCTCCGTAGCGCATGCCTTGCACATGGATGTATTGCAAGTTGAGCGTGCGCGCGAAATCGCGTTGCTGGCCGTTGAGGTCGGTCTTGCCCAGCCAGTTGGCGATCATGCCATCGTAGCGTGCGGTGTGTTCAAAGGTTTTCACGGCAAGGCGATAGCGTGTCTCGTGGGACAGGTGGCCATTCTTGAGCTCGGTAAGTACGTCCGCGTAGTCGCTGCTATCAACCACTACGGCAACATCCCGATGATTCTTCGCTGCCGAGCGCAGCATGGTTGGGCCGCCGATATCGATATTTTCAATCGCGTCTTCCAGAGACACATCCGGCTTCGCCACAGTCGCTTCAAACGGATAGAGGTTCACCACGACCAGATCAATTGGCTGAATGCCATGCTGTTCCATCACCGCATCATCCGTACCGCGACGACCGAGCAGGCCACCATGAATTTTCGGATGCAGCGTTTTGACACGACCATCCATCATTTCCGGGAAGCCGGTGTAGTCGGACACTTCGGTGACAGCGACACCGCTCTCGGCAAGCAGCTTGGCCGTGCCACCGGTACTCAAAATCTCGACGCCGAGCGCGGCTAACGCTTGGGCGAAATCGACGATTCCGCTCTTATCAGAAACGCTGATCAGTGCGCGACGCACCGGACGATCGGTAGCAGACATCAAAAACTTCCTGAAGGTGCGCGAGGCGCAGTGAGAATTGAAGGTTTAAAAAAGTGAAGCCGGTAAACCTTAAGCAAGCAAGACTCAATCAAGGAGTCCATGTGTGCGCAGTTTCTTGCGCAAGGTGTTGCGATTGATGCCGAGCACATCGGCGGCTTTGCATTGATTGCCACCGACAAATTCCATCACGCGGATCAAGAGCGGACGTTCTGCTTCACCAAGAATGCGCTCGTGCAAACTGGTGGGTGCCTTGTGGCCATTGATTGCGGCGAAATAGTCGCGCAGGTTGCGGTCAACGCATTCCGCGATGGTTTCGGAGGAGGTGGCCGTAGTCTTGCTTGGGCTTGCGAGGTTGGGCTGGGATGAAGTTTGTGCAGTTGTCATAGGGTAGAAGAAAAGTAAAAGGGGCTCACGCCGCAAGTGCGCGACGATCGAGGAGTTCTTCAAAGAATTCGTTCACCATGCGGCGTTGGGTTGCCGCATCTTCCACGCGATTTACGATTTGGCGGAAGGCCGCGCCATGTGGCTGTCCTTTGCTGTACCAACTGATGTGTTTGCGCGCGACGCGCACGCCGGCGTATTCGCCATAAAACGCGTACAAGTTGTCGAGATGTTCGGTGAGCAGTTGTTGGATTTCTTCGATGCTTGGATCCGGCAAGTGCTCGCCGGTCGCAAAGTAGTGCAGCACCTGATTAAAAATCCACGGACGACCCTGCGCGGCGCGGCCGATCATGATGGCATCCACGCCAGTCTGTTCGAGTACTGCTTTGGCCTTCTCTGGCGTGGTGATGTCGCCATTGGCAATCACCGGGATCGATACCGCTTGTTTCACCGCGGCGATGGTGTCGTACTCGGCATCGCCCGTGTAGGCGTCGGCCCGGGTTCGACCATGAATAGCGAGGGCCTGAATGCCAGCGCTTTCGGCGATCTTGGCAATGGTCGGCGCGTTGCGGTGCTCGCGATCCCATCCGGTACGGATTTTCAGAGTCACCGGCACATCCACCGCGCCGACCACTGCGTCGAGAATCTCCCCAACCAGAGTTTCGTTCTGTAGCAGGGCGGAGCCGGCGGCAACATTGCACACTTTCTTCGCCGGGCAGCCCATATTGATGTCGATGATTTGCGCACCTTGATCGGCGTTGTAGCGCGCCGCTTGGGCCATCATCTGCGGATCAGCACCCATGATTTGCACGGAACGTGGCTCCGACTCACCGGCATGATCCGCACGACGCTTGGTCTTCTCGCTGCCCCATAGGAGCGAGTTAGACGACACCATCTCCGAGACCGCGAGTCCGGCGCCAAGGCGACGACACAGCTGACGGAACGGGCGATCAGTGACGCCAGCCATGGGCGCCAAGATCAGATTGTTCGGCAGTGAGTAAGGCCCGATGCGCATGAGTGTTTCGCAGTCTCCAGTGAATGACACGGCGCGCGACAGACTGAGACGGCAGCGCGAGCATTCTGGGTTGCTGAAAAGGTGGGCAATGATACCCAGTCGGGCGAGGGGACGAAAGCACATTTCTTTGTATGTGCCGCACTCGCAGTAACTTCTTGAATTCCGTTAGGCTAGACCGATGAAAACACCCAAAATCCAACACAACAGCGAAGCATCGGAATATTTTTTCGATGAAGGATGCTTCATTAATGAATGGTGGAATCGTTCAGAGGATGAGGCCTTATCGATTGCGCGTGCGCGGGTTGCGCCGAGTGAGACCACGCATTGGCATTGCCTGAAAAACAGCGTCGAACGCTATGTGATTCTGAGCGGCGAAGGGCTGGTCGAAGTCGGTGAGCTTGCGCCCACACTCGTGAAACCCGGCGATGTCGTCGTGATTCCCGCCGACGTGCGTCAGCGCATTCACAATAACGGCACCGAAGATCTGGTGTTTTTGGCGCTGTGTACGCCGCGCTTCCAGCCGGAGAACTATGTGGATTTGGAGCGGGAGCTCGCCGAGCCGTCTTAACGCAGTCGCATTGCGT